>JANMAX010000259.1:0-23742 GCA_031360075.1 bacterium | reverse complement strand
CTGGAGCTCCAGCCTTACATTCTCCTGGGCGTGGTCAAGCCCTCGCTCGTGCATCAACTCATCATGACCGATCCCGCGGGAGGCCTCATGGCGCCGCACACCATCTCGATCACGCAGGACGAAGCCGGCGACGCGGTGTTGTCGATCCTCGATCCGGTCGCGCTGCTCACGAGCTATCAAGACCCCCAACGCTTCGCCTCACCCATCGACGAGGCGAGGCTCCGGCTCCAGCGTGCGCTCGCGTACGCATGATGCGCGAGGCCCCGCACACACCCGGCTCACACGGCACCATGATCGCCATCACTCGAACCCCGCACAGGACCGTGTTGGCTCGCGCGACCGCTCCGATTCCGGCTGATCCGCCCGCACCGGGTCCGGCCGACCCGCCCGCGCCCGGCCCCGCGGATCCACCGCTGCAAGTGCCGGCAGATCCGCCAGCCACGATTCCGGGGCGTCCTCAGGCCGCTTCGAGGCCACCCCCTGCCAGCCACGCCCCGCATCCGCACGCCAGAGCCGAACCGTTCGAGATCGTCAGGACCACAGGCTCCAACGTCCGCTCCGGCGCCGTCCATGGCGAGTCGACCCTCACCTTGCGAAGCACACACCCAGCGGTCGACTCGCATGACTCCAAGCTCAGGGGGGCATGCGCGAGTCCGGAGCGCAGCGCCCGCCGTGGCGCCAGCGGCGAACAGCCCGCCCATCGCACCCGGACACATGGGTTCCCGGCGACATGAGGCAGACCGTCACGGCGGGCGCGGCGCTCCGGCGCCCGCGCGGGATTCCGCTGCAGGTTTGAGGCGGGGTCGGCAGGCGGGGAGAGACGAGCTCTAATCGCAGGATGGCTCGCCCGCCGCTGACCCCGTCGTCTTCACCTCGTCCTCGTCGCCATCCGTCTCGCCGCGCAGGTTCGCGAACGGCAGCGCGCCGTGGCGCGCTTCGAACTCCAGCAGGAGGCGCGCCTCGACATCGGCAGGATCCTCGTCCCCGCCGCTCACGCGCCACGCCACCACCAGCCGGCTCACTTCGGCCAACTGCCAGATCAGCCGGCCGGCCCAGGCGCCGACCACCCTGCCATGCCCGAACCGCAGGTAGCGCTTGATGCGCTGACGCAATCGCGCGCGTACGCCGGGCCCGCGCGCGCGGCCCACGTACAGCACTGTGGCCCCGGGCACCCACTGCTCGGCGAGCTCCTCGACCGCCAGCGCGGGGTCCTTGCCGCGCCACACGGGTGCCGAACTGCGGACCCGGAAAGCGTGAGGTGCGTCGCTGCGCGTCAGCACCACGTACACACCGCGTTCGTTGGGCACGTCGAGACACGAACTCGAATGCAACTGGCCGATCGTGAGGAAGCCCTCGAAGCCGGCGCCCTCGAGTTCGCCGATACCGTCGGGCGGGGTCATGCCTGGCAGACTACCATGTGCACTCGCCCGGGTGCGCGAGCGCGCCACACCCGCCGGCTCATTCGCGCTCGAACTTCACCCATGGCGCGCGCAGCAACCATGCCACCGCCAGTCCGGCCACGAAGCCCGCGCCGACGTTGTTGAGCGCCAGACTCACGCCCGCGGTGAGCAGGCCGGTGAATGCGTCGGCTCGGGCCGTCTGATCGCGGAACACCGAACCCAGCTCGAGCCCGCTGAACACCAGCATCACGCCCAGCACGCTCGCGGGGAAAGCGCGGCACATGCCCATGAGCGAAGCGCCGAATAGTACCGCCGCCACGATCTTGACGGCGCCCAGGAACAGGATCGAACCGCCGGTGCGTGCGCCGAAGCGGTATTGCCCGGCGAGTCCGCCGGCGCCATGGCACATGGGCATGCCGCCGAACCACCCCGCCACCAGGTTCATGAGCCCCACCGATACCGCGACGCGCCGCGTCGAGGCCGGCCGGTCCGGGAACAGCGTACCCGAGAGCGCGCACACCGCGATCACCGAGTTGAGCGTGGTTAGTGGGAGCTGCGGCAGTGCGGCCTTGGGGAACGCCGTCACGAAGTCGGCCCACGCCGGCGGCGACCAGTGCGGCAGCGTGAAGCCCAGTTGCAGCTGATGCGCTACGCCCGGTTCGCGAGCGAGCGCGATGACCACACCGCCCACGAACAGCACCAGGGCCGCGGGCATCACGCGCGAGCCCACGAGCGTCAGCACCACCAGTGCTGCAGCCAGTGCGGTGGCATAACTGTCCAAACCAAGCATCGTGTGCGTGCCGGTCACCATCTGGACGCCCTTGGTCAGCAGCGTCAGGCCGAGCGATAGTTGCAGCCCGCGCACCACGCTGCGTGGCACCAGCCGGTCGAGCGCGCCGATCAGGCCGGTCAAACCCAGCACCAGGATCACCACGCTCACCGTGATGCCGGCCGCCATGATCTGCGGCGCCGTGAGCCCCTGCGACAACGCGACGGCGGCAATCGCCTTCATGGGCTGCACGGCCATGGGGATCGCGAACGTCAGACCCGTGACGATGTTGAACGCGCCGGCGAAGAACAGCGCCGCGCCGAAGTCCAAGCCGTTCTGGCTCGACATGCCCACCAAAAGCGGCAGGAACGTCCCGAGGTCGCCCAGCGAGCCGGCCAGTTCGTGGCGGTCGAAGTGCGCCCGGGCCGCTCGAGCGGCGGGCACTGGAGACAGGGGAGCGGACATGGCCCCCGACTGTGGCTCAGCCGCGCCGCTTGTTCAAGCAGCGAGCACGCGCCTGCGTTGAACGCGAAGACCCGCGACACGCACCGAGTGCATGTCGCGGGTCTGGCGCGCAGCGGTGGCGGCTACTTGCCCTGGACCTTGCGCTCCAATTCGGGCTCGTGCTCCTCGGCCGAGTGCTGGATGCGGTCCGGCCTGGCGGCCTGCAATTGGCGCTGGATCTTGGACTCCTGCTTCCGCGCCCAGGCGTCCATCGCCTGCACGAATCCCCATGGCGGCTTGACCGCGAAGTCCCTGGCTGAGGCGACACGGCCTTCCAGCAACAACTCGCGCGGCTGGTGATAGGTGCGGAACACCCAGTCGGCCACGGGCAATCCGAAGAAGCCCGAGATCGCCTCGTTGACGTTGATATTGGCGTGATGGAAGTGGTGGAAGCCGTAGAGCTTGGTCCACATGCCGCCGAACGTCGGGTGCTCGATCGCCTTCTGCCACCACTCGTACGGCAGGTGCTCGATGGCGTGCAGGATCTCGTATAACGTCATCGAGACCGCGATCGCCGAGTAGCCGCCCACGAGCACGGGAAGCGTCGGGAACGCGAACTGCAGCCCCACCAGCAGTGGCGTGAAGAACAACCAGAACGCGGCCAGCGCGTAGGGCGGGAACGCCGAGTCCTCGTACTGCTCATCTTCTGTGATGGGGTAGCGGTTCAGGATGTAGCGGTCCGAACCCTCGCTCACCGCCTGCAGCTTGATGGGGGTGAGCCCATGGTGAGTCCGGTGGCCGCGCGCGAAGCGCTCCAGTATCGGCGAGACCATCGCGTGCAGTACGTAGCGATGGAAGGCCCACTCGAAGAAGCACATGACCAGGTGCATGGCGAGGAAACACGCCACGAACGGAAGCACGCCACCGGCCAGTTGGGCGGTCCACATCTGGGGGACGAACGTACGGATGGCCAACATCAGGAGCGTGAACTGGACGATCGTCTGGACGCTGAACCAGAAGATCGAGAACTTCTTGTGTGTTGCCGCCACGTCTACTCCTTTAAGGGACGTACAGGTGGACGATTCCATTCGTGCGGCGGCCGGGTGAGCTCGGCACTCAGCCCATCCTAAGCGCATTCCGCTCCAGAATCGAATGGACCATGGGTTCCTGTCCAGTCAGCAACCGGAAGTGGGCTTCCCGAGGGGGCCACTTCCCACGGGCCCGGCGGCACCGCTAGAGTGCTCCCCATGCCCTCCAAGCTCGTCTATTCCACGGGTGTCGGCCGGATCTGCCCGGGTTGCGGCTGGCCCGTCGTGGATTGCAGATGCTCCAGACCAGGCACCCAGACCAGCGACGTGCCCGCCCGGATCACCGCCAGGCTGCGGCTCGAGAAACAGGGCCGCGGCGGCAAGAATGTCACGGTCATCGACGGGCTGCCACAAAACGCCGAGTTCCTGGCGGAACTGGCGGGGGCGTTGAAGAAAGCCTGTGGAACCGGCGGGACGGTGCGCATGGGTGCGGTCGAGTTGAACGGCGATGTACGCGAGCGCATCCGGCCGCTGCTCGCGACACGCGGCTACACCTTGAAGGGCTGAACCGCCCGGTGAACCCGCATGGTGCGCCCCGGTCCGGGTGATCGGTGGGTCGACCCCGAACGGGCTTGCGCGACCGGCGCCCTCATGCGACAGTAAGGCATATGCCTAACCATTCAGCAGCCCTCGACAGCGTGTTCCAGGCGCTCGCCGATCCGACCCGTCGCACCATCGTCGAGCGACTGGTGCGCGGGCCGGCGTCGGTGAGCGAACTGGCCCGTCCGCTCGCCATGAAGCTGCCGTCGGTGTTGCAGCATCTGGGCGTGCTCGAGGACTCGGGGCTGGTGCAGTCCGAGAAGCAGGGCCGTGTGCGCGTGTGCCGCATCAAACCGGCGGTCATGCGTTCAGCGGAGCAGTGGATGACCGGTCGGCGCGCCACATGGGAGCGCCACCTGGACGTCTTGGGCGCTTGTCTCGCCGAGACGACCCCCGAATCCCATCCCCGGAGGAAGAAGTCATGAGCGACCGTTCCACGACCTACGAGACGTTCACCGTCGAGCACACCTACGACGCCACGCTCGAACGCGTCTTCGCTGCCTGGGCGACGGCCAAGGCGAAGGCGCGCTGGTTCGCCGGTCCCAAGGACAGCTGGAAGCAGGGCCTGCGCGAGTTGGACTTCTCCGAGGGCGGGCACGAACGACTGGTGGGCGAGTGGGCGAACGGCGCGATCTCGGACTACCGCGCGGTCTACCACGATATCGTGCTCGACGAGCGCATCGTCTACAGCTACAGCATGCACATGGACAGCCGGCGGATCTCGGTGTCGCTGGCGACGGTCGAGTTCTACCGCTCCGGCGACGGCGCCCGCATCGTGGTCACCGAGCAGGGCGTGTTCCTGGACGGCTACGACCATCCTGGCGAACGCGCCACCGGTACGCGCAGCCTGCTCGAGGCGCTCGAGCGTTCGCTGCAGCGCGAAGGTGCGGGGGCCTGAGTCCCGCCCACACTCGTGTCACGATGCTCACCTGGCGCCTGGAATTCGAACCGGCCGCGCCCGGGGGGGCGTCGGCACCGTCGGCATCCGGACGGCGCAATCAGTTGTGCACGCCCGCGGCTTCGCTGCCGGTGCGCTCGACATACTCGATGTACGAGCCCAGGTAGGGGAACGGCGGCTGCGGTGCGATGCCCTGTTCGGGATCGCCCGGGCGCAGTTCGAGCACGCGGTTGCTCAAACCCCTGAGGAACGTGCGGTCGTGGCTCACGAACAGCATCGTGCCCTCGAAGTCCTTGAGCGCTTCCACGAGCATCTCCTTGGTCTCTAGATCCAGGTGGTTCGTGGGCTCGTCGAGCACGAGGAAGTTGGGCGGGTCGAACAGCATCCGGGCCAGCACGAGGCGGGACTTCTCGCCGCCCGACAGCACACGGATCGGCTTGTCGACATCGGTGTCCGAGAACTGGAACGCCCCGAGCAGGTTGCGCATGACACCCTGGGACTCGAGCGGGAAGTCGCGCTGGATCTGCTCGAACACCGTCAGGCCCGGATCCAGCAGGTCGAGTGCCTGCTGCGCGAAGTAGCCGACCTTGAGCGATGCGCCCAGCCGCAGGCTGCCGGCGTCGGGCAGCACCGCACCCACGACCATCTTCAGGAGCGTGCTCTTGCCGGCACCGTTGCGGCCCATCACGCACCAGCGTTCGGTGCGGCGGATGTTGAGGTCGAAGCCCCTGTAGACGTGTTTGTCGCCATACGCCTTGCTCACGCCCTTCAGTTCGAGCACGTCCTCACCGGAGCGGCTCGGCTGGCGGAACTTGAACTCGACGATCTTGCGCTGGCGCGGCAGTTCGACCATCTCGATCTTCTCGAGCTTCTTGACGCGGCTCTGTACCTGCGCGGCCTTGGCGGCATGCTTCTGGAAGCGTTCGATGAAGCGACGCTCCTTGGCGAGCATGGCCTGCTGGCGGGCGTGCTGAGCCTCGCGATTCGCGTTCGCGATGGCACGCTCGCGCACGTAGAAGTCGTAGTCGCCGGTGTACGTGGTGAACTCTCCGCCGTCGATCTCGATGATCCGGTCGACGATACGGTTCATGAAGTCCTTGTCGTGGCAGGTCATGAGCACGGCGCCGGGATAGTCGCGGATGAACTTCTCGAGCCACAGGATGCTCTCGATATCCAGGTGATTCGTGGGCTCGTCCATCAGCAGCAGGTCGGGCCGCCCGAGCAGGATGCGCGCGAGACCCACGCGCATCTTCCAGCCCCCCGAAAGCGCACCCACGTCGCCGTCCATCTGCGCCTGCTCGAAGCCAAGCGCATGCAGGATCTCGCGCGCTCGCGCCTCGATGTCATAGCCGCCGCCGCGCTCGTACTCCTCCTGCACGTGGCCGAAGCGCTCGAGGATCGGCTCCATGTCAGCGGCCCGCGCCGGGTCGGACATGGCATGCTCGAGGTCCTTGAGCTCGTGGTGCAGCTCCCCCAGGTTGCCGCTTCCGGCGATGGCCTCGTCAAGAACGCTGCGGCCACTCATCTCGCCGATGTCCTGACGGTAGTAGCCCATGCTCATGCGCTTCGGGAGTGTGACATCGCCCTCGTCCGGGGACTCCTCACCGGTGATCATGCGGAACACGGTGGTCTTGCCGGCGCCGTTGGGGCCGACCAGGCCGGCCTTCTCACCCGCATTCAGCTGGAAGGAGGTCTCCACGAACAGCACTTGCTTGCCATATTGCTTGCTGACGTTGACGAAGTTGATCATCTCGGAGGGGAGTCCCAAGCGTCGTGGAGGGGGTAGCGGGGGAGCCTGCGCTCCGGAAGGGTGGGCACTTTATCAGGTCGCACCGCTCCGTCCCACCCGGGAGAAACGCCCGAGCGCGTGGCGGGGCCTGCCCAATGCACTTGCCGGCCCCAATTCAGGCGTTGTCCGGCCCCGCGGTGAACCGCTAATCTCCGGTGTCGCCCATTCCGTCGTACCCGTCATCCATCCGACCGGGAACGCTGTCCGGCTCCCGGCGCACCCAGGGGGCGCCCCCGATGCTGTCGCGCCGTACGATGGGCCGCTTCGCGGCCAGCTCGATGCTGCTCTTCGCGTTCACCGCCACGTCTGCGCTCGCTGGCCCGCGGGCCGAACTCGACGCCACGTCCGGCCTGCGGCCGTCGGCCGCGACCCGGACACTCGCCGCACGCGCACGCCTCAGCAGTTCGCTCCTGCGGCTCGCGACCCCCGCCAGTCTGGATGAGCGCTACGACGTCCCAACGTTCCTGTGGGCCGACCGCACCGCCGGCGGCCGGACGAGCATGTTCGCGCGCTCCGCGGTCAAGCCGACGGCCGAAGCGGCCGCGCGCCAGCACCTGGATCTGGTCTCCGGCTACTACCGCCTGCAGGCTGCCGATGTCGCCGAGGCACCGCTGCGCGATGTCCACGACACCGGCCGCGGCGGCATCATCGCGACGTTCACGCAACGGGTCGGTGGCATCGATGTGTTCCGCGACGAGGTCAAGGTGCTCATGGACCGCGAGCTGTCGCTGGTCGCCGTGGCGGGCTACATCCCGAGCCGTGAGCTGATCGCACGCAGCGGCGCACCCGTGTTCAAGCTGACGCCGGATGCCGCGCTGCAGGTCGCGCTCGACGACTTCGCGGGCCGTGTGACGAGTGCGAAGGCTGTGCAGTTCACGCACACCTCCGAAGGTGGCTACCTCCACTACGACGTCTCGGCGGCGACCGCGAGTCTTCCGCAGGGCCTCCAGCCCGGCGGCCCGGTGCGCGTGAAGCAGACGCTGTTCCATCTTCCGGATGCGCTGGCGCCGGCCTGGTACGTCGAACTGCTCGCGCCCGACCAGGCCTACTCGTATGTCGTCGACGCGACGGACGGCCACCTGCTGTTCCGTCACGACATCATGGCATTCGACAGTTTCAGCTACCGTGCCTGGGCGGAGAACGCAGGAGTCGGACTGCCGCACGACGGCCCGCAGGGCACGAGCCCGACGCCGCATCCGACCGGCTTGCCGGACAACTTCGCGCCGGCGTTCGTCGCGCCGGTCCTGCGCACGCTCCAGAACGGTCCGATCTCGACCAATGACCCATGGCTCGCACCGGGTGCCACGGTGACCACGGGCAATAACGTCGACGCCTACGCCGACCTGGTCACGCCGGACGGTTTCAGCGCTGGCGACCTGCGGGCCACAGCGACGAGCGCGAACACGTTCGACCGCACTTACGACGTCAATCAGGCGCCGAGCGTGAGCAACGACCAGCGCATGGCAGCGATCACGCAGTTGTTCTACAACAACAACTTCTTCCACGACTGGTACTACGACTCGGGCTTCAATGAAGCTGCGGGCAACGGCCAGACCAACAACTTCGGGCGCGGCGGCCTGGGCGGCGACGCCATGCGGTCCGAAGCGCAGGACTTCGGCGGCACCAACAACGCCAACATGAGCACTCCGGCCGATGGTTCGCCGGGGCGGATGCAGATGTACCTGTTCACCCCGGCCGGCGCCTCGGCGCTGACCGTGTCGGCTCCGGCGGGGGTGGCAGGCAGCTATGCCGCGGGCGTCGCCACCGGCTTCGGCCCGCAGACCTTCAACCTCTCGGGATCGCTCATCATCGGCATCGACGGCATCGCGCCCACGAACGACGGCTGCTCGGGGCTGGCGAACAACGTGCAGGTCGCCGGCAAGATCGTCATGCTCGACCGCGGCACCTGTTCGTTCCTGCTCAAAGCGCAGAACGCGCAGGCTGCAGGGGCGATCGGCGTCATCGTGGCCGACAACGTGTCGGGCACGCTGCCGCCCGCGCTGGGTGGCACGGCGGGTGGTGTCACCATCCCGGTGCTGTCCGTGACGCTCGCGACCGCGAACGCACTCAAGGCCGCACTGCTCACCGACCCCGTGACGCTCAACATGTCCCGTCAGGCCTCGATCAGCCGTGACGGCTCGCTCGACAACCACATCGTGGCGCACGAGTGGGGGCATTTCATCAGCAACCGGCTCGTGGGCAACGCCGCTGGCTTGTCGACGAACATGGCGGGCGGCCTCGGCGAGGGCTGGGCCGACTTCCATGCCTTGATGATCACGGTGCGCCCCGAGGACATCCTGGTGGGTGCGAATCCAGCGTGGAGCGGAGTGTTCGGTCTCGCCGGCTACGCGCTCTACCCGTCAGTCGGAACGTCGAACGCGTTCTACTTCGGCATCCGTCGCGTGCCGTACTCCACCAACATGGCGAAGAACGGCCTGACGTTCAAGCACATCCAGAACGGCATCGCCCTGCCGGTCACGCCGCCGACCCGGTTCGGTGCCGACGGCGCCAACAACGCCGAGGTGCACAACGCCGGCGAGGTGTGGTGCAACATGCTGTGGGAGTGCTACGCCGCGCTGTTGCGCGACAGCGGCCGCCTGACGTTCGCACAGTCCCAGCAGCGCATGCGCGATTATCTGGTGGCGGCTTACAAGCTGACCCCCAATGCCCCGACGCTGCTGGAAGCGCGTGATGCGCTGCTGGCCGCTGCGTACGTGCAGGATACCAACGATTTCCAGGCGTTCTGGACAGCGTTCGCCAGGCGCGGCGCCGGTGTCGGCGCCGTCGCACCCAATCGGTTCGACGCCACCAATGCCGGCGTCGTCGAGAGTTTTGTCACGGGCGGCGACCTCGCCGTGGTGGCGAAGTCGCTCGATGTCGGCGTGCGCGACTGTGATGCCGATGGCTACCTCGACAACAGCGAGGTCGGCCACGTCACGGTGACGCTCCGGAACGTCGGTAACATCACCCTGAGCCACACCACGGTGTCATTGTCGAGCACGAATCCGCACGTCGGCTTCCCGGCCGGCGGCTCGGCCACCCTGCCGACACTGGCACCCCTGCAGTCCGCGTCCGTGACTCTGCAGGTGGAATTGCTCGGCGCGAGCGGCGTCGAAGTGGTGGACGTCATCGCCACGTACAACGACATCGACCTCGCGATCCCGGGTGCGCGCACGACGACACTCTACGCGCGCGGCAACACCGACCAGGTCGCCTCCGCCACCGAGAACGTCGAGACACTGTCCCCGCCATGGGGCTCGATCGTCGCCGGACGCTGGGAGGTGTCCGAGTTCGGCCCGACCGACCACCGCTTCCATGGCGCGGACCTGGGTGACATCGCCGATCACTCCATCGTCACGCCTGCGCTCCAGGTCTCGTCCTCGGTGCCGCTGGCGTTCTCGATGCAGACCCGCTGGGACTTCGAGCGCGATGCCTCGGCGTTCTATGACGGCGGCGTCGTGGAGATCTCGACCAACGGCGGCTCGACCTGGGTGGATGCCGGCGTCGGCGTGCTGTCCCCGGGCTACGGCAGCGTGCTGTTCACCGGCTCGGGCAACCCGCTCAGCGGCCGCGCGGCGTATGTCGGCCAGAGCGTCTCGTACCCCGCACTCACCACGGTCACCGGCAACTTCGGCAGCACCTATGCCGGCCAGAGCGTGAAGCTGCGGTTCCGCATCGCGTGTGACGCCGGCGTCGGCGCCACCGGCTGGGACATCGCGTCGATCGCATTCACCGGCATCGACAACCAACCATTCTTCGACCTCGCCGCCGACGCGGTCGACTGCACGTCCACCGATGTCAGTCCGGCGCTCCCGGTCCAGCTGACGTTCAGCATCACGGGCAGCAACCCGGCCTCCAGCCGATCGGGCTTCCGCTACGGGCTCCCGAAGGACTCTCCGGTCGAGCTGGCCGTGTATGACATCACCGGACGTCGGGTGGCGACCCTGGCGCGCGGCGCCCAGTCCGCGGGCTGGCACACGGCGTCGTGGACCGTCAACGACGACGGCTCGGCACCGGCCGCGGGCATGTACTTCGCCCGCTTCGTCGCGGCCGGCCGCGTGTTCAACACTCGCGTCGTGATGATGAAGTAGCCTTCAGCACACGCCAGTCGCCCCGGTGGCACCGCTCATGAGCGTGCGTCACCGGGGCGACTCGTTCATGGGGGCTTCGGGCGAAGGCGGGTGCCAGACTCCCCGGCAGCGCCGCGCGCTTGTATCGAAGCCCGACCGCAAGTCGGCGAAGGACAAGCAACACCCGACGACTCATCAGGAAGCAGAGGAGCCACGCCATGTCGATCGAGAGTCCAGGCCGGGACCCGCACACCTGGGCTTATCCGGCGATCGAGCCCTATGACCGCGGGCGGTTGCGCGTCTCGGCGCTGCACGAGATCGCCTACGAACAGTCGGGCAACCCGGCGGGCAAGCCGGTGGTGTTCCTGCACGGCGGCCCGGGTGGCGGCAGCTCGCCGGCCATGCGGCGGTTCTTCCATCCGCTGCGCTACCGCATCGTGATCTTCGACCAGCGCGGCTGCGGACTGAGCACGCCAGCGGCCTCGCTCGAGGACAACACCACCTGGCATCTGGTCACCGACATCGAACAACTGCGGGCGCACCTCGGGATCGAGCGCTGGCAGGTGTTCGGGGGCAGCTGGGGCAGCACGCTGGCGCTCGCCTACGCGCAGCAGCACCCGGAGCGCGTCACCGAGCTGATCCTGCGCGGCATCTTCCTGCTGCGCCGGCAAGAGCTCGAGTGGTTCTACCAGCGCGGGGCATCGGCGATCTTCCCCGAGCTCTGGGAGCCCTACTGGACGCATATCCCGGCCGCCGAACAGCACGACATGATCGCGGCCTACCACCGCCGGCTGACGAGCGCCGACCGTGATGTCCGCGTGGCCGCTGCCAAACGCTGGGCCGGGTGGGAGGGCGCGACCAGCAAGCTCCTCCCGGATCCGGCCATGAAGGAGCACTATGAGGAGGAGGAGTTCGCGCTGGCATTCGCGCGCATCGAGGCGCACTACTTCCAGAATCGCGGCTTCCTGCAGACCGAGGACCAGCTGCTGCGGGACGTCCCGCGCATCCGCCACATCCCGGCGGTGATCGTGCAGGGCCGCTACGACGTCGTCTGCCCGGCCGAGAGCGCCTGGGCCCTGCACCGGGCGTGGCCCGAGGCGGACTTCCAGATCACTGCCGATGCCGGCCACAGTGCGTTCGACCCGGCCAATCACCGTGCCCTGATCGCCGCCACGGACCGGTTCTCCGAGCGCACGTGAGCCGCTGACAGAGGACCGGGATCGACGATGGCGAGATTCGAGCCACCCCGCGTTCGATGTGGGAAGGCGAGGACGATGCCGGTGGGCGGACGATCCCGGGTGCTTCCATGGCGCTGGTGCGGGTCGCCGGCCGGCTGGGGGCGACCTGGGGCTGGCAAACTTGCGTACGGCTATCACGCATCGCCACCTACCGTTACCACCCTCAGCTCAGGGCTTTCGTGATCTCAAGTGATCCTCGAGTGCGCCATCTCCAGCGGGGACACACGAGTTTCAGGGGCCCCGGGGTGTGTTGCCACCCGCGGGGCGAGAGAACGAACTCAACCTGCCGAGCCGGGCCGCCGATGACGGCCGTGTCGGCTGCAACGTCTCACAAGCCTTCACTGGAGGTCCGCGTGGACTCGATCTGGCTCTGGCCCGTCGCCCTGGTGGCATTCCTGCTGTCGTGGCCCGCATTGCGCGCCATTGCCGTGCGCGTGCTTGGCGGCAAGCTCCGCGCGCAGGCCATGGCCGAGCAGCCCGACCGCATCTACCTCGTGCACGTGCTGCATCCCAAGTGGCGTGACGAGCGCTCGCGCGAATCGGCCGAGCGCCAGTTGAGCGCGTCGGGCTTCGCGCCCGCCGGCGTATTCATGGTGCGAGAGATGCCGGAGCTGACGCTAGCGCTCCATGCCAACGCTGCCGAGAGTGCCTACGCCATGCTCTATGACCATCCGCGCTCAGGCTTCTGGGCCGAGTTCGTGACGCGCTACGAGGACGGCTCGCTGGCCGACTACACGACGCTGGAGCCCATGGAGGTCGAACTTCCGGCAGGCTCCGTGCACGTCGCCGCGCCCGGACTGTCACTCACCGAGCTATGGAAGAAGATGCTGGCCGAGCGACCGCGGAAGAACATGGTCGCGTGCAACAGCGCGCGCGCCGCGCAGGACTTCGAGCGCGGCTACGCCGAGTCGGTGGCCTACCACAAGAAGCATGCGCCTGCCGTGGTCCAGGCCGGGGACGACAGCGCCGAGGACATGAAGCACGCGGCCTGAGTGCATCCCCTCGAGTTCTCAGCGGCGCACGCTCATCCCGTGCGCCGTTGCGCTTTTCAGGCGTCCGCGCGCCCGCGCCGCACCGCTGCTCGGCGCCACGCCAGGTAGGCCGGTACGCCGGCCGCGATCGCCAGCAGTCCGAGCAACGACTCGCGTGGCGCGGACGCCAGCGTGTTCAGCGTGAGCAGCGCCATGCCGAGCACGAACAGGGCCGGCACCAGCGGCCAGCCCCAGACCCGGTAGGGGCGAGCGGCATCCGGACGCGTCCGGCGCAGGCGGAACAGCGCCAGGCCGGCCGCGACGTGGAACAACACCCCGCCGAACGTGACATACGTGAACAACTGCGTGTAGCTGCCGGTGAGCGCCAGCACTGCTGCCCAGCCGCTCTGCAGCCACAGCGCCGCGGCCGGCGTGCGCCAGCGCGGATGGATGTGGGCGATGCCAGCGAAGAACACGCCGTCGGCCGCCATCGGCTGATAGACGCGCGAGGAATAGAGGATGGTGGCGGCGAGGCAGCCGAACGCCGACATCGCGACCGCGGCGGTCATCGCGCGTGCCGCGCCCTCGCCGAACAGCACGCGCGCCGCGGACTCGGCCACCCGGGTGGAAGCCGCCAGTTCCTGGATGGTGAGGGCGCGCAGGTAGACGAGGTTCAGGAGCGCGTAGGCGGCGATGACCACGATCACGCCCGCGATCAGTCCGCGCGGGAGGTCACGGCGCGGGTCGCGCACCTCGCCGGCCGAGAAGGTGAGCGCGTACCAACCGTCGTAGGTCCAGAGCGTCGCGATGAGCGCCACGCCGAACGGCGCGAACAACGCACCCGGCGCGGCAGGCAGCGTGGCGGTCCAATGCGGGTGTGCAACCGGTGCGATGGCGAAGCCGCCCAGCACGAGCAGCGCGATCGCGAACAGCTTGGCAAGCGTGAACAGGTTCTGCACGCCGGCGCCCTGCCGCACACCGCAGTGATTGGCGGCGGTCAGCAGGGCGATGGCCACGAGAGCGGCGACCTGCGCACCGGTGACGTGCCACGTGCCGGCCGCGAACACGATGCGCGTGCTCGAGAATGCCGGCACCAGTGCGCCGAGGTAGTCGCCGAAGCCCACCGCGATCGCGGCGATGCCGCCGGTCATGATGACGAGCAGGCAGGTCCAGCCATAGAGGAATCCGGTGAGCGGCCCCCACGCCTCGCGCAGGAAGTGGTAGAGCCCGCCGGCTCGCGGGTACATCGCACCGAGTTCGGCGTACGACAGCGCGCCCGCCAGCACCAACAATCCGCCGGCGATCCACGCACTGAGTGCCAGCAGCGGGTGTGGGAGGGAGCGTGCGACATCGCCGGCGGTGAGGAAGATGCCGGTGCCGATGACCGCGCCGATCGTGAGCGAGGCGCCATCCCAGGCCCCGAGCGCGCGCTGCAGCGTGGGAGCGGCCGGCACTCCGACGGCAGTCGAGGGGGCGGCCGACACCGCAGCGGGCACCACTAGGGGATCCATGGGCTCGCAATGTGCCACAGCGCACACGGTCAGTAGAAGCGTAATCGGGTGTCACGATCGCGGATGGGTGCGCCGTGCGGACGCGCCTCACGTCCGCGATCGCGCAGCGGTACCGCGCTCGCCCGACGGCAGCAGCCATGGAACGCGTTCGGGGCGCCGCTCGCCGCGGTCAGCGGCCAGCGGCACCGCAAGACAGCTGATGGCGTTGACACCCGGCTGCGCGCTGCGTTCCACTGCTCGCTTCGTGGTACCGGGTGCACGTCCGCTCCCGGCTGCCCCCGACCCTCACCCAGGACCGCACGCCATGAAGCGTCTATCGCTCACGTTGCTCGGAATCGCCATGGCGGCATCGTTCGCGATGGCCGCGCCCGCAGCCAACCCGAAGCCCGCTGCGAAGACGGCCGCCAAGCCGGAGACCCGGTTGAACGCCGGGACGTTCGCGGGACTCAAGTTCCGGAGCATCGGCCCGGCCGTCACCTCGGGCCGCATCACGGACCTGGCGGTGGACCCGCGCGACAAGCGGACGTGGTACGTGGCCGCGGCCTACGGCGGCGTATGGAAGACGACCAACGCCGGTACGACGTTCGAGCCCATCTTCGACGATCAGGGCACGTCGAGCATCGGCTGTGTGACGCTGGCGCCGTCGCGGCCGCTGACCGTGTGGGTGGGCTCGGGTGAGAACAACAGCCAGCGCAGTGTCGGCTGGGGCGATGGCGTCTACCGCTCGGAGGACGGCGGCAAGAGCTGGACGAACATGGGACTCAAGGCGAGCGAGCACATCGGGCGCATCGTCGTGCATCCCACGAATCCGAACGTCGTCTGGGTGGCGGCACAGGGCCCGCTGTGGGCGCCGGGTGGTGACCGTGGCGTGTACAAGACCAGCGACGGCGGCAAGACCTGGAAGCAGGTGCTGAAGGTCGATGAGTGGACTGGCGCCAACGAAGTGCATCTGGACCCGCACGACAGCGACGTCCTGTACGCGAGCACCTACCAGCGCCACCGCAAGGTCTGGACGCTGATCGACGGCGGGCCGGGATCCGCCATCTGGAAGAGCACGGACGGCGGCGAGACGTGGAACAAGCTCAAGAACGGCCTGCCGGCTGGCGACATGGGGCGCATCGGTCTGGTGGTCCCGGTCCCGGATCACGACGTCATCGTGGCGACGGTCGAAGCGCTGGGTGACGAGCGCGGCACCTATCGCTCGGACGACGGCGGGGCCAACTGGCGGAAGCTGAACGGCCAGATCTCGTCGAGCCCGCAGTACTACCAGGAGTTGTTCGCGGACCCGTCCGTCAGGGGCCGGATCTACCAGATCGACACGTTCCTGCAAGCGTCGGACGACGGCGGCCAGACCTGGAAACGCGCCGGCGAGGCGCACAAGCACGTCGACAACCACATCGTGTGGATCGACCCCGACGACACGCGCCACTTGCTCGTGGGCTGCGACGGCGGGCTCTACGAGAGCTTCGACCGCTGCGTGACGTGGAACTTCTTCCCGCACCTGCCCATCACGCAGTTCTACAAGCTCGACGTCGACAACGACCTGCCGTTCTACAACGTCTACGGCGGCACGCAGGACAACGCGACCTGGGGCGGGCCGTCGCGCACCGCGAACGACAACGGCATCCGCAACTCGGATTGGTGGTTTGTCCTGGGCGGTGATGGCTTCCAGCCGCGCGTCGATCCAACGGATGCGAATGTCGCCTATGGCAGCTATCAGCATGGTGAACTCTACCGCTTCGACCGCAAGAGCGGTGAGCGCCAGGAGATCCAGCCGCAGCCCGAGCCCGGCGAACCCGGGAGCCATTGGAACTGGGACACGCCGCTCATCATCAGCCCGTACTCGCACACGCGGCTCTATGTCGCCTCGCAGCGGCTCTATCGCTCCGACGACCGCGGCGACGACTGGAAGCCGGTGAGCCCCGACCTGACGCGACAGCTGGACCGCAACAAGCTCAAGGTCATGGGCCGGGTGTGGAGCATCGACGCCGTCGCCAAGAACGCCTCGACCAGCCTGTACGGCAACATCGTCGCGCTCGACGAGTCGCCGTTGAGGGAGGGACTGCTGCTCGTGGGCACCGACGACGGTCTCGTGCAGGTGAGCGAGGACGCCGGTGCGAACTGGCGCCGGATCGACACGTTCCCGGGAATCGGCGAATACGCCTATGTGTCTCGTGTCGTGGCCTCGCGCTTCGATGCCCGCACGATCTACGCGACGTTCGACCGCCACAAGATGGGTGACCTGAAGCCGTACGTCCTGAAGAGCACGGACCTGGGCCGCTCATGGACGAACATCACCGGGGACCTGCCGGTGAACGGCTCGGTGTACGCGTTCGTGCAGGACAGCAAACTCCCCGGACTGCTGTTCGTGGGCACCGAGTTCGGGCTGTGGTTCACGCCCAACGACGGCAAGACCTGGATCCAGCTGAAGGGCGGCCTGCCCGTGCAGTGCATCCGTGACGTCACCATCCAGCGCCGCGACGATGACCTGGTCGTGGGCTCATTCAGCCGCGGATTCTACATCCTCGACGACCTCTCGCCGTTGCGGCACATGAGCAGTGAAGCGCAGCTTGCGACCGAGGCCGCGCTGCTGCCGGTGAAGCGGGTGCTGCAGTTCGTTCCGGCCTCCAAGCTCGGTGGTGCGGGCAAGGCCGAGCAGGGGGAGCGTTACTTCGTGGGCGAGAACCCCCCGGTGGGCGCAACGTTCACCTACTGGATGCGCGATGGCTTCAAGTCCATGCGCGATCAGCGTCGCGCCAAAGAGAAGGACATCCAGAAGGCGGGCGGCGACACGTTCTATCCCGCTTGGGACAGCGTGCGAGCGGAAGAGCGCGAGGAAGCCCCGACGCTGCTGCTCACGGTCAGCGACGCTCAGGGCCATGTGGTGCGCCGGCTCACCGCACCGGCAGGCAAGGGTTTTCACCGTGTGGCGTGGGACTGCCGTCGTCCTGACCCGTCGCCGGCGACGCTCGAGCCGCGCACGCGTGGTGACTTCGAGGATGCCGCCAGCGGCCCGCTCGTGGCCCCGGGCAGCTACCGCGTGCAGCTGTCGAAGCGCGTGCGCGGGGAAGTCGCCGCGATCGGCGAGCCGCAGGCGTTCGTCGTCGAACCACTCATGAACACGACACTGACGGCACCGGACCGCGCCGCACTCGCCGCATTCCAGGACAGGGCCGCCGCACTCGCACGCTCGCTGGCCGGCACGCAGCGCGTGCTGGCAGACGCGCAGCAGAAAGCGCTGCTGCTGCAGAAGGCGCTCGATGACGCGCCCACGGCCGGTGCGCTCGATCTGCGCGCACAGGCCAGTGCGGCCATCGACCAGCTGCGCGGCATCAGCCTGCGGCTGAACGGCGACTCCGAGCTGCGCCGCCACGAGGAAGCCACGCCGCCGTCGATCGCCGACCGCGTCGACCGCATGGTCGGCGGCAGCTTCGTGTCGACCAGCGTGCCCACGGCCACGCAACAGCGCGCGTTCGAGATCGGCTCGACGTCGCTGTCGCGCGTCATCGCCGAGCTGCGCGGCGTGCTCGATGGTTTGCGCCAGCTGAGCGACCAGGCGGAAGCCGCAGGGGCGCCCTGGACGCCCGGGCGGATCCCGGAGTGGAAGGCCGAGTAACGCACGGCAGCCAAGCGGGGAACGAAGCGGGGCCGGGCCGCTCGGGGTCCAGCCCGTGTGCATCGTCGTGCGCCTTTGAGGCCACCCGGCCACACTGCTAGTGTTGCGTGTTCCAGCCGTCACTCGAAAGGAGCCGTCCATGGCCAAGCCCAGTCATGCCGATGCCGAGCTGCTGCTCCACCTCTACGAGATCCGCCGCGAGCCCGAACTGCGCCGCGCGCGCGCGTGGATCCTGGCCGAGTTCAAGGCCACGACGTGGGCCGACGTCAAGTCGCGCTACCTGTCGCACGTCGACGAGGATCGCTGGTTCCGCATGGCGACGTCGTACTGGGAGATGGTCGCGACCATGGTCAACCGCGGCACGCTGCACGCTGAGTTGTTCTTCGACCACACCGGCGAGGACGTCGTGACCTGGGAGCGCATCAAGTCGCTGATCCCCGATGCCCGCGCCGACATCCGCCCGACTTACCTTGTGCAATTCGAAAGGCTGGTCGCGGCACACCAGGCCTATCGCAAGACGACCAACGCGGCCGCGCTCGCGAAGCCGCCGGCTGGGCGCTCAGCGGGCAAGAAGAAGCGCTGATGTCATCCTCCTTCGGGCAGTTGTTCCGCATCACGACGTTCGGCGAGTCGCACGGCGGAGGCGTCGGCGTGCTCGTCGACGGCATGCCACCCGGACTCAAGGTCGATGCCGAGCATATCCAGTTCGAGCTCGACCGCCGGCGTCCAGGGCAGAGCGCGATCACGAGCCAGCGGCAGGAGTCGGACCGCGTCGAGATCCTGTCGGGAGTGTTCGAAGGCAGGAGCCTCGGCTCGCCGATCGCGATGCTGGTGCGCAACACCGACCAGCGCTCGAAGGACTACGACGCGCTCAAAGAAGTCTTCCGGCCAGGCCACGCCGACTACGCTTACGTCGAGAAGTACGGCCTGCGTGACCACCGTGGCGGCGGCCGTTCGTCAGGGCGCGAGACCGTGGGCCGTGTCGCGGCTGGTGCGCTCGCGAAGGCCGCGCTCGCCACCGTGGGCGTGAGCGTGGTGGGCGGCACCGTGCGCGTGGCGGAGGTCGAAGCGAAGCAGCGCGATTGGACGCAAGTCGAACTGAACCTGGTGCGCTGTCCGGATGCCGATGCGGCAAGGCTCATGCTGACCACGATCGAGCGCGCCCGTGACGATCGCGACTCCGTGGGCGGTGTCGTCGAGGTGGTCGCGCGCGGCGTGCCCGCGGGCTGGGGCGACCCGACCATGGACAAGCTCGATGCACGCCTGGGGGCGGCCATGCTGAGCATACCCGCGATCAAGGGCGTCGAGATCGGCGGCGGCTTCGGCATGGCCGCACTGCGGGGCTCCGAGGCCAACGACGTGTTCGACGGCGAGCGTTACGCCACGAACCACGCCGGCGGCATCTCGGGCGGCATCTCCAACGGCAACGAGATCGTGGTGCGGGTCGCGGTGCGGCCCGCCACCAGTATCGGCCGGATGCAGGTCATGGCGCGCAAGGAGGGTGGCACCGAGATGGTCGCGATCGAGGGCCGTCACGACCCTTGCATCTGCCCGCGTGTCGTGCCAGTGGCCGAAGCGATGCTGGCGGTCACGCTCATGGATGCCTGGCTCTGCCAGCGGGCGTTGCGCGGCCGCGAAAAGTAGCGCTCTGCCGCACCCGGGGCCGTGGCGGCCCCGGCCCGCCGGTCTCGGATCCTGGGTCTGGCCGGCGCCCGGGCGGTCGCGCGCAAGGCTCATGGCGGCCGGTGGCCGCAGCGGGCTCCCATCGCCGGACCGCGGCACGGGGAACCTCCACCCTGCGCGAGGGGTAGCACGCCGTGCACATTACACCGTGCACATTCCACCGTGGCGCCCCAGCGCGCGCGTGCGCTACTCTGTCCGGGTCACTCAGGACCTCGCGCCGCGACGCGTGCTGGCCGCGGACGCAGACCGGTAGTGGTGTCTCACCCCGGGAAGGTTCGCATGATCGAACGCGCTGCTCGCAGCATCGGTCGCATGGGTACCCTCGCCGCGCTGTGCGCGCTGGCCGTCGTACCGGCACGCGCCGAGGTGTACAACCTGACCGACCTCGGCAGCCTCGGCGGGGTGCGCGGCAGCGGGGCCTATGCGTTCCGCTCGGGAATCGCCGCGGGCTACTCGTTCGTCCAGGGCTCGAGCTTCGTGCATGCGATGCTCAATGACCACGGCACCGTCGTGGACCTCGGCACACTGGGTGGCACGCAGAGTCTGGCACGCGCCGTGAACGCTTCCGGCGTCGTGGTCGGCTGGGCCTATGTTCCCGGGCTGGCCTGGCAGCGCGCCTTCCGCTGGCAGAACGGCGTGATGACCGAGCTGGGCACGTTCGGCGGCGACATCAGCGATGCGATGGACGTCAATGACGCCGGCGTCATCGTGGGCTCGGCCTATGACACCCAGAATCGCGAGCGAGCATTCTGGTGGAAGGATGGCGCGCTGCATGAACTCGGCACGATCGGCGGCTCGCAGAGCCGCGCGGTCGCGATCGATGCCTGGGGCGACATCGTCGGCATGTCGCAGGCCCCGGGCGACAACGAGTGGCATGCGTTTCTCGGCAAGCCCGGCAGTCCGCTCTACGACCTCGGCACGCTCGGCGGGCAGGCGAGCAGCGCTCATGACGTCAACGACCTCGTGCATGTCTGCGGATGGTCCCTGCTGCAACCCAACAACCCCGCGTCGCGCGGCTTCCTGTGGGCCGACGGCATCATGAAGAGCGTCGGCACGCTGGGGGGCATCTACAGTGCGGCGTTCGGTCTCAACAATCAGGACCAGGTGGTGGGTGCGACGACGCGCGCCGATGGCACACAGGTGGCGTTCCTGTGGGGAAACGACCAGATCCTCGACATGAACTCGCTGCTGCCGCCCGGCAGCGGCTGGCTGCTGACCGCGGCGTGGGACATCGACCAGGACGGCGTCATCGTCGGCGAGGGCGTTCGTCCGGATGGCAGGACGCGCGCGTTCCTGCTCGCCCCAGCGGCGAACACCAGCGTGCCTGGCAACCGGGCTGCTGCGCTGCGCTTCGCAGGCATGACGCCGAATCCGGTGCGCGGACAGGCACGGCTGGCGTTCGAACTGCCGCGACCCGGCCGCGTGAAGCTCGTGGTGCATGATCTCTCGGGACGCGCCGTGCGAGCACTGGCCACGGGCTGGTTCGGATCGGGTCCGCAGTTCGTGACCTGGGATGGCCGTGACGACCGTGGCGCCGCACTCGCGCAAGGCGCCTATTACGCGCGCCTGCTGACGGACGCGGGGGAACTCACCCGGCGCTTCGTGGTCGTTCATTAGAAAGAAGCGAAAGCAGAGAAAGAAGAGAAAGAAGAGAAAGAAGACGCGGCCGGCCACGGGCATCGGGCGCGCAAGACGCCGTGTTCGGTGTGGGCGGGGCGCCCTGCAACCGCAATCCGTGAAGCCCCCGGCAAGCCATGCGTTGACCCGTGCAAGTCCACGATGCTACGCTCGTTGCCGCTGCACGACTTGTCCTCTGGGGGCCCGCCTTGAGCCACTCCTTCACGAACGTGTCCTGGTTCTGGCGCGCCTATCGCTGGCGCGGCCGGGAGATCGCGTTCGTCCGTTGACGAGTCACACGCTCACGATCCTCCAGCCCATGCCAGCAAGGCGTGGGCTTCTTTGTTAGGGGTTTCTTCGTCCGAGGTCCACCCCGATGCTCGTCATCCTCAAGCCCGCGACTCCCGAGGCCATCGCGTCCGATGTGGCCGCGCGCCTTCGCATGGCCGGTCTGGCGGTGCACCGCACCGAGCACGACGGCCGCGTCCGGATTGCCGCGGTCGGTGAACCCGGAGCGATCGACTGGAAGCAGGTCGAGGGCTGGTCGGGCGTCGAGTCGGTGTCCAAGCTGGCGCGCCCGTTCAAGCTGGCGAGCCGCGCGTTCCACCCGCATGACACGGTCATCTCCGTCGGACGCATCGCGATCGGCGGACCGCAGATCGCCGTCATGGCCGGCCCGTGCTCAGTGGAAGGCGAGGAGCAGGTCTTCACCATCGCCAAGGCTGTCGCCGCGGCCGGGGCCACGGTGCTCCGCGGCGGCGCGTTCAAGCCGCGCACTTCACCGTACGCGTTCCAGGGTCTCGGCGAGGAAGGCCTGAAGCTGCTGCGCCGCGCCGCCGACGCTTACGGACTCGCGGTCGTCTCCGAGGTCATGGAGCCGCAGCTGGTGCCGCTGCTGGCGCGCTACGCCGACATCCTGCAGATCGGCGCGCGCAACATGCAGAACTACGCGCTGCTGCGCGAGGTCGGCCACACCGACAAGCCGGTGCTCCTGAAGCGCGGCCTGGCGAGCACGATCGAGGAGTGGCTGCTGTCGGCCGAGCACGTCATGGCGCAGGGCAATCGCCAGGTCATCCTGTGCGAGCGCGGCATCCGCACGTTCGAGACCTACACGCGCAACACGCTCGACCTGAACGCCGTGCCGGTGGTGAAGGAGCTGTCGCACCTGCCGGTCATGGTCGATCCGTCGCATGGCGTCGGCATCCGCAACAAGGTCGCACCCATGGCTCGCGCCTCGATCGCCGCGGGAGCAGACGGTGTCATCGTCGAGGTGCACCACGACCCGGATCGCGCCCTGAGCGACGGCGCCCAGTCATTGTACCCGGAGCAATTCGCCGAGCTGGTGCAGCAGATCCGCACCATCGCCGAAGTGCTGGGACGCACGGTCTGAGGCAGCGCGTCGCCGGTCGAGACCGGCTGGCTGATCGAGGCGCAGGGCACCACCTGACTGCGGCCCGACGGATCCGCCTGAAGTCGCGGGGAATGCGCCCCGAATGCAGGGCTCTGGCGGCATCCGGCGCCTCTTGAGCGGCTCCTGGATCGACTTGCCGGTGGTCCCTTCGTAACCTTGCGTTGACACCGGCATTTCCCGGATGTAATCGTTTACATCGACGGCAGGGGTGGGGCCGCTCCCACGCCGGACCGCCCGAGTGCGAACCTCATGCTCGCCGCCGATCGTGGCCATGTGGGGTTCGCGCCCGCCAGCTCCCATGACCTGCATCGATCGTTCATCGCACGAGGGAGGTTCGCACCATGAAACGTGTCGTTTCGCTGGCAGTTCTGTGCGCAGCGTCGTTGACGCTCGCCGCCACCGCATGGGCGCAGCCCCCGCGCCAGGACGCCATCTGGGCCCGCTCGACGGGCGGGGCACCCATCGTGCTCGATGGCATCTTGAACGAGCCCCAGTGGGCACAGGCCGAGAGCAAGGTCATCGCGTGGGGTACGGACACCGGCATCCCTGGCGGCGGCTCCAAACCCGAGGGCGGTTTCCTGCCCACCGACCCCACGAACGCCACGGTCAAGTTCCTCACGGTCGGCAACTTCCTGTACATGGGCGTCGTGCTGCCGGACAAGTCCATCGGCGGCTCCAAGAACTTCAACCGTTTCGA
>JANMAX010000211.1:0-6534 GCA_031360075.1 bacterium | reverse complement strand
ATTCGAATAGTAGCCGAACAGAGCGCGATCCTGGTGTTGCGGCCCCTAGTTGGTCCGACATCAGTCGGGGGTGGATCCTGGACACCGTGGTCCACGCCAGGCTGTCTCGAACCTGGACGGAAATGCCGCCCGCGCCCGAGTCCGCGGTTGCTCCGCCGCGACTGCATTGCAGGACGATGCCGTCCAGTAGGGCCGCGTCCGCAAAGTCGCACATCAAGGTGGAGCCCCTCGCGAACACCATGGCGGGTGCCGTGCCCGAAGCCAGCGAAGCGGTCAGGTCCGTGCTCTCCGCGCTGGTCACCGCCGTGGGACGCACCATCCGGGCAATCGCGATGTCATCGCCCACACCGAACACGCTCGCTCCAGGTGGGCTCGAAATCGATAGGACCTGTGCGAGATCGAGTTCGGCTGTGGCACCGCCTACATTGGCGATCGTCAGCGCGCGATTCCCGAGGGAATCCATTGCCGTTGCGGGCATGCGTTCGCAGCGTTCCACCCAGACGTCTGGAGCGACGCCATCGAGCAGCGAGTTTCCTGCGAACGTGGAAGCCGGGCCACGAACCGGCCGGATGGTGCTTGCGGTTGCGGTTCGGACGGCAAAGCCGCTGGAGCCACCCGAGCCGCCTGCGAGAAGGGAAGTCCCGCAGGAGCCGCCGTCGAACACGTGCCACCACACCGCGCGCTTGTCCACCGCCCCGCGGGCGTCGATGCCGCGAATGATCACGAAGTAGTCGCCGGCGACCGGCCGGGTCCATCGCAGTATGTTGGATGCCGACAGAGTCACTCCCGGTGGTTTCTGGAAGACCTCGTAGTGGACCACGTCCCCGTCGGCGTCGGACGCCGCGAGCTGAAGCTCGAACGGGACACAAGCCTCGAATGCCTCGTCGTTGATGTTGGAGAGTGCCGGGGCGTGGTTCGCCGTGACCTGCGCCACGTAGATGTCGTCGTCCTGCCCGGCGAGGTGCGCCTGGAAGGCTATGCTGGTGCCGTCCGGGGAATAGCGCGGCGTTGCGACTGTGCGATCGTAGACGTTGAATCGGAACAGGACGTCTGGCGTCGTCGCAGAGGTGTCCACGAAGGCAAGCCTCGGCCCGACGATATCGGGACCGCCCGAACCGAGGGCCGAAGCGAAGTTCGGCAATGGAGTCTTGGGCGTGGCCGCGAGCCGTCCGGAGCCAGGATGCAGGTCGACGCTGAGGCACGTGGTGGGGTCGCTCTGCAACACGCTCCACGATCCACCAGTGATGGGGACCCATGCGACACGATCGCCAAGGCTGTTGATGACCATGAATACCTTGGTGCCATCCGCGCTCCAGCGAGGCCGGCAGCCCGCGGTGCCGAGGTTGCCAATAGTCGCGACGTGGCGATCCCCGGTTCCATTGATGGCGATCCAACGAAGCGACCAGGCGCTGCCGTTCCACTGAAGGTACACAAGCCCTCTGCCGTCAGGCTGGAACGCGGGATATGCCGCACAACCCGCAAGGTTCGTCAGTTGGGTCGGCGGGCCTGCGTAGGCGCCAGTCAGCCAGATATTGCTGGAGGTGGGGGTGGTCTGCCCTTCATAGGCGATGAGATCTCCGCGCGCCGACCAGTCCGGGAAGAACAAGTCCAAGGAATCCTGGACGGAGATTCGTGTTACAGCACCCCCAGCCCTGGGCTTCCGGTAGATCTGGCTCCTCGCCGATGTCGTGGTGATCACGGAGTGGAACGCCAGTTGTGCGCCATCCGGGGACCAGGTCGCACCGCCGTCTGCGCGCCCGGCGACAGCGTGAAACTCCGTAACCGGAAGCGATGACCCAGCCGGCCGAAGCGATAGATCGACACGGTACGGCATCACGGGGAGATCGAGTGGCGCTGCGGTTCCGCCGAACGTCTGGAAGCGACCGTCCGCCAAGGTCAGCACGAGCATTACGGCTTTGTGCGTAAGGCCGAAGTTGGGGACCACGACTTCGATCTCGCCGCTGACCGAATCCACCTCGGCCCACTGGACTGGCGTGACGTATGAAGCCCACTCCGGGTGACGCCAGAGGAAGGTGTCGTCTGTCGCCGTGGTGTCGACATGGTTGTAGGCCACCGCCGAAACGACCAAGCGACCCCCTGCCGTGTTGGTGTTGCCCCTGATGAAACCCATGGGCACCACTCTCATGGCAAGGTCCCGGTTGGTGGACTGTGCATCCGAGGCTGCCCGGACGACCCAGTAATTCGCGCCGAACAGGTGGAGTGAGAGCGGCTCGCTCCCGCCACGCAACGTGCGCGAGTCCTTGAGCGTCAGCTCTTGGCTCAGTTGAGCCGCGCCAACGTTCACGATCGAGGGCAGGGCAACGACGTCGTCCGACGGGATGCCGTCGAATGACCTCCATGCCGCAACCGACGCATTCGGGGAGAATCCCGACCACGCTGGGAAGCCGAACTGTCGCTCGGCATGCGTCGGGCTGTTCACGAACATCGCGACCCGCCAGTTGTGGATCAACGTGCTGAGCCGCTGCTCGACCGGCATCGAGACGCCACCCGGGTGGAAATAGGATGCCGCCTGGCAGGTCTGGCAATTCGCGTCGGAGAGGGCGTCTCGAAGGCCGCCGAGCCCCCATCCAGGCGAATTGGACGCAGTCTGGAGACCACGCCAGCGTTTCGGCAGGTCGTCCTGCGTGCCGGCCAGGGTCCGGTTGCTGTCCGCGTTCAGGAAGCCGTAGGCGAGGTACGCCATGAATGCCGTGCGTTCCTGATAGACCTGCAGGAACTGCTGCGTGTAAGGGAACTCGAACCTGGGCGGGCCGAAGATCCCGCCGACTGCTTCGGCTCCGGCGGACAGCAACTCGTCAAACACACCCGTCGCGTGATCGGACGGCAGTGAATGCGTGAACTCATGGTTGAAGTTGGTTTGGAAAACCGTGCCGGGTCGGGTCCAGCCCGTGCCAGACTCGTCCACGATCAGCGGCGGAGTCGGGCCGACCACGAGCAGTGAGTTGTAGTGCCGGGTGTCATTCAGGGCCCGGAAACTACTGACGTCTTCGTCGGCTGCAAGCGCGGTGGACGGGTACCTGCCATCGAACGTGCCACGGAGCGGGTTGCTCGGGTGAACCAAGTAGACGTCGACGTGGGCACGATCAAGGTTCGTGTACTGGCTCAGCGGAACGCCGTCCGACAGGCTCTCGTCCGGAAATGCCCAGCCGACCCGAAGCGCCGTCGAGTCTCTCGCGTTCGTGGTGTTCCAATTTGCGCCCTCGCGACGGAAGTAGTTGTACGTGGCCTGCAGGTCTGACTGGGCGTCGGTCGCAACAGGGCTAATGCCTGCGGAACCATTGAGGGTGTTCGCCCATCGCGCAAGTGTGTTTGCTCGCTGGAGGGGTGTTACGCCTACATACAGGTTGTCGAACGCGAATTCGAGATCACGATAGAGAAGTGAAGTTCCGAAGACTCCGATGCGCTCCATCGTGAATCCGCCCGTAGGCGTGAGTGTTGTGGTTGCGGTGCTGACGGAAGTTCCGCAGATCTCGGCGGACTCGCATGGTGCGGACATCATGTGAGCGATAGACGATGCAAAGAGCAACAAACGCGCTCCGCGTATGAACATCGTCGAAGCTGCAGGCATGGCAAGACCTCCCGTGAGACGGGTGGATTGCAGGCGCCGCAGGGGGCGGCAAGGTGTCGGTTCCCGATGCGCACTGGAAAGCGGGTTCATGCGCTTGGTAGAAGGAGTTTTCGCTTGAGAGGGGGGGGGGTGTGTCAAGTAAAATCTCATCGTATTCAAATGCCGGTATGAAACGAGCGGTCTTGGGTCTTGACTTCGAAGGAGATAAAGCTCGTGAAGCGTGCAATGCGGCTCTGGCTGTCGTTGTTCAGCTTGGTGGCGGCGTTCAATGCCCAAGCCGCGCCGCCGGGACGATCGTGGACGCCGACGCAGCACTTTCTCTACGAAGACCATGCCTACGTCATCCCAGACCGATTCGAGCCGCCAACGTCGGGTCCCATCGAGTTGGTGGCGGCGGGGTACTACGGAGCCCACCACCACCGCACGTACGGGTTCGCGTGGAGTGAATCCACATGGGTGCCGCGCTGGCACATGGATCGCGAAGCGTTCTCGATCTACCCCTGCTTCACCGATTCGTCGGTTCGAATGATGGTGTGGCGAGACGTGAGCGAACTGCCGCTGGGGGCACGCTCAAGCTGGCTCGTCACCGCAGATGTGGTGGGGAATCAGGTCGGTCCTTCCGACACCGTCTCGGCTATCGACGTGACGGGCAGTGTTCAGTCCGGTACTCAGCGCGGACGAAGGCGCTGGATCGTGACGAGTGACTACTTCCTGAACGGGATCAACTCTACGAATCAGGTGCGCTTCTTCTGCAAAGACGATGGTGGGGCATGGCGCGGGCTCCCGATTCCACCGGCAAGTCGTTCTACAATTGGGGGGTATGGGCAAGTGCTGGCCCTGTCGGATTCCATCGCTCTGGCAGTCTACTCAGCAGGGCAGTACCTGGACTGGGGGCTCGTGAACGACACGGGTTGGGTGCGGCCTCCGGAGCACCTGCAGACGGACTATCCGGTCGACGTCTTGTACCTGCGTCGCAATCCAGATGATTCGGTGATCCTGCGTTACGGAAAGAACGACTCGGTGACGTTCATGCGAAGGTTCAAGGATCTGGCATGGTCACAGGAAGAAGCTCTGCATTGGTCCTTCCCAACAACGGCATTTCATCACACCTACGTGGGCCCCATGAGTCTCGACGCTCGGCCGCTTCCCACCCTTGGCGGCATGGCGTACAGCACCGAGAACGGGCTTGAGTTCGTCTACGTGAACATTCCGACGGATTCCGGTTATGGTCGGTTCGAGCGGATCCCCGACTCGGCAGGAGGTGGGCCTCCAGCCGTGACCCGCGATGACAATGGCGACGTCTGGCTCGCATGGTGGAAGTTCTTCGAGGGCATGTTCTGGGTTCACACCTACACCCACGCGACGACGTCAGCGCTTCAGCTCGCTGAGGCGGCGGGTCGCCCCCAGTTGTCCTGGACGCTCAGCGAGAGTGCGCCGGGCTCGTTCTGGTCGGTGATGCGGTCCGCAGATGGAGGTCCAGAAACGCCAGTTGCCCGCCTCTCCGCGCCCGAAGGCCTGGCGATGTCGTGGACCGACCTCGAAGCGCCCAAGGCTTCACGCTTGGTCTACCGGCTTCGCCGCGAGTGTCGCGATGTGCGCTATCAGTGGTTGAGCGAAGCAAGTAGCGAGTGGCTTCCGCGAACGCCCTCGCTCGGGCTGGCGCTCCGCTCCGCGAATCCAGCCTCCAGCGCGCTCTCGGCCGAGTTGACCGGTGCCGGTCTTGGTCAGTTAACGCTGTCGCTTTACGACCTTCAGGGGCGACGCGTCGCGCTCTGGATAGAATCGGCGGGCGGTACGGGACGCGATGTATTGAACCTGAGCCTCGGCGCCGAAGTCCCCTCGGGACTGTTCCTCTTGCGGGCAGACTCCGACCGTGGGCAGTCCTCTCGCGTGAAGAAGATCGTGCTCCTCCGATAGGCGCGTCACCGCGCCGGCCCGGTGACTTCCAGCCAGCGCCACACCACGCGCATCGCCCACAGGTCGTCGGCGTTGTAGCGCGCCACCTCGGCCAGCAGTTCGGCGCGCTCGGCGCGGTCCTGGCTGGCGTAGGCGCGGTGCAATTGCGCGGTGCTCCAGGCGGCGTCGGCGTTGGGGTTGGACCATCTGAAGCCCAGCCAAGGCGCCACGTACTTGACCGACGTCGAGCGCAGCGGCAAGCGCACGCAGCGCTCCAGTGCCAGGTGCAGGTCGAACATGCTGCCCGGCGTGCGTATGAACTCGATGAACGCGGCGGGCGCACCCAAGCGGCCGATGTAGCGTTCGATCCACATGGGCTCGGCCTGGTGCCAGTGCACGAACACGGCATTCGGGTGCGCGTGGAACACCTCGAGCACGCGCGCGCAGAAGCGCTGCCAGGCGTCGCGGTCGCCTTCGGCATCCAGTTCGGCGAGCAGGGGCTCGAACCGCGGGCGTGACGCGGCCTCGGCCGCCGCTGCGGCGGTCGTGCTCGCTTGCGTACGTGGTGCATCGCCGCCGCCCCCATGGACCGCTGCTTGCGAGCCCGCGGCGTCGCCCGATTCCACCGCCAGCCCCCACAGGTACACGGGCACGGTGGCGCGCTCGCCGTCGGAGTCCGCCTCGACGTCGAACCACACCGGCGTGCGGCCCTTGGGCAGGCCGGGCGCGCGCAGGAAATACGGCTCGCCGCTGGCCCACGCGCGCGCCTCGGGCAGCATGGCGTCGGCCGCGGCGCGCAGTTCCTTGTGCGTGAACTCGGTGCGCTCGCGCTTGGCGAGCTCATCGAACTTGAAGATGCCCTCGGCATGCAGCAGTGCGGCGCGCCGCTGGGTCACGGCGGGCAGCACTTCGATACGGCGGTCCGCCTGCGCGCGATCCCAGCAATGCGAGTAATGCCCGCAGTGCTGGCAGTGCGAGTGCCCCATCAGGATGTCGGGCTCGGGCGAGTCGCCCATCAGCTCCAGCGCGCGCGCGGCGAGTGCGGCGAG
>JANMAX010000201.1:0-6833 GCA_031360075.1 bacterium | reverse complement strand
CGTGCGGCGAGGCGAGCAGCGCGGCAGGGCCCCCGAGGCCCCAGGCGAGCAGCGCGCCCTCGATCGCGAGCGCGACGAGTGCGCGAGCGAGCCGGAGCGGAAGCGGCGGAGCGTCGACCATGGGGCGCACCCTAGCACGAGTGGCTGCATACACCGGAGACTCAGGCCGCGGCCGGCCCGGCCCGGTGCGCCGGAGCTGGCGCGAGCCGCCCGCGCGGCGCACCCCTCCGGCCGGCTGACGGCAGCGCCGGGCATGCCCTATGCTGTGCGTGTCCCGTTCGCCCCCGTTCCGGAGTCTAAATGAACCTGTCGTTCCTGGGCCCGTTCCATCCGGTCATCGTTCACACCCCGATCACGATGCTCATCTTCAGTGCCGTCTTCGCGCTGGTCAGCCGGCTGTACGACCGCGAGTGGCTGCGCAAGGCGTCAGTCGTGATGCTGGTGTTCGGGTTCCTCGGCGCGTTCCTCGCGGTCCAGTCCGGCAAGCCCGCGCACAAAGTACCCGAGAACCAACAGGGAGTTCCCGAAGCCGCCATCGACACGCACGCGCTGCTCGGCGAACGCGTCATGTACCTCGCCGGTCTGGCGCTGGTCGTGCTCGGCATCGGTTCGCGCCTGCAGGGCCGTGCCGCCCGGGTGCTCGGCGGCATCGCGCTGGTCCTGCAGTTCCTCGCCGCCGGCGCGGTGGGTTACACCGGATTCCTTGGCGGCAAGCTGGTCTTCGAGCATGGCGCCAACGTGAAAGTCGACGGCCGGCTCGTGAAGAGCAGCACGGCGCCCGAGCGCGCCGGGGAGAAGCAGGACACCGGCGACGACGGACCCGCCGGGCCCGACTCCACGAAGTAGGACGACCGCCGCCGCAACCGGGCCGAGCCAGGCGACAGGGCGTGGACCGTGGTGCTCGCGGGCTCCCGAACCGGCGCCGAAGCGGCCCCCGGGCTCGGTGTCAGTCCTCGAAGACCAGCTCGCGTCGTGTCCAGTCGATCGTGACCCGTCGTCCGCGCAGGATGCCCGGCCCCAGCAGCGCGTCTCGCCGCACGCCCTCGCGCCACATCTCGATCGGTTCCATCGCGCCCGACCAGCCGGGCAGCTTGTCGAACGCGACGTTGCCGAGCGCCAGCGCGGGCACGTTGACCTGGGCCCACGCCCGCCCCTGCATCCAACTGCCCGCACCTTTCACGAGGCGCGAGACGCCGCCGGGCTTCAGGCCGAGCTCCTCGAACACGGCTTCGGGCGCGCCGACGCCGCCCTCGGGCAGCCCGGTCGCGAGCGTCATCGCCATGCGGCGGCCGCCGTTGATGCTGCCCCACACGGTGAGCGCGTCCTCGCCCCAGACCTCGAACGGCACGCGCGCGCCGGTGATGGCTGTCGCGCTGCCAAGGGGCCCGAGTTCGAAGCGCCTGCGGATGTAGTCGAACGTCACGTCGAAGTGCCGCAGCACGGACATGCCGATGACGCCCACGACGGTCTCGGCCTGCGGGTTCACGGCCAGACTCAGCTTGCGCAGCGGCAGCACGCCGGCAGGGACATGGGTGAGCGTGATGCCGCCGATCTCGAGCTTCTGGACGATGGCATTCCGCACCGCGACACGCGTGCCGGCCCACGGCGTCAGCCGCTGGCCGCCCACCGGGGCGACGCGATGCATCCGCATGGCGCTGGCGTCGATGAGCACGCCGGGTGTGCCGGTGTCGATCATCATGAGTACGACCGAGCCGTTGAGCTTGACCTTCACGAGCGGCGCCGGCCAGACACGCTCGAACAGGAACTGCGCGCGGTCGCCCTGCACCGTCATGGGCGGACTGTCCGCGAGCCGTTCGAGCAACGGCTTGCGGCCGTCGTCGCCCAGTTCCTCGCTCAGGCTCGCGGCAGCGGTCCATTCGCCGCGCCGGAGCCGGGTGGCGTACAGGTCCGAGCTGGCGCCCTCGTAAGGGCCCGCCAGCGTCAGCAGGCTCTCGGCGAGCGCGGTCTTGTCGGCCCACAACGCCAGCTTGCCGAGGGCGGCACAGGCGGCGGGGTTGCCGGGCTTGGCGGCGAGCGTGCGCTCGAAGAGCTTGCGCGCCTCCGGCACGCGGCCGAGGCGCAGCAGCGCGGTGGCCAGTGTATCGAGCCGCGCGATGTCGTCGCCATGGCCCGCGGTGTCGCGCGTGGCGTAACGCAACTGCATCTGCGCATCGCGGAAACTGGCATCGGGCGCCAGCCAATCGGCGTGCACAACCACGGCGATCGCCAGCGTGGCCAGCGAGAGCATTGCGATGTGGCGGCGCGTTCCGTCGCGCGGCACGCTCACGAGGTCAGGTACCGGCGGGTGGTCTCGAGCAGCACCTCGGCACCGATACGCATGCTCTGTTCGTCCACGTCGAAGCGCGGGTGGTGGTGTGCGTAAGTGAGCCCGCGCTGCTCGTTCGCCGAGCCGATGGCGATGAAGACGCCGGGCACGCGTTCCAGGAACGCCGAGAAGTCCTCGCCACCCATGGTGCGCACGTCAGCGCGCAGGTTCGGTGCGCCCACCACGCTGGCCGCGGCGGCGCGCGCGTACGCGCACAGCGCGGGATCGTTCACGGTCGGCAGGTTGCCGCGTTCGAACAGGATGTCGGCTTCGCAGCCGAGCGCGGCCGCCACGCCGCGCACGACGCGTTCGAACTGCTGCGGGATCGCGCTCCAGACGTCGCGGTCGAACGACCGGATGGTGCCGTTCATCCACGCGCTCTCGGGAATGATGTTGAATGCCGAGCCCGCTCGCAGCTGCGTCACGCTGATCACCAGTTCCTTCAAGGGATCGGTGTTGCGGCTGACGATCGACTGCAGCGCGGTCACGACATGCGCGAGTGCGACCACCGGATCGACGCCGGCCTGCGGCATCGCGCCATGCGTGCCCCTGCCCTTGAATGTCACGGTGAACTCGTCCACCGCCGCCATCCACGGGCCTTCGGTCACGCCGACGATGCCGAGCGGCAGGTCCTGCCAGACGTGCAGCCCGAACGCCGCATCGGCCTTGGCCCACTCGAGTGCGCCGTCCTGGATCATGGCCTCGGCGCCGCCCTTGGGTCCGCCCAGTTCCTCCGCGGGCTGGAAGCACAACACGACGCTGCCCTTGAGTTCGCCGGCCTCGGCCACCAGTTGGCGTGCGATCCCGAGCAGGATGCTGGTGTGGCAGTCGTGCCCGCACGCATGCATCTTGCCGGCGTTCTGCGAGCGGTACGGGACGTCGTTGTCCTCGAGGATCGGCAGCGCATCCATGTCGGCGCGCAGCAGCACGGTCTTGCCCGGCTTGCCGCCCGTGATGCGCGCCAGCACGCCGGTACGGCCGACGCCGGTGCGCGGCTCGAGTCCCAGGCTCCTCAGGCGCTCGGCCACGATGCCCGAGGTACGGACCTCCTCGAAGCCGAGCTCGGGGTGGGCATGCAGGTCGCGGCGCGTGGCGACCCTCTCGTCGAGGCCGGCGCCGGTGAAGTGGGGCGTGGCGATGCTCATGGGGGGCCTCCGGGGCCGCGGCGGGGAGTGAAGTCGCAAGGGTGCACGCGCCAGGCACGCTGGCGGGGTGCAGCGCATCTTGCCACCGCGGCGGGTCGCGGCAAAGTCGCGGGGCGCCGACGGACGACTAGGCCGCCGCGGCCTCGCTGTCGCGGGCTGCGCGGCCAGATGGCCGGCCGATCTCCAGTAACCGTTCGAGCAACGCGCCGGGTTCGGCCAGCACCTCGCTCTTCGAGAACACGCGCAGCACAGGCCACTCATGCAGGACTTCAGCATCACGGCCCCCGGTCGCGCCGAGGTCCGCGATGATCACGAGTGGCGGCGGTGTCTCCAGCGCGGCGAAACCACGCAGCAGCACGGGGGTATCGCCGGGCTCGGAGCAGGGCTCGAGCAGCACGACGTCGAACAGCCGGGGCTGGGCCGCGAGGGTCTCGAGGAAGGTGTGGTTGTTGGGCTCGATGGAGACGCGGAAATGGCTCGTCGGCAGGGTTCTGTGGACGAATCTCAACAGCTCCGGATCGTGGTGCGCGAGCAGGACGTGCAGTGTACGCCGCTTGTTCCTGGCCTCCTGGCGCCAGAGCTCGGCCAGCAGCGCTTCGCGAGTCACGGGCTTTCGCAGCACCGTCGTCTGGCGCGGCAGCGCCCCTTCACCCTCGAGCGCGACCAGATCGTGACCGCTCAGCATGATCACCGGCAGGTTGGCGGTGGGCCGGTGCTCGGCCAGATGCCGGGCGAGTTCGCTGCCCGTGCGCAGGCGTGCATTCGCGGCCGCGGGCAGGGCGTGGTCGAGCAACACGACCGAGGGCCACAGTTTGCGAACCATCATCCAGGCGCGCTCGGCGGAGCCCGCCCGTACGGTGCGGAATCCGTCGGCGTTCAGCACCGAGCTCAGCCAGGACGCGGTGGTGAGGTCGTCCTCGACGAGCAACACGAGCGGGCCGGATGCCGGGCCGTGCACGCGGTCGTCGTCCGCCGTCGCCTGTTCGCCGGCGTCCGCTGCATCGGGGTTGGCCGAGCCGATTGGCAGCGTGAAACTGACGGTCGTACCCAGGCCCACACCAGCGCTATGCAACTGGACGACACCGCCCATCATACCGGTCAGGTCCCGGACCAACGACAGCCCGAGGCCGGTGCCGCCGAACTTCCGCGTCGCGCTGCCGTCGCCCTGCACGAAGCGCTCGAACACCTCCCGCTGTCGTTCGGGCCGGACCCCGATACCCGTGTCGCGAACCTCGAAGCGCACGTGGTCGGTGCCTTCCGGCACCCAGCAGACCACCGTCACGGCGCCCGTCTCCGTGAACTTGATGGCGTTGTCCAACAGGAGTCTCAACACATGGTGCAGGCGGGGTTCGTCGGCAAGCACGGTGAGTATGCCGGCGTCGGGTAGATCGGCCCCGAGGACGAGACCGCGGGCTTCCGCGCGCGGCCGCATCTCGGCGATGACGCGGGCCACGACCCGCGCCACCGGCACTGCATTGCTCGAGACGGTCAGGCGGCCCGCCTCGATGCGGGAGACATCGAGGATGTCTTCGATGAGCATGTGAAGCTGTTGCCCGCACTGCAGAGCCTGGCGAATCGACAGACGTTCTTCCTCGGCATCATCACACAACCCGTCGGTCACAAGACCGAGAAAGCCGAGGATGCCGTTGAGAGGCGTGCGCAGCTCGTGTGAAGTGTTCGCGAGGAACTCGTCCTTGAGCCGGGAGGCTTCGCGCAGGCGTTGATTGCTGGACTCGAGCTCGGTATGGCTGGACTCGATCCTCGCGCGCGCGGCCGTGAGCGAACCCGCCATGTTGTTGAAGGCACCCGCAAGCAGTGCGAGTTCATCGTCGTGCGAATCGGTGACCCGGTGCGCATAATCGCCCGCGGCCAGTCGCTGTGTTCCTCGTGTCAACGAATCGATGCGGCCCGAGAGGTCACGAGCGAGCCGGAACACCACCGCGGCGGCCACGAGGAGCCCGATGATCCCGGCGGCGAGCACGCTCCAGGCGAACATGCGGACGACCGCGAAGGCCTCGTGCGTGTCGCGCATCACCAGCACGCGCCAGTTCGCGATGGGATCTGGAGCTCTACCCGCAACCGACTGCGGTCGGGTCCCCGCGCCTTCGGGGTCGTGGGCGTCATGCAGCCGGTGCAGCGCGCGTGTCATGCTGCGCGCCTGCATCGCCTGCGGAAGCCACTCCAGCCGTCCGGCGGCAGGCGCGTCGCCGGTGAACAACACGGCAAATGCCAGCGGCCGTTGCGGGCGGCCCGCGATCGCCACATTCGAGACCAGTGCCGAGATCCTGGACCAGCGCACAAGTGCGACGAGCCAGCCGGAGTTCTGTTGGGCGAGCCGGGATCGCAGCGGCCGGGCCATCGGCAGGACCCGCTCGCTGGTACCCGGCACGCGCATGGGTCCAGCGGTGAGCCAGTTGCCGTCGGTCGTCGGCGCCAGGCTGGCGATCGGGAACGGCAGTGATTCGCCGATGCGTTCCATCCGGGTCCCGGAGATGATGACGCCCTGTGCATCGACGACGAACAGTTCGTCGTAGGTCCCGTGAGTCGTGCGCAGCAGTTCCATGAGGGCGTTCTGGATGCGGAAGTTGGCGTCGCCCGTGAGGACGTCGTCCATCGCTTCGGCTTGCGAAACCAATTGCAGGTCGGAGCCACGCGCATCGAGGAACGCCTCGAGTGTCAGGTGGATCGTATTGGCGGTGCCGTCCAATTCGGTTTTGACATTCGCGCGCAGCGAACGCGTGCCGACCGTGAGCGTGACGACAGCGGCCAGGCCGAACGCCAACACCAGCGCGCCGCCCAGCGACAACAGAAAACGTTGGAACAGCCGCTGGCGCAGGACCGTGCGCATGACTCAGTGACTCAGCAGGTAGCCCGGATCGCCGGGCAGCTTGCCGTCGATTCGAAGCACGTGGGTGTCGTTGGGAAAGCTCGCGGTCGCCGGCACGAGCGCGAGTGCGCCGTGCCCGCTGGTCACATACTGCAGCGCTTCGCCGTCCGACAGGACCGCCTTGGGGGCGTACTCGATCTCACCGCGGTAGAGCTGGCCCAGAGTGTGCCGGCGGTAGTCGGCTTCACCCATCCGGAAGACGCGCTCGAGCAGGTAACGGCGGGCGGCAGACCCACTGGCGGGCAGCAGGATGACGACCTGTTGTCCGGAACGCCAGTAACGCCGTTGTCCAAGCAGCAAGCGGCCGACGTCGGCGGCGCTGACCCCGGCGAGTTGGACGTCGGGGCTGGCCACGAGCACGTAGCTTTCATGCTCGGCGCTCGAGCCCGGCCCCGCGTGTTCGGCCCGTGCGATGCACGACACGAGCACGGCCAGCACCATGGCCAAGCCCGCGGCGGCGACGCGGCAGCGAATC
>JANMAX010000170.1:0-7353 GCA_031360075.1 bacterium | reverse complement strand
GGCGGGGCCCCGCTGCAACTCATGGCCCTCAACTCGGGGGGCTTGCGACCGATACCGAGAGTGCCTGCGCCTGGATCCACTCGTCGCCGGCATCCCCATGGAAGGGAGCTCCCCGGTGTCACCCGAGCGCCGCCTGACCGCCATCCCTGTCGCCTTGCTGTCCTTGGTCCTGCTGCTCACCGCATTCCCGGCGCACGCCCAGCTCATGAGTGCGCGCAGGCTGGCCATGGGTGGCGTCACGCTCGGCCACGGTGGTCCGGGCGGCGACGCCGTGAACGTCGCTTATCGCGCCGTACCGGCGGCCACCGAACACGGTCCGCGCAGCTTCCTGCTGCCGCTGGGGCTCATCCCGGTGCTCCAGGACCCGCCGACGTTCGATACCAACGATCCGGCGTTCAACGCGTTCGAGATCGCGAACCTGGCGCTGCACCCGCCGTGGAACCTGCAGTTGGTGAAGCCCACTGAGCCCGCGGGCGACGTGACGCTGTCGGTGGGACGCAACGCGCTCACCATCGACCTCGGTAGCGTGCGCGATGTGGTCCCCGACGAACGCGTGCGCTTCGCCGCCGCCATGCGCAGCCCTGGCATCGTGATCGGTGTGCGACGGCTGTTCGTCGGCGTGACGCCGTTCGTACAGGTCCAGAACGACTTCGACCTGAACGACGCGCTGCGCGGCGCGCTGCACGACGGCGCGACGTTCCTGCCCAACACCGAGTATGCGTTGCGCGACCGCGGTCAGGCACAGGCCGCGGCCCAAGGGCTCCTGGGCGCAGCATTCCCGCTCGTGCGCTCAGGCGCGCCGGAGGACCGCGGCGGCTTCTACGTGGGTGCGCGCGCACGCTTGTTGCGCGGACTGGCTTACGGTGACGCCGATGCGCAGGCCGGCTTCGTCACACCCGACACGCTGTTCGGCAACGTGCCCATGGACGTGCGCTTCCGCGGGCATCAGCGCACGGCTCAGCCGGCCGGCGGCGGTTGGGGTCATGGCTTCGATGCCGGTGCGGTCTTCGTGGTGGGAGCACTCGAACTGGGACTGGCCGCCAACGACCTCGGCACGACGATCGACTGGAAGGTGACCGAGACCGCGACAAACAAGGACAGCGCGAGCGGCGACTACCGCACCGTGACCATCGGCGAGGACCTGCCATTCACGAGCACGGTGCCCGCGAACTACGTGCTCACCGCCATGACACGAGTCGGCGGGTTGTTGTTGGCGGCCGACATGCAGCGTGACGCGTTGGAGCAGGTCAGCGGTCATGCCGGCGCGGAGGTCTGGGCTGGGCCGCTGGCGCTGCGCGCCGGCGCCGCGCTCGACGCCCAGCAACGCACGCAGTTCGCCGGAGGGGTCGGATTGCGCCTGGGACGCTTCGGGCTCGATGTCGCGGTCGCCACCAACCAGGCCAACATCACGCACGAGCGCGCCGTGGATCTGGGCGCCGGCTTGTCGTTCTACCCCGCGGGGTCGCGATGATCGCAGGATTGCAGACTCGACAGTTCGCCAAGCGAGCGATCGCCAGGGTGTCGGTCTTGATGGCCATGACATGGCTCACGAGCTGCGGCACGCACGATCTGGTGCTGCGCGTTGACCTGCTGAGCTTCACGCCCGAGCTCCAGTCGCCGTTCGTGTTCGGGCCGCTGCCGGCCACCCCCGGCGGACTCGCGACCGGCGAACAGGCCCTGGTCGCCGATCAGGACGTGAACCTGGTCGAAGGCCTGGGAGGCGCCTTGTCGCTCAAGGACGCCAGCCTGCGTTTGCGCACGGTGGCAGCCGCCACGACCGGCAGCGGCACCGACACGGTGCGCGTCTACATGAGCGACGCCAGCACCGCGCCACGCACCACCCCGCCCGTACTGACGCAGGTGCTGACGTTCACCGCGGGCGTGCCGGACACCGCGACCAGCGTGATCTCGCAGGACGCGCGCCTCACCGCGCTGTTCGCCCAAAAACAGCTGCGCATGGCGGTGACGACGTCGTTCCGGGGTCCCAGCGCCGGTGCGCCGCTCGCCGGCAGCCTCACGGTCATCGCGCTCGACGTGGTGGTGGTGGCGAGCCGCAAGCTCGACTGAGACTCAGTTCGTGCTGCTGGTGCCGTTGACAAGCTCCTCGAGCTCGACCCAGCGTGCCATCGCCGCTTCAAGTTCGTGCTCGGCGGCGGCGAGCGCGGACTGGACGCGCGCGATTTCAGCTTTGCCCTGCGAGTAGAACTCCGGCGCCGACATGCGCGCGAACAGGTCGTAGCGCGCGGTCTCCAGCTGTTCGATGCGCGCGGGCAGCACTGAGAGTTCGTGCTTGTCTTTGAACGAAGCACGCCGCGGACGCGCGGGCGTGCTGGTCGAGTTCTTGCTTCGCTTCGCGACCGGCGTATCGATTTGCGTTGGGCGCTGACGCAGCCAGTCGGCATAGCCGCCGACGTACTCCTGCCAGCAGCCGTCACCCTCGAACGCCCACGTGCTGGTGACGACTTCGTCGAGAAAAGCTCGATCGTGCGAGACCACCAGCAGCGTCCCGGTGAAGCTCAGCAGCCAGTCCTCGAGCATCTCGAGTGTCTCGAGATCCAGATCATTCGTGGGCTCGTCCAGCACCAGCACATTGCACGGCCGCGCCAGGATGCGCGCCAGTTGCAGCCGGTTGCGCTCGCCGCCCGACAGCCGCGTGATCGGCCCGCGGATCTGCTCTTCGCTGAACAAGAAGTCCCTGAGATACCCGACCACGTGACGCTCGCCTTCCCCCACCCGAATGAACTCGCGGCCCTCGGCGACGTTCTCGGCCAGCGTCAGCGATTCGTCGAGCGTGTCGTGCAATTGCGAGAAACGCGCCACCTCGAGCTTGGTGCCATGCGTGATGGTGCCCTCCGTCGGCGCCAGTTCACCCAGCAGCAGTCGCAGCAGCGTCGTCTTGCCGCAGCCGTTGGGCCCGAGGATGCCGATGCGGTCCCCACGCATGATGTTCGCCTTGAAGCCGGTCACGGTCGGCGGGGCAGTTCCCCAACGGAAGCCCAATCCGCGCGCGCGGATGACGATCTTGCCCGAGCGCTCGGAATCCTGAAGCTGGGCCTTCACCGTGCCGGTCTCGTCGCGGCGTGCACCGCGTTCGAGCCGCAGGGCCTCGAGCGCGCGCACGCGGCCTTCGTTCCGGGTCCGGCGCGCCTTGATACCGCGGCGCACCCAGGCTTCTTCCTCGGCGAGCTTCTTGTCGAACAGCGCATCACGGTTGGCCTCGGCTTCGGCCTCGAGCTCGCGCGTGACCAGATAGGCGTCATAGCCCGACGCATAGCTTCGCAGCATGCCGCGGTCCAGGTCGAGGATGCGCGTCGCCAGATGGCGCAGAAAATCACGATCGTGCGTCACGAACATGAGCGTGCCGCGGCGCTCCAGCAGGCGCTGTTCCAGCCGCTCGATGCTGCCGACGTCCAGATGGTTGGTGGGCTCGTCCAGGATCAACAACTGCGGCTTGCGCGCCCACGCCGCCGCCAGCAGCAGCCGGCGCTTGGAGCCCGCCGACAGTGCCGACACGTCGGCGTCCAGATCGACCGAGAACTCGTCGGCTGCGCGTTCGATGCGCGTCTCCAGCTCCCACGCCTTCTCGTGGTCGGCGTGTCCGCAGGCGTGATGCAGCCAGTCGCGCGCGGTGCCGGCGAGGTCGGTGGGCACGTCCTGCGGCAGACCCGACACACGCAGCCCGGGCGAACGGATGATGTTGCCCGAGTCCGGCAGCAGGATGCCCTCGAGCACGCGCAGCAGCGTCGACTTGCCGGCGCCGTTACGGCCCAGCAGCCCGATGCGCTCACCTGCTTCTATGTTGAGATCGATGCCATCGAGCAGGTTCTGCCCGGCGAACTCCAGATGCACGTCGGCGAGGCTCAGGAGCGCCATGCGCTACGACCGCCCCGAGCTGCGCGCGAACCACAGCACGTGATGCGACCCCTTGCCGGCGTGGGCGCGTACCGGAACCATTTCAACATTGAAACCCGCGGCTTGCAGCCGCGTTGTGAATGCCTCATCGGGTGCGACCGACCACACCGCGAGCACACCGCCGGGGCGCAGCGCCCGTGCCGCGTCGCGCAGGCCGTTCGCCGAATACAGACGACTGTTCGCGGCACGCGTCAAGCCATCGGGACCATTGTCGACGTCCAGCAGCACGGCATCGAATGTCGCGCTGGCGGCGCGCAGCAGATCGCCGACATCGCCGATGTGCACGAGCACGCGCGGGTCGTCGAGCGGACAATCCGCCAGATCGGCGAGCGGCCCGCGGTTCCAGTCAACGATCTCCGGCACCAGTTCGGCCACCACGACCTCGGCGCTGGCCGGCAGCGCACGCAACGCCGCGCCCAGAGTGAAGCCCATGCCGAGCCCGCCCACCAGCACACGCGCGTTCTCGAGCGACGCCAGCCGCTCGCACGCCCCGGCTGCGAGCGCGTCTTCGGAGTCATGCATACGGCTGCTCATGAGCGGCGTATGCCCGACGCGGATGACGAACTCCTCGTCACGGCGCACCAGCACGAGCGGCGTTTCGTCGCCGGGCACGGTGGCGCGGCCCAGTTCGGTCCAGGGGATCATGCGGGACAACGTGACGGCTGGCGGCGTGTTAGGCAAGCGCGGCCGGGCAGCAGGCTGTTTCGGGATTCACGATCCTCCCCGGACATCGCGAAGCGGTCCGGGCGTGGCGGCGCCACGGCGGACGCCCGGAGGACTCACGTCCTGCGTCAGCGCAACACGACCACCCTCGCCAAGCGCACCCCGAGCGGGTGCGACAGCCGGAGCCAGTGCACTCCCGGCGTCGCCACCCCGGCGCCGATCGTGACCACGTGCGGCCCCGCACCCTGCAGGTCACGCCGGAACTCCACGCGGCCCGCGAGGTCGAACATCTCGAGCCGCGCCGCACGTTCGTCCGGCAGCATCGGACTGATCGTGAACCGCCCGAGCGCAGGGTTCGCAACCGCGAGGCTCAGTGCGGTGCGTTGCGGCAATGGAGGGTCGATCCCGGCGACACCACCCGGCAGCAGCCGGGTCAGGCGCATGACGTTGAGCCCTTCGTGCGCCAGATACGGATAACGGTACTCGTCCCACGCCGCATACGCACCACCGGCATCGTCTGAAACCAACACGGGCGACGTGAAGCTCGGGAAGCCCGCGCCGCCGAGTAGCGTTGCGGTCGCGGACCAGCCGGCCGCGGGCGTGCCCGAAGCCGACAGGTGTTGCACGCTCACGCCCAGGCCAGCGATACCCGCCCCCCTCCAAGCGATGAAGCATCCGCCCGCGCCATCGGCGACCAGTGCCGAGCGCGCATCGAGCGCCGGCAGCCCGGTGCTGCCGGCAAGCGCACCCAGCGCCGGCCAGCCGCTGGCCAGTGAGCCGTCACCCAGCCGGCGCGACACCCGCAAGTCGGGCTCGAGTCCGCCCGGTGCGATGTGCTGGTCGATCCACGCGACAAGCACGCCGCCGGTGCGGTCCAAGCTCACCTGAGCCGCGCTCGGCTGGATCAGCGGCGAGGCGACCGCCACGCCATCCACCGGCCAACCCGCGTACACCACGCCGCCGGCGTCCAAGCGCAGCAGGCGCACCGCACCGGCGGTGGACGGCCCATCGATCCAGGTCACGAACACGCCCCCATCGCCACTCGCCACGAGCGAGAAGTCGCCGTACGCACCGGGCGGCTGGATGCGAGCGGCCGAAGCCGCCCACACGGGCGTGAGCGCCGGGCCGAAGCGCTGCAGGTTCTCGCCCGCGCCGAATGGATACATGAGCACGAAGCCGCCCTGGCCATCGGCGACCGCACCGGCGAAGACCTGCGCGCCCGCACCGCCCACGAGCAGTGTGCCCGCGACCGGCGTCGTCACGGTACCGGTCGCATCGACATGCGCGCCGCGCAGGTCGTCCTCGCCCGCGGTCGGCACATCGGTCCACAGCGCGAAGAATCCGCCCGCACCGTCCCCGAACGCGGTGGCGAGGAAACGCGTGCCGTTCGCGTCGTGCGCCACGGTGATGTTGCCGCCGAACGGGATTCCCGCTGCGTCCCAATGCCCGGCGAGCACGTCGGTGGCCGCCGAGTGCACGACCCAGACTCCCCCTGCGCCGTCGGGCACGAGCGCGGTCCCGCGCGGGAAACTGGTGACGTAGGGCGCGACTTCCCAGAGCGGTGCGCCGTCGGGATCGACGCGCGTCACCTGATGCCAGGGGTTGGCGAACGAGAGCGTGCCATGCGCGCCATCGCTCGCGAGCGCGACCGTGGGCTGGAAGCGCGTCACCGCGCTGTCGCCGACGACAAGCCCATTGCTCGGCCAGCCTGCGTGCGCGCGGGTCGCCGCCATGAGCACGATCGCGGCGAGTAGAAGTGCGCACCGCCGAGCGCGCGGCTTGGAATGGCGGGACGTGGATGACTCGGACACAACGTCAAAGAACATGACAGTCTCCCTTGCCGCAGCGATGCGCGGCGCCCGGTGAGTCTAGGCCTCGGTGAGGGGCCGCTCAATGCCTACTGTCGGCCTACTGTCGGCGAAGCCGCGCCTGGGGCCGGCCGGGGCTGCTGTTGAACCGGTTACCCGTCATGAGGCCGTTGGCGGCCATCGCGTCGGGGGCGAGCGCTTGCGGCGATTTGCGCAGACGCCGGTCCGAGCGCGGGCGGCGGCGGCTCGCTCGGACGGCGAGCGCCTCCGGCTGGCAGTTCAGTCCGAGCTCGCGCGGCGGCTCAGACCGCGAACGCCTCCGGCTGGCAATTCAGTCCGAGCTCGCGCGGCGGCGCGCAGGCCGGCGGCCAAGCATGAAGAATTCGTTTGACAGCTTTACGGAGGCGCACATGCCTCACCGCTAGGCTCGTTTGCCGAACGCTTTCCAGCCTGCGTAGAACGTCCGCGCATCGGCTCGCGCGCTGTGCGCCCGCCAATTTGTCGTCGGGCCCCGCGTTGTGCGTCGTGCGCGCAACGGTCGCAGCCCAGAATGCGCATGCTACGATTGGTGCCTGCCCCCGCGACTGAGCCCCGTTGCGGAGTGTTGTCATGATCGACGTGAAGCATGACTTGTCGGGCTCGCTGCCGGCAGCCGCCGGCTCGGTTTCGTCGAACGCGTATGACCTGAGATCCTGCGTGCTCAAGTCCCGCCGGGCGTCCAAGCTCTCATCCGCGGCGCTGCTCACCGAGTTCACCTCGACCCTGGCGCACGACCGTGGCACCACGGTCGATCTGCTCATCCAGATGGGCGAGATCGAGGCGCGCAAGCTGTACGTGTCGAAGGCGTGCGCTGACATGTACGCCTATTGCACCGAGGTCCTGCACATGTCGGAGAGCACGGCCTCTCGGCGCATCCGCACGGCGCGTGCGGCGCGTCAGTTCCCGGTCATCCTGCCGATGATCGCCGAGG
>JANMAX010000148.1:0-18040 GCA_031360075.1 bacterium | reverse complement strand
CCCCCGGGGCCGTCTCCCCGCCGGCCCCGCCGTCCCCCCGCCCGCCGCCTTGTACCCGCCCCCCCCCGCGGCCGGGGGCAATCCCCCCCCCATGCCCCCCCTCGGCGCGCTGCGTGCCGGCGCCGGCATAGCGCAGCAGCGCCTGATGGCACTTGGGGCAGACGTCGGGCGCGGGTTCCTGATGGTCGCAGTAATGACAGCGCAGCGTCTTCCGCTGGCCTGCGGGCATGTGCAGCGTCAGCGAGATATCGCAGCGCGGGCACTCCGGCGTGTGACCGCAGCCGCGGCACTGGATGTGATGCGAGTGCCCGCGGCGATTGAGCCACAGCAGCACCTGCTCCTTGCGCTCCAGGCGTTCGGCGATGGCGGCACGCAGCGGCGTCGACAGCAGGCCCGGCCCGCTGCCCTCGCGGCGCAGGTCGACCACGCGCACGACCGGCATCGGCCGGCGATCGACGCGCGTCGGCAGCACGAGGCGGCGGTACTTGCCGCGCGCGGCGTTCGCCTGCGTCTCGAGACTCGGCGTCGCGGAGCCCAGCACCACCGGGATGCCCAGCATCTGCGCGCGCCGCACCGCGACATCACGGCCGTGGTAACGCAACTGCTCGCTCTGCTTGTACGCCGGCTCGTGTTCCTCGTCGACCACGATCAGCTTCAAGTTCGGCAGCGGCGCGAACACCGCGCTGCGTGCGCCCACGATGACGTCGATCGCGCCGCGCCGCGCCAGCTCCCAGTTGCGCCGCCGCGTGCCCACCGGCAGGTAGCTGTGCAACGCCGCCACACGCCCGCCGAAGCGCTTGCTGAACACACTGAGGACCTGTGTCGCCAGCGCCACTTCGGGCACGAGTATGAGCGCCTGGCCTCCGGCCTCGCGCGCGGCGCGCGCGGCGCGCATGTAGACCTCGGTCTTGCCGCTCGCCGTGACGCCGTGCAGCAGGAACGGCTGGAAGCCGCTCGTGCCCACCGCCGCATCGACCGCCGCGACGGCATCGCGCTGGGCGTTCGTGAGCGTGACGCGTTCGGGGATCGGCATGCGCAGGACGCGGTCCTCGGAGCCCGGCAGGGCCGCGGACTTGCGCGCGAGCGAGCGCCCCAGGCCATCGTTGCCGCCCGGCAGGGCCGCCGCCACGACTTCGCCCGGCGGCGCCAGGTAGTAGTCGGCGACCCAGCGAGCGAGCGCGAGCAGATGCGGCGACAACAGTTCGCCGCCCGTGACCTTCACGATCTCGCTGACCTTCTCGAGCGCCGTGCTGTGGATGCGCTCGACCACGATGCCGCGCGCCTTGCGTCCGCGGAACAGCACTTCGACCGGCACGCCGGGCACGGCGGTCGCATCGAGTGCCTCGGGCACGCGATACGTGAACAGCTGGCGCACGGGCACCGGGAGTGCGATGAGCGCGAAGGGCATGAGTGGCGATCTGGAATGGGCGGGACCATGGCCGCGGTCCGGGCGCGCGAGTCGCGCCGCCAGGACCGCTGCGCCCGGACTCCGGCCCGGGCACGCGACAGTGCCGCGCGAACGGGCGTGGTGGCAAGCGGGCTCCAGCCAGCGTGCGGGCGGGGATCCGCGCGCGCGCGCGCGCGATTCACTCGCTCGGACGCCGCGAGCGCACGGGGCCGCCGCGCGGACCAGACCGACCGGCACGACGGAGTCATCAGCGATCCGCTGCCCCGCCCGGGCACCGTGCTCGCCCGGACACACAAAAGCCCGCGCCTCTTGGCGGCGCGGGCTCCGTGCTGTCCTGACCGGACTCTGGGTGAATCCCGTTAGGCCTGCATGCGCTGCTGCGAGGTGCCGTGGCCGAGGATCGCATTGATGCGCTCGACCAGCTTGCGCGGGCTGAACGGCTTGGTGATGTAGTCGTCCGCACCCACCTCGAAGCCGACCTTCTGGTCCACGTTGCGACCTTTGGCCGACAGGAGGATGACCGGCATGTCCTTGGTCACCGGGTCCGCCTTGAGGCGCTTGCACGTCTCATAGCCGTCCAGCTTGGGCATCATGATATCGAGCACGATGAGGTCCGGCTTCTCCGAACGGGCTTTCTCGAGCGCATGCTCGCCGTCCAGGGCCGTGACGACTTCGTACCCCTCCATGCCGAGGCTGAAGTCCAGGATATGAACGATGTAGATCTCATCGTCCACGACCAGGATCTTACCCTTCGCCATGCCGCTCACCTCCTTGCGACTTCGTCATCCGTCTGCCGTTCACACGGCAACGGTCTCGGGGCCTGCATTTCCAGTATCGGCTCTCACCCCAGCGGGCTTGAGCGCTTCCTGTGGAGGGGGTTTTCCTTCCACCGGACGTCCCGACCCACCCGTTCATGCGCCCATGGACCACAGCGGGTGCATGAAAAAACCGGCTAGGCCGCGGCCCGGCCCTCTTCCTCGCCCTTCTCCAGCCACTTCGCGAACGCCTCCACCACATCGGCGTCGAATTGTTTTCCGGCCTCGCGGCGCAACTCCGCGACGGCTTCGTCCTGATCCACGGCGGCGCGCCACGGCCAGAATACGGCTGCCCATGGGGATGCTCTCGGCTCGCAAACCCTGCGGATAGCCGGTGCCATCCCAGCGTTCGTGATGCCCGAGGATGATCTCGCGCACCAGCCCCAGATACTCCAGCGGGCGCAGGATCTCGACGCTGATTTCGGGATGCGCGCGCACGGCCTTGCGCTGACGTTCATCCAGATGATTCGCGTGCCCGGTCTCGGGCCCGAAGCGCACCATGCCAAGGTCGTGGATGCTGGCCACGTAGCCGATGACGTCGATCTCGGTCGCCGACACACCCAGCGTGCGCGCGACGGCCCTTGCGCGCTTCACGTAGCGCCGGCCACCGAGCGCGAACTCGCGCTTCAGCTGCGTCATGGCGCGCACCGCGGCGAGCGCGTCGTCGACGACGCGCTCGCTGTCGGGGTACGCACAGGCGCGCTCGATCGCACTGCCGACGCGTTCCGTGAGCATCATGAGCAGCGCGAGGTCGTCATCGTCGAACGACTCGCCACTCGTCTTGTTGTTGGCGTTCACCACGCCGATGACTTCGCTCTCGACGCGCAGCGGCACGGACAGCAGCGACTTGGTGTTGTACTGCGGGTGGTTCAGGCGCCGGAAGCGGCGGTCGGTTTCGATGTCCTGCACGAGGATCGGGTGACCCCACGCCGCCACGGCCCCGGCCACGCCACTGCGCAGCGCGGTGCGGCGGCCCTTGACGACGCCCTCGTGTCCGATGCTCGCCGCCACGAACAGGTCGCCGCGATCGGGGTCGACCAGCACGAGCGAGACGAGCGACGTCTCCAGCGTGACGGCGACCATCTCGACGATGGCATCGAACAGCGGCTGCAGGTCGGGACGTCCGAGCGCCTGACGTGCCACGCGGCGGGCGCGGGCCGAAGCCGTCTGGCGCACCGGCGCGGTGAAGCAGAAGCGCGGTCCCGGCGCCGGGCCGTCGACCGGGGCGGGAAGCTGCTCGACCCATAACCGCCCGGCATGGAGCTCGACGATACCGCGCGCGATGGCGAGCCCGAGACGCGTGGCGCCGGGTCCGCGCGTCGCGGCCTGCGAGCCGGGCGGGGCATTGCGGCGGGCGCGATGGAAGTGCTCGAACACGCTGGCCAGGTCTTCGTCCGGCAGCGGCGGGCCGTCGTCCTGCACCACGCACGTCCACTCTTCGTTGCGGCCATCGAGCGACAGCTTCACCGTGCCGCACTGCGGCGAGAACTCGATGGCGTTGTTCACCAGGTTCTCGATGCCGCGGCGCATGAGGTCGGCGTCGATCTCGACGCGCACGTCATCGGCTTCGAGCTGGAGCGTCACACCGCGCGCGCGTGCGACATCGCCCAGCCGGTCGACGATGCCGTGGCCGAGGTCGGCAAGCGTGAGCGTGGACAGGCGCAGCGTGCACTCGCCGCCTTCGATGCGCGACAGATCATTGACGTCCGCGAGCAGGCTCGCCATGCGGTCGCATTCCTCGTTGATGACGCCCAGGAAGCGGCCGCGCGTCGCCTTGGCGTGTTCGGCCACGAGCTCCAGCGATTCGCTGTAGGCCTTCACCGACGCCAGCGGACTGCGCAGTTCAGTGGCCACCAGGTTCAGGAGCCCCGACGAGAACTCCTGCGACGACGACAGCCGGCGCTCGAGCCCGGTGACCTGCGCACGCTCGTCCTCGAGCGCCCGGCGCAGGTGCTGGCGTTCGAGGGCCAGCGCCAGGGCGTCGCCCATGGTCTGCATGAGCAGGCGCTCGTGCGCCCCGAACGTGTGCAGCGCCGTGAAACCGATGAGCAGGAACCCGAACGCGGTGCTGCCCGCGACCAGCGGCAATGTGGCGAGCGATACGGGCGGCTCGCGCCACAGCAGCGTCTCGCACGGAGTCTCGGCGTCGAACGACTCGTCGAAGCGAGCGCGGTCGTTGCGCATGACCCACTCGACCGGCCCGCCGTGCTCCGCCAGGTAGGGCGTCTCGACACCCGACTCCTCGTACACGAACAACGCGCCACTGCGGCGGTCGACGCGCAGCAGGCAGGCATGATCGGCGCCCAGAGCCTCGCGGACGTGGTGCTGGGCGAGGTCCCAGGACACCGCCAGCTCGCTGGTCGCGCGCAGCGCGAGCACCGCCTCCGCGATCAGCGTCAGCGTCTCGCGCGGCAGTTCAGAGCAGTCGGGGTCGAGTGCACGTTCCATGTGAGCCTTTCGTGGGGCTTGCCGCGTCCGGGCGGCTCAGGCCACTCGCTGGTGCTGCCCCGACGGCGGGTCCTGCCGGCGCCGGCGCTCCCCGACCATGACGCTGCCCGGGATGCCCTTGCCGTGCGCCTTGAGTTCCTGCGCGATATCGATCAACTGTGCCAGGTGCGTGACCGGCACGCGGTCGGTGCTGACGAGCGCGATGGTCAGGCTCATGAGCGGGAATCGCTCGATGACATGCTTGCGGTTCAGCACCTCGATCTGGCCGCGCTCGCGGTCCTCGGCGTCGTAAAGATCGGCCGAAGCGGTGTTGAACCAGCTCAGGATCTCCTCGCCCAGGTCCTCCGCCAGCTCGCAGTTGCACAGCACCACGAAGTCGTCGCCACCGATGTGGCCCACGAAGCCGTCGCTGCCGCCGTGGCGGTAGACGGAGTCCGCGAGGATGCGCGCCAGGAGCTGGATGGCTTCGTCGCCGCGGCCATAGCCGTAGTAGTCGTTGAACGCCTTGAAGTGATCGACGTCGATCTGCAGCAGTGCGAACGGCAGCTCCTCGGTCAGGCGGCGGCGGATCTCGGCATTGATCGAATGATTGCCGGGCAGCCCCGTGAGCGGGCTTGCGGAGCGCTGCTGGCGGCTCCACTCGAGCGTGTTCCGAACGCGCTGCGTCAGCTCCTTCATGTCGAACGGCTTGGTGACGTAGTCGTTCGCGCCCTTGCCGAGCCCCGCCAGCTTGTCCTCGCGGCCGGCGCGCGCGGTGACCATGATCACGGGGATGTGCCGCGTGGAGAACGACGCGCGCAGACGATTGCACACCTCGACGCCGTCGAGTTCCGGCATCATGACGTCGAGCACGATGAGGTCCGGTGTGTGGTCCTGCGCCATGCTCACGGCCTCGGTGCCATTGCCGGCCTCGAGCACGGTGAACCCCTCCAGCTCGAGCTGCGTACGCAGCAAGAGACGGATATCGGGTTCGTCGTCTGCGATCAGGATCCGCTGGTTCGCCACTCCGAATCTCCTGACTTCGTTGATCCCTGCATGGTCATGTGTCGGGGGTACACGAGCACCGATCAGGCCGGACATGAACGGTTCGCGTGCATGGACAGGCGGGGTATCGGCGGTGTCGCACCTCGGCTTGCGAGGTATTGGGGCCGGGCATGAAAAAGTCTGCGCACGCAGGTCATGCCAGCGGGCCAGCAGGCGCGGAGTATCAGGCCGGCGGGCCGCGCGAGGGGGGGGCGAGCCGGGGCTCGGGGGCCCACTCCATGGCCCACTGATAGCTTCCAAGTTGTTGTGAATAAATGCTTAACAACGAAATTTCCAGGCGTCGAGTCGCCGCCCCAGCGCAAGCTCGACCGCTGCTCGCTCCGCGCAGCTCCAGGCGCGCCCGGCACTCCCACGGGAGTACACGTCGCGGACGGGCGCTCTAGAGAACGCTCAGACCCGACCTCTCGAGCGAGGCTGCGGCATCGAGGTCCTCGAGCGAGCGTTCGCCGCGTTCCAACCGCCGCGCCCCGACCCAGGCGATCATCGCCGCGTTGTCGGCGCAGAACCGCGGCGACGGGATGCGCAATCCCACACCGCGGTACTCGCACATGGTCGCGAGCGCGGCGCGCAGGCTCCGGTTGCATGCCACACCACCGCCCAGGTTGAGCGCCCGGGCCCCGGTGGCCTGCAGCGCGCGCGCACACTTGCTCACCAGCACGTCGACCACGGCGGCCTGGAACGACGCCGCGACGTCGCGCACGAGTGCCTCGGGGTAGGGCGGCTCGCCGTGCGGCTTCAGCACGGTGCCGACCGCGGTCTTCAGGCCCGAGAACGAGAAGTCGAGCCCGGGCCGGTCGAGCATCGGGCGCGGGAACAGGAACGCATCGGCGCGACCGGTGGCGGCGAGCTTGTCGATCACCGGGCCCCCCGGGAAACCCAGCCCGAGCCGCTTGGCGACCTTGTCGTACGCCTCGCCCGCGGCGTCATCGAGTGTGGCGCCGAGCCAGCGGTAGGGCGCGAGCCCGGTCACTTCCACGAGTTCGGTGTGCCCGCCCGAGACCACCAAGGCCACCGCCGGCCACGGGCTGTCGCCATGTTCGAGCGACGCCGAGTGCAGGTGACCTTCGATGTGATTGACGCCGATGAGCGGCTTCTCGAGCGCGGCCGCGTAGGCCTTGGCGAACGCCACGCCCACCACCAGCGAGCCGACCAGCCCGGGCGCATGCGTGACCGCGATACCGGTGAGTTGCGTCGCGGCGATGCCGGCCTCGCCGAGCGCACGCTCGACCATGGGCGGCAACAACTCGAGATGCGCACGTGAAGCCAGTTCGGGCACGACCCCGCCATACAGGCGGTGCACGTCCTGCGCCGCGATCAGGTGCGAGCGCAGCTGCGTGCCGTGTTCCAGCACCGCCACCGACGTGTCATCACAGGACGTCTCGATCGCCAGCACGAGCGCGCCGGCACCGCCCACGGGCACGGCCGTGGCGCCGGGCTCGAGCGTCACGCGCCACGCGCCGGGCGCGCTTGCCGTGGCGGGCGGCGGGCCCGGGTGGGGCGGCTTGCCCGAGTCCGGCGCGCCGCTCACGCGCCCTCCGGCGCCAGCGCTTCGTCGAGCCACGCCATGTACTTGGGCGCGCCCGCGGCGATGCGCACCGCGACGCACTCGGGCGTGTCGTAAGGATGCAGGTCGTGCAGGCGCGACAGCAGCGCGGTCCAGTCCTGCTTGCGCGTCTTCATGAGCACGACCACCTCGTGCGTATCCTTCACCTCCGCCTGCCAGCGGTAGATCGAGCGCGCGCCGGGCAACAGGTTGGCGCACGCGATGAGCCGCTCCTCCACGAGCTGGCGCGTGACGCGCACGGCATCGTCCTCGCTGGCGAACGTGGTGAAGACGACCAGCGCTTCGGTCACGGTGGGAGCCTCCGGGGACAGGGGACGGGGATGGCCCGCGAGTGTAACATCGTGCCCCATGAGTGACTCCCGACGCTCGATCGACGGCCGCATGCGACTCGCCACGGCTTCCGCCCGGCGTTGCGCGGCGCGGGGCGCGACCGGGACATGGCCCCGGGAGCGGCGCGCGAACTCATGGCCCCCTCCTTCGCTGCGTCTCGCGGTGCTGGCCACGGCGCTGCTGGCCGCCATGCTGCCTTCCGCGACGCTGGGTGCGGTGGCCGCGGGTGCGCAGCCCCTGCGGGCGGGCCTGCCGCCGGTGGTGTTCGTGACGCGTGACCCCGCTTCCGGCCGGCACGCCGGTCAGGTCCCGGGGCTCGGACCGCACGGCACGTTCGCGGTGGGTCGGGGCGCGCTCATGGAGCGGGCCAGCGACGGCACGGTGCGAGCGCTGCTGGCGGCGGGCCGCATGCTCGACGTGGCCGATCCCGCGGTCTCGCGCGACGGCGCACGCGTGGCGTTCGCGGGCTTCGAGCAGCGGGGCGGACGCTGGCGCATCTGGGTGGTGGAGCGTGCCGGGGGCGAACCGCGCTGCGTCACCTGTGGCACGCCGGGGCTGGATCCACCGGCCGACGACGCCGACCCGTGCTGGTGGGGGGACTCGCTCGTGTTCGTGAGCACGCGCGCCGGCGGCCGCGCGCTCTATGACGGCTCGACGGTCACGCAGCTCTATCTGCTCCCCCCCGGCGGCGCACCCGAGCTACTCACGCACGAAGCCAACGGCGCGCTCGACCCTTACGCCGATGCGCGCACGCACCGGCTGGTGTTCTCGCGCTGGTGGTTCAATCCGTGGGTGAGTGCCAGCCCGTCCGGACTGACGCGCGTCGCGGAACGTGCCCTCGCACCCGACAGCGTCAACGTCTGGCAGGTGGTGTCGGCCGAACTCGGGCGCGATGCACACGGCCGTGCCGCGCTCTGTGGGTTGCGCCTGGCCGCGGGCGGCACCGTGCCGCGGCGGCGCGGCATGGGGGTGCAGCCCGCACCCTGGCGGCCCGGCGCCCTGCTCGCGGTGACGGCACGCAACACCGGCCTGGCGCCCCGGGCAGGCACGCTGTCGCTACAGCGCTACGGCCCGCCGCCGTCGCGCGGCGAGCGCGTCGCGGGCGCGGCCATCGGCGACGACCATGGCGACCCGTACACCGAGAACTCCAACCTGGCCGCACCCGCCGCGTGCGCTCCGGCGGCATTCGCCGATGGCCGCATAATTCTGGCGCTCGACCCGAGCGGTCGCGGCGACTTCGGACTGTGGCTGGTGAGCGCCGACGGCGAGCAGCGCGAACGCCTGCTCGACTACCCCGGCACGCTCGAACTCGACCCTGCGATCGTGCCGCCGGCACGCGGGGCCGGCGCCGCCGCGACCGCCGCGAAGCACGCGGCCGGCGGCGGGACGCGCACGCCGAACCGCGCCAGCGCCGCGCGCACGTTCCGCTATCTCGATACCGATGTGTTCGCGGGGCCCGGCGCCCCCGCACGCACGGCGCACGCGCGGCTGCATGTCTTCCGGCTCGTGAGCGCGGACTCGGCCGAGCCGTTGCACGATGTCGCCGTGCCCTTGAGCGGCCGGGTCGAACTCGAATTGCCTGCCGACACACCGCTGTTCGAGCAACTCACCGACTCCGGTGGGCGCGCCTTGATGAGCGCGCACGGCCCCGCACAGGTGCGCGGCTTCAACAGCGGGGCCGCCGGCACGACCGCCCGCTGCACCGGCTGCCACCTGGGGCACAGCGCCACGACCGCGCGCTGAGCGCCGCGGCGCGCGCTGGTGCGGCTAGCCGCGGGCGTGATCAGCGCGTCGCGACCGCGTATCCGATCCAGGTGTCGGTGTTGTCCAGGTCCGCGCGTTTGTACAGCACGCCGTTGCCGCGCTTGGCCTTGGGGTCCCAGCCCTCGCTCCACACCTCGAAACCGCTGAAGCCCGCTTCGCGCACGCAATCGCCCAGTTCGGGAATCGTGTACATGCGCCAGTCATACACAAACGCGCGCCGCAGCTTGCGCCCGTCGCGCAGTTCGAAGTGGATGTACGCCAGCAGCCGGCGGTCGATGGGATTGAAGTGGGCGTGTTCCCAGACATACGTGAAGCCGGGCAACATGGTGCCATCCGGAGTGTTCTCGGCGCGCTTGCGCGTGCGCTCGCTCAGTTCGCATTCGGCCTTCGTGCCGCCGAACATGTTGAGCACCAGGACGCCACCGGCCTTGAGCCCGGCTCGTGCCGCCTTCAGGTAGCGCACCAGGTCGGCACGCTCGTGGAACACCCACCACGAGAAGTTGAGCGCGCACGTCACGTCGACCAACGGCCGGCGGGCGGTGCGGACGTCCCCGCGCACCAGATGCACGCGCTTCGCCACTCCGCGCACATAGGGCAAGCGGTGCTTGCGCGCCCACGCCAGCGGCTCGGCGTCGAGGTCGACGGCCCACGCCTCGCGGTCACGCCCGCGCTGCGCCCACGCGGTGGCGAGGGCGGCGGTGCTGCAGAAGTCCTCGCGGAACAGCCGGGGCTCGCGGCCCTTGTGGCGGTAGCGCCAGACCCGCTCCAGGAAGTCCAGGTCCCAGTCGACACCCTGGACGGCGACTTCGTAGAGCGCGTGGCGGTCGGGGCGCGGACCCCGTGGCGGAGCGGGCTTCAGGCGGCGGGGTTTCGTCATCGCTCGGTCCTTGAGTAGGATGCGCGCCGGAATGCAACGGGGCGCGATGTCGCGCCCCGGTCGTCCGTGCGACGCTCGCACGGAGCGCACCATGTTCGCGTCAGCGACGCGAACGCGTCAACCGCTCGACCGCACGGAGGCCCCGGAGCCATGCCCACGCGCACCGTACGACGCTGGGCCGCGCTCGGCGACGAGCGCCTGCTCGACTTGTGCTTCGCCGATCTCGACGTCGGCATCGAGGGCAGCGCACTGGAGCCGCTCGTCCACCAGGTCCATGGCGAACTCGAGGAACGCGGTCTCAAGTTCAAGCCGCACGTCTGGGTCAGCACGGAGTGGTTCTCGCCCGACGGCGTGCCGGGGATCGCGGCACCGTTCTACCTGGTGCACCCGCGGCTGCTGAAGCTCGAGCGCTCCATGATGATCGAAGCCGAGGGCAGCGCGCGCGAGGAGTGCCTGATGATCCTGCGCCACGAGGCCGCCCACGCCGCGCAGCACGCCTGGCGGCTGCAGCGCCGCGACGGCTGGCGTCGCACGTTCGGCAACCCGTCGCGCCCCTACCCGACGCTCTACCGGCCGAACCCCGCGAGCCAGCGCTTCGTCCAGCACCTGCGGCAGTACTACGCGCAGGCGCATCCGCACGAGGACTTCGCCGAGACGTTCGCCGTCTGGCTGGCGCCGCGCTCGCAGTGGCGGCGGCGCTATGCCGACTGGCCGGCCCTGAAGAAACTCGAGTACGTCGACGAGCTGATGCGCGAACTGCGCGGCAGTTCGCCCCCGGTCCGCACGCGCCGCCTGGTCGAGCCGCTGTCGCAGATCAAGCAGACGCTGCGCGAACACTACACCGCCAAGCAGGCGCATCAGGCCAGCGACCGCCCGACCATCCCCGACCGCGACCTGCAGCGCCTGTTTGCCGCCGAACCCGGACGGCGCGGCGAGCCGGCGGCGTCGTTCATCCGCCGTCACCGCGCCGAACTGCGCCGCATGGTGGCGCGATTCACGGGCGAATCGCAGTTCACGCTCGAGCACGTGCTCGAGGACGTCATCTCGCGGGCCATGGCCCTGGAACTGCGGGCGGCACGCGGCGACCGCCGCCAGCGCGTCGACTTCGCGCTGCTGCTTACCGTGCGCACCGTGCACTTCCATTACTCGCGCCGCAATTGGGTGGCGCTTTGAACCGGGACCGGTCATGAAGAAACCGCTTCGCATCCTGGTCCTCATGCATCCCTCGCTCGTGCCGCCCGACTCGCTCAAGGGCCAGCCGGCCGAGGAAGTGCACCGCTGGAAGACCGAGTTCGGCGTGGTCAACACGCTGCGCAGGATCGGCCACGAAGTCCGGCCGCTCGGGGTGCAGGACGAGCTGAACCCCATCCGCGTCGCCGCCGAGGAGTGGGAGCCGGACGTCGTGTTCAACCTGCTCGAGGAGTTTTATGGACTGTCCGACTTCGACTCCCACGTCGTCAGCTACCTCGAACTGCTGAAGCTGCCGTACACGGGCTGCAATCCGCGCGGGCTGTTCCTGGCGCGCTCCAAGGTGATCACCAAGAAGATCGCAGCCTATCACCGGGTGCGCGTGCCGGCGTTCTTCGTGGTGGCGCGCGGTCGCAAGGCGAGGCGCCCGAAGAGCCTGGCGTTTCCGCTGTTCGTGAAGAGCGCCAGCGAGGAGTCGTCGCTCGGCATCTCGCAGGCGAGCCTGGTGGACTCCGACGAGCGGCTCGCCGAACGCGTGCGCTTCGTGCACGAGTCGATCGGCACGGATGCGCTGGTCGAGGAGTACATCGAGGGGCGCGAGTTGTACGTCTCGGCCATCGGCAACGAGCGCGTGCGCACGCTGCCCCCGTGGGAGCTGGACTTCGGCAGCCTGGCCGAGACGGCCGAGCCCATTGCCACCGAGCGCGTCAAGCACAGCCTCGAGTACCAGAAGAAACACCAGATCGACGCGCGCCGCGCCGAGAACCTGGACCCCGCGGTGGTGCGTGCGCTCGAGCGCACGACGAGACGCGTGTATCACATGCTCGAACTCGACGGTTATGCCCGCGTCGACTATCGACTGACACCCAAGGGCGAATTATTCCTGCTCGAGGCGAACCCCAATCCGGAGATCGCCGAGAAGGAGGAGTTCGCGAGTGCCGCGCTGGCGGCCAGGCTCAGCTACCGGCAGCTGCTGCAGCGCGTCGTGTCACTCGCGCTGGCACGGACGGGGCGCCCGGAGTAGCCCCGGGCGCGGGACGCTGCGCCCCGCCGGATTGCTGGCAGCCCGCTTGCGTGCTATCGCTACGCGGTCTGCTCCACATCCTCCCCTTGCCCTCTTTCCTCGCCGGCGTGCCAGGAGGCCCCGAATGTTCTCGCTCTTCCCGCGTGAAGAGGACTTCTTCGTGCTGTTCCGCAAGCAGGCCGCACTCGTGCGCGAGAGCTGCCGGCAGTTGCACGACATGATGGTGTCGTTCGACCGGCTCGAGGAACGTGCCAAGGAACTCAAGGACGTCGAGCACAAGGCCGACCTCGTCACGCACGAGATCTTCGAGCGCCTGAACCGCACGTTCATCACGCCGCTCGAGCGCGAGGACATCCATCAGCTCGCGAGCAATCTCGACGACGTCGTCGATGCGGCCGAGGCCATCGGTTCGCGCATCGTGCTGTTCCAGGTCAGCAAGCCGACCCCCGAGGCCATCCGTCTGGCGGAGATCCTCACGGAATGCGGCCAGCAGATCGAGCAGGCCATCGACAACCTGAAGAACATGAACAGCCTCATGGCGTTCACGGTCGAGATCAACCGGCTCGAGAACGAGGCCGACAGCATCTCGCGCAACGTCATGGCCGACCTGTTCAGCGGCCGGCACGAGGTGCTGGACGTGCTGCGCTGGAAGGAAATCTACGGCCGGCTCGAGAACGCCGCGGACAAATGCGAGGACGTCGCCAACGCCGTCGAATCCATCGTCGTGAAGAGCCGCTGACATGACGCTGCCGCTGCCACTGGACCTCCTGTTCATCGTCTTCGTGGCGCTGGTGTTCGACTACAGCAACGGCTTCCACGATGCCGCGAACTCGATCGCGACCATCGTCAGTACGCGCGTGCTGTCGCCGCGCTACGCGGTGATCTGGGCGGCGTTCTTCAACTTCGTGGCGTTCGGGGTGTTCGGTGTGCACGTCGCCAGGACGATCGCCAAGGGCACGGTCGACCCCGCGGTCGTGACACCCGCCATCGTGCTGGCGGCACTGCTCGCCGCACTGCTGTGGAACCTGCTGACGTGGTGGTGGGGACTGCCGACGTCGTCGTCCCACGCGCTGATCGGCGGCTTCGTCGGCGCCGCGGTCGTCGCCGCCGGACCGAAGGCCGTGGTCATGGCGGGCATCCTGAAGACGGTGCTGTTCATCGTCATCTCACCGTTGGTCGGGCTGCTGCTCGGGTTCCTGAGCATGCTCGCCGTGTCGTGGATATTCCGGCGTTCGACGCCGCGCGGCGTCGATGGCCTGTTCCGGAAACTCCAATTGGTCTCCGCGGCCGCGTTCAGCCTGGGGCACGGCTCCAACGACGCCCAGAAGACCGCCGGCATCATCACGGCCCTGCTGTATTCCACCGGCCATCTCTCGGGCGAGTTCCACGTGCCCCTGTGGGTCGTGCTCACGAGCTACGGTGCGATCGGTCTCGGCACGCTGTCGGGCGGCTGGCGCATCGTCGAGACCATGGGCATGCGCATCACCAAGCTGCAACCGGTCGGCGGCTTCTGCGCCGAGACCGCCGGCGCGGTCGCGCTGTTCGGCGCCAGCGCGCTGGGCATTCCGGTCTCGACCACGCACACCATCACCGGCGCGATCGTGGGTTCGGGGGTTTCGGCCTCCCGGCGGATGTCCGGCGTGAAATGGGGCGTCGCTTCGCGTATCGTGTGGGCTTGGGTCATCACCATGCCCGCTGCCGCTTTGCTCGCCGCTCTGTGCCTGTTCGTGATCCGCGCCTCGGGCATGCGCTGACCCTCCCCCCCCGCACCACGGAGAACCCAACCATGCAGATGCTCGAGCAACTCGTCGCCAGCGCCAACGTGGACACCACGCAGGCCGGCTGGCGCACGCGACTCGCCATGCCCCGGACGCTGAGTTTCCCCGCCGGCCAGACGTGGCGTGCCCGCATGAGGACCAGCAAGGGCGAGCTCGTCATCCGCCTGCTCACCGAGACGGCCCCGGTGCACGCCACCAGCTTCGCCTATCTGGGGCGCCTCGGGTTCTATGACGGCCTGTTGTTCCACCGCGTCATCCCCGAGTTCATGGCGCAGGGCGGCTGCCCACTCGGCAGCGGCACCGGCGGCCCGGGCTACCGCTTCGACGGCGAGTTCGCTCCCGGCGTGAAGCACGACAAGCCGGGCCTGCTGAGCATGGCGAACGCCGGCCCCGGCACCGACGGCAGCCAGTTCTTCCTGACGTTCGTGCCGACGCCCTGGCTCGATGGCAAGCACACCATCTTCGGCGAGGTCGAAGGCGGTGAGGCGGTGCTCGAAGCGATCGAGAAGCTCGGCTCGTCATCCGGCCGGCCGACCGAGACCGTCACGATGCAGCAGGTGACCATCGAAGTCGCCTGAGCGAGGCGGCGGGCGCAGCACGGCGACCCCGTGCGTCGGCCCGGCGCCGCCTGCGGTCGCGCCACACCGATCGTGCGAAGCGGCCCCCCGGCACACGCGGGGGCCGCTTCGTCGTTCGTACGCCGCGGGTGTCCCCACCCGGCGTGCCCGCGTGGCATACCGATCCGCGGGCCGCTCGTCCGCGCTGGCGCGCGGCGGCCCGGCTCGCACACCGGCCGATGGTATCCATGCATGTGGCAATGTGAATCCTCATGTTGTCTCCGCCCGACTCCACCATTAGCATGTGGGGTTCACACCCCACAGTGCCCAGACTCCGGAGGACGGGATGCGATCCCTCGACGCCCTGAAGTCACGCTTGATCCAAGTGGATGACCTGAACAGCGCCGCCAGCCTGCTGCGCTGGGACCAGACCACATATATGCCGCCGGGCGGCGCGATGGCGCGCGGCCGCCAGTTGGCCACGCTGTCACGGCTGGCGCACGAGCGCTTTGTCGAGGCCGAGACCGGACGGCTGCTCGATGCCGCCGCCAAGGAGACCGCGTCGTTGCCCGCCGACTCCGACGACGCCTCGCTCGTGCGCGTCTCGCGCCGCGCGTGGGATCAATCCGTTCGCATTCCCGGCGAGCTGGTATCCGAACTCCAGGTGCACACGTCCGAGACCTACCAGGCGTGGACCGTGGCCAAGCCCAGGAACGATTTCGAGTCGATGCGCCCCATGCTCGAGCGCACGCTCGAACTGTCACGCCGCATGGCCGAGTGCTTCCCCGGCTACGCGCACATCGCCGACCCGTTGATCGACTTCTCGGATTACGGCATGAAGGCCGCCGACGTGAAACTGCTGTTCGGGCAACTGCGCGGGCGGCTGGTGCCGATCGTGCACGCCATCACGTCGCGACCGCTCGCCGATGACTCGTGCGTGCGCCAGCACGCTCCCGAAGCCCAGCAACTGGCGTTCGGCCTCGAGGTCATCCAGCGCTTCGGCTTCGACTTCGAGCGCGGGCGGCAGGACAAGACGCACCACCCGTTCATGACCAAGTTCTCGCTCGGCGACGTGCGTATCACGACGCGCGTGCGTGAGGACGAGATCACCGACGCGCTGTTCTCGACATTGCACGAGTGCGGTCACGCACTCTACGAGCTGGGAATCGACCGCAGCTACGAAGGCACGCCGCTGGCCGGCGGCACGTCGTCGGGCGTGCACGAAAGCCAGTCGCGCACATGGGAGAACCTCGTGGGCCGCAGCCGCGGCTTCTGGGAGTTCTTCTATCCGGTGCTCCAGAAGCACTTCCCGAAACAGCTCGACAGCGTCTCACTCGACACGTTCTACCGCGCCGTGAATCGCGTCGAGCGCTCGCTCATCCGCACCGATGCCGACGAGGTGACCTACAACCTGCACGTCATGCTGCGCTTTGACCTCGAGCTCGACCTGCTCGAGGGCCGCGTCGCGGTGAAGGACCTGGCGCGCGTCTGGCGCGAGCGCTTCGAGGCCGACTTCGGCATCCCGGTGCCCGACGACACGCGCGGCGTCCTGCAGGACGTGCACTGGTACGCCGGCCCCATCGGCGGCGTGTTCCAGGGCTACACGCTCGGCAACATCCTGTCGGCGCAGTTCTTCGCCGCCGCCGTCAAGGCCAATCCCGGCATCCCGGCCGACGTGAAGCGCGGCGAGTTCGGCGTGCTGCACGGCTGGCTGCGCGAGAACATCTACCGCCACGGTTCCAAGTTCACGGCGTCGGAGCTGATCCCGCGCGTCACCGGCTCGGCGCTCACCATCGAACCTTACATGGACTACCTGTGGGACAAGTACCAGCCGCTCTACGGGCTGCGCGAAGCGGAGCGCACCGGCGCCGGCGTGAGCTGACGCCGGCACGCAGGTCGCCGCAACTCGCCCCCCGTGCCTGCCGGTGTTGCCCAGCGCAGTGACTGGAGTCGCGTGAACCCGAACGTGTCGCAACCGCCGACCCCTTCGGCAAGGTACTCGCCATCGGCATTCGGCCCGATCGAAAGCGTGCGGCCTTATTCCTCGCGGTGCACGGTATCCGGAGAGAAGGCCGGCAGGCAGACCGCGACATATTCGGCGCCGCCCGGTTCGGGCGTGGAGTAGCGCACGCGCTCGCCCGCGGCCACGCACACGAACTCGCCGGCACGGACGTCCAGACTGCCGCCGTCGTGTTCGACGCGCAGCATGCCCTTCAACACCAGCGTGTGCTCTTCGAACTCGGGGCGCTGGCCCGGCTCGACCCAGCCTTCCGGACTCTGCATGCGGGCGATGCTCAAGTGGGTCGCACCGGTGCTCACACGGCCGAGGTACTCATCGATCAGCTTGGGCTTGTTGCCGGCCGCGGTGACCCGGGCGGGCAGCGGGATGTGCTTGGGCATGGCGGTGCTCCTCGACCAGGAGGGGGATGTTCGCGAGACCCCGGCAGTGTGCCGCACCGGCAGGGGAAACGGAACCCCGAGTTCGGGCGGGCGGCTCCGGATCACGCTCCCGGGCGGAGCCGTCCGGTGCGCATGCGCTTGGACCGGCCGCCCAGCCCAACGGAACCGCCCGGCGGGGATGCCCGCCGGGCGGTCACTCGGTCTGCGCTCGGGTGTCGGACCTCGTACGCGGCTACTCCGCCGCCTTCTTGGCGTGCAGCCCCTTGGCCTGGTAGACCGCGAAGTCGAACTTGGGGCTCATCGTCGGCGTGTGGCACTGACGGCAGAATTTCTCGCTGACCTGGCCGTTGATGGCCGCTTTCTTCGCCTCCCTGGCTGCAGTGACGTGAGCGCTGCCCGGACCGTGGCAGTTCTCGCACGTGACCCCCGAGAGCCCCGCGGTCTTGGTGCTGTCGGCGCCCGGATAGCCACCCGGCTGGCCGTGACCCGTGACGTGACACGAGAGGCACGCGTCCGACTTGTCGGCGGCACCCTCGACCTTCACGCCCAACTTCGCAGCGACCTCCGTGACCTTCGCGGCCGAGGCCGCGCGCAGCGTCTCCATGGACTTGGCATGCGGGGTCTCCAGCCACGACTTGTATTCCTTCAAGTGGCAGGTCTTGCACTTGTTGTTGCTCACGTATTTGGCGCCTTCGACGTTGGCGGCCGGCACCTTGGTGGCGTCGGCCTTGTAGGCTTTGCCGGCATCGGTCAGCGCCGCACCGCCCGCCACGCCCGTGTGACACGTCGCGCAACTGCGCTTGGTCTGATCGGCAACGCTCGGGAACGCCAGCGCCACCGCCG
>JANMAX010000119.1:0-3818 GCA_031360075.1 bacterium | reverse complement strand
GTTCGGACGCGAACAGCAGGCGGTCGCCGACGCGCGCCCAGTAGAGCGGCTTCACCCCGAGCGGGTCGCGGGCCAGCAGCAGCGTGCCGTCAGCGGTGTCGTGGATCGCCAGCGCGAACATGCCACGCAGTCCCTCGACAGTGGCCACGCCCCGCTCCAGATAGAGGTGCGGGAGCAGTTCAGTGTCCGTCCGGGTGCGGAGCCGGTGGCGGCCAGCCAGCTCGGCGCGCAAGCGCGGGAAGTCGTAAAGCTCGCCATTCTGCATCGCCCACACTCGGCCGCTCGCGTCACACAGCGGTTGGTGGCCGAGCTCGACATCGAGGATCGACAGCCGCCGGGCGCCGAACGTGACGCGTCCGGCCTGCTCGAGCCCGGCGTCATCCGGGCCGCGGTATTCGATGGCGCGCAGCATCGCCGTGACGGTTTCGCGGTCTTCGGCGAGCGAGCGCTGGCTCGCCGGCTGCTCACCGAAGCGGTAGACCCCGGCGATCCCGCACATCAGGCGACTCCGCACATCACACGCCCGCAGCCCGCCGGAGCGGGCGCGACCGCGGCGCGCCCATCACAAACGTTCGCAAGCCGGGCGATGCTCAACTGCTGGCCCACGCCGCGGGCGAGTCCCGGGAAGGGCGGAGGTGAATACTCCGTGCACCCCTGCGGTGGAGGATCGGTCGGCGGGAGCGCGTTGGACACGGGTTGGGGAACCTGAGTCTCGGTGGGGTGGGCGCGGGCAGCGCCCGCTCGCGATCAAGTGGCTACCAACCGCCAAATTACAACAGGAACGCCAGCGGTGCCATCGTAGAACGCACCGCCGCGGTCCGCATGCGTCACGTTTGACCACGAGTCGTTCGCCCCCCTAACCTGACTCGCCAATTACGCCCGCTCGCACAGGGCATCAGGCCGGCTCGACCGGTCGCACATGAAAGGATCCCCACCTTGTATACCCTCACGGTCGTGGGCACGGGCTACGTCGGCCTCGTGTCCGGCGCCTGCCTCGCGGACTTCGGCAACAACGTCATTTGCGTCGATTCGGACGCCGGCAAGATCGAGCGGCTGAAGGCGCTTGAGTTGCCGTTCTTCGAGCCCGGTCTGCCCGAGATGGTGCAGCGCAACGTGAACGAAGGCCGCCTGCACTTCACCACCGACCTGCCGTCGGCGGTGAAGGAATCAAAGGTCGTGTTCATCACCGTCGGCACCCCGCCCCGCAAGGATGGCAGCGCCGACACCAGCGCCATCTACGCGGTCGCCAGGACGGTCGCGCAGAACCTGGACGGCTACACGCTCGTCGTGCAGAAGAGCACGGCGCCGGTGGGCACGGCGCGCGATCTCTACAGCTGGATGAAGAAGTTCGCCAAGCGCGGCGCCGAGTTCGACGTGGCGTCGAACCCCGAGTTCCTGCGTGAAGGGTCCGCCATCGAGACGTTCATGCGTCCCGACCGCGTCGTCATCGGCGCCGAGACCAAGAAGTCGCAAGACCTCCTGAAGAAGCTGCACGATCCGCTGTTCTTGATCGAGACACCGATCGTGATGACCACGCTCGAGACGGCGGAGCTAATCAAATACTCGTCCAACTGCTTCCTGGCCACGAAGATCTCGTTCATCAACGAGATCTCGAACGTCTGTGAAGCGCTGGGCGCGGACGTCCAGGTGGTCGCCAAGGGCCTCGGCATGGACCGCCGCATCGGCTCCAAGTTCCTGCACGCCGGCCCGGGTTATGGCGGCAGCTGCTTCCCCAAGGACACGCATGCGCTCGCCAGCTTCGCGCGTGCCGCGGGCGAGCGGGTCGGCATCGTGGAGGCCGCCATCGCCGCCAACGAACGCCAGATGGACCGCATGGTCGACAAGGTCGTCGAAGCCGTCGGCTCGCCGCGCGGCAAGAAGGTCGCCGTGCTGGGGCTGGCGTTCAAGCCCAACACGGACGACATGCGCGCCGCGCCGTCACTGACCATCGTGCCCGGGCTCATCAAGAAGGGCTTCAAGGTGGTGGCGTTCGACCCGGTTGCGATGCCCAAGGCCGAACCCCTGAGCGAGCTGAAGGGTGTCGAGATGGCGGCGGACGCCTACGACGCCGCGCGCGGAGCCAGTGCGATCGTGCTGATCACCGAGTGGAACGAGTTCCGCACGCTCGATCTGGCCAAACTGAAGCGCTTGATGAAGAAGCCGGTGCTGTGCGACCTGCGCAACATCTACAACCCCGAAGAGGCTGAGGCCGCGGGCTGGAAGTACGTCGGCGTCGGCAAGGGCCGCCCCAACAAGGCGATCCGGCCGAAGCGTCCCACCATGGCCAGCGCTGCAGCGAGCAAGAAGGCGGCACCCAAGCGCGGGGGCAAGCGCGCATGATCCACGGCGTGATCACCAAGGCGCTCAAGGTGATTCCGGACGAGCGCGGCTGGCTCATGGAGATGCTGCGCGACGACGATCCGTTCTTCCAGAAGTTCGGTCAGGTCTATCTCACGGTGGTGTACCCCGAAGTCGTGAAGGGCTGGCACTTCCACAAGAAGCAGACCGATCACTTCGTGGTGGTGAAGGGCATGTCGAAGGTCGTGTTGTACGACTCACGTGACGACAGTCCCACCAAGGGCGAGGTCAATGAGTTCTTCCTCGGCGACAAGAACCCGACGCTGCTGGTGATCCCGCCGCTGGTGATGCATGGCATGAAGGGCATCGGCGTCGAGCCGGCGTACCTGGTGAACGTGCCGACCTACCATTACGACTACAAGGATCCGGATGAGCACCGAGTGCCGGCGCACGACCCGTCGATCCCGTACGACTGGAGCCGTCACGATGGCTGAGGCCGCCCGTGGCTGAGAAGCTGGACCTGTCGCACGCCCGCGTGCTCGTGACCGGGGGCGCCGGGTTCATCGGGTCCCACTTCGTCCATCGCCTGCTGGCGCGCCATCCCGGCGCGCACGGGGTGGTGCTCGATGCGCTCACCTATGCGGGGAGGCGCGAGAACCTCGACGGCGTGCCGGCCGCCAAGCTGACGTTCGTGCACGGCGACATCCGTGATGCAGGCAAGGTGGCCGAAGCCATGAAGGGCTGCCAGTACGTGCTGAACTTCGCGGCCGAGTCGCATGTCGACCGTAGCATCGAGACGCCGGGAGAGTTCATCCAGACCGATGTCTATGGTGTGTTCGTGCTCGCCGAGGAAGCCCGCCGCAGCGGCGTGAAACGCTTCATCCAGGTGAGCACGGATGAGGTCTACGGCGAGGTGCTCGAAGGGCACTCCACCGAGGACTGGCCGCTGAATCCGCGCTCGCCGTATGCCGCCAGCAAGGCGGGCGGCGACCGTCTGGCCTACGCCTACTGGTGCACGTACGGCCTGCCGGTGGTGGTGACGCGCTGCTCCAACAACTATGGCCCGCGGCAGTACCCCGAGAAGCTGGTGCCGCTGTTCGTCACCAACGCCATCGAGGACCAGCCCCTGCCGGTGTACGGCAACGGCAAGAACACGCGCGACTGGCTGCACGTCGATGATCATTGCGACGCGCTGCTCACGCTGCTCGAGTTCCCGGGCATCGAGGGGGAGACGTTCAACATCGGCGCACAGCACGAGTTGGATGTACTCACCATCACCGATACGCTGCTGGACTTGCTGGGCAAGCCCAAGTCGCTGGTGCGCTACGTGGAGGACCGCCCCGGCCATGACCGGCGCTATGCGGTCGACTCGAGCAAGCTGACGCGCGTGACCGGCTGGAAACCGGCAGTGCCGTTCGATCAGGGCATACGGCAGACGGTCGAGTGGTTCCAGGCGAACAAGCCGTGGTGGCAGGCCATCAAGAGCGGCGAGTTCCGCGCCTACTACGAGCGCATGTACG
>JANMAX010000089.1:0-7167 GCA_031360075.1 bacterium | reverse complement strand
GCTCGTCTGGCTGCTGGGCGGGCACCACACGCTCGAGGGACTGCCGCTCGGGTTCTCGGTCGCACTGGCGTGGTCGCTTTACGACTTCGCGTTCGCGCGCGTCTTCTACTTGGCGGTCGAACCCTACGTGCGGCACTTCTGGCCTCGCGTGTTGGTGTCGTGGGTGCGCTTGCTGGGCGGCCGGCACGACGATCCGTTGGTCGGCCGCGACGTGCTGGTGGGCTGTCTGGCTGGGATCGCGCTCTGCCTCGCCGTCGCCGGGCACCAAGCCGCACCAGTGCTGTTCGGCCAGCCGCCCGGCCGCCCCGACAATGTCGGCTTCGTCGAACCTATGCTCGTGAGCATGCTGGGGCTGCGCCAGCAGTTGGCGGAAATGCTCCTGCTCTATCGCTCGGCGGTGGTGACGGCGCTGGGGTTCGTGGTCGTGTTGGTCGTGCTGCGACTGCTCGTGCGGCGCGCGTGGCTCGCCTACGCGCTCGCCACGGTCGTGTTCGTCTCGGTGGCCCTGCCGCGCGGCGAACTGCCCGCGCTCAACCTGGCGCTCGCGACGCTGTCGGTGCTGGTCCTGCTGGGCGTGCTCATACGCGTCGGACTGCTCGCGGCCATGGCGGGCCTGTTCGTCCACTCGACGCTCGAGGCCAGCATGCTCAGCTGGAACCTGCTGACGTGGCCTGGCAACACGGCCTGGCTGCCGCTCGCACTGGTGCTGGGCTTGGGCGGGGTCGGGCTCTGGCGAGCACTCGCGGGGCGGGTGCCGGTGCTGCAAGTGGTGGAGTGAGCGCGGGGCTGCAGCCACGAGCCGCGGCGGCTCGGGGTCCGGTTGGCAATGATTGCGGACTGGACCCGGGACTCAGTTGGAGGCGTCGGTCGTCGGATGACAGCTTGTAGTTATCGAGCTAAATCCTTGCGCTACAGACGTCTGGCTGATTTAATCGCGGCAATTGCAATTTAACTTGCAACTTTACTTAGCAACTTGCATCTTAACTTACATGAAGCAGAAAATCAGCCACGAGCGACTCGCCGTCGTCGGCGATCGACTGATCGAGGTGAAGCATGGTGAGGGCGCCATCCGCGACCTCCGGGCCAGCTTGCTCCAGATCAGCTACCAGCTCGCGGCCCGCGGCGGCGACTTCCGCGCTTACCTCGTGCTCGACCATCCGAGCATCACGCCGGACCGCCTCCAGGGCGAGTGGGATCTCGCGCGCGGCGTGCTGCGCCCCGAGATCCTCGACCACCTCACGCTCTGCGTCACCGACTCCGGTCGCTTCATCAGCTACCCGCGTCAGACCGATACCGAAACGCAGGCGGCGATCGCCCACGTCGTCAGCACCGCCACGCGCCGGCAGAGCAGCCACCACGACCGCGGCAGCTCATGGTTCGTGGTCACCAAGCTGCTCATGTCGAGTTGGCTGCGCGCGGACGGCCCGATCACGACCGACCAACTCATGCGCACCACGGGCTACTCATACCCGACCGTCGCCAGCGTCCTGCGCGACCTCAAGATCTGGCTCGACCGCACCTCCGACCGCCGCGTGGAACTGCGCGACCTGCCGCGCGACCTGGTCGAGCGCTGGCTACGCGAATCCGAACGCGCGCGGCGTACGGTGCGGTTCGTGGATCGGGCACGCAAAGTGCGTCCGGCGTCATCGCTCGCGGCTCGCCTTGCGCAGCTCGCGCCGAGCGGTGTGGCCATCGGGGGCGTGCTGGGCGCGCTGCACTACGACCCCGACTTCGACCTCACCGGCGCACCGCGGCTCGACATCTCACTGCACACTGAGGTGCAGCCGGGCCTTGAGTTCGTTCACCAGCTCGACCCAGCGCTCGAACAGGTCGCCGACCCACGCGAGCCTGCAGTGTTCGTCGTGCATACCGTGACCGAAGCCGACCCGATGTTCGAGGCCAGCGGCTCAGGCCTGCCCTTTGCCAGCCCCCTGGAGTGCCTGCTCGACCTCTACGAGGCCAACCTCCAGGTCCAAGCGGGACAATTCTTCCAAACGCTGGTCAACCGCCGCAAAGCCAGAGGCTGATCATGACACCACACGAGATCTCACCCCACGAAGTCTTCGCCGAGATCGCTGCAGTGATCCCGGCTGAGCTGCACGGCTCCATCGTGATCATCGGCAGCCTTGCCGCTGCCCAAGGACTTGCCGCGCAGCGCCCGAGTGTGGGCGTGCGCACCAAGGACGTCGATTGCGTCCTGTCGCCGCACGTCACCGCCGTCGAACACGGGCGCGTCATCACGCAACGGCTGCTCGAGGCCGGTTGGACAGTTCGCACCGAAGGCGCGTTCGGTCGGCCCGGCGGGCAGGACACGCCCGACGACCAGCTGCCGGCAGTGCGGCTGTTCCCTCCGGGCAGGAGCACTTGGTTCCTCGAGTTGCTCTCCGACCCAAGTTCCCAGCATCAGGTCGGTCGCAGGTGGGACCGGTTGGCGCTCCCATCCGGGCAGCACTTCGGTCTGCCGAGTTTCGAGTTCACGGGGATCGTCACCTACAAGCCAGCGCGCAGCCCCGAAGGCCTCTCCTACGCACGTCCCGAGAGCATGGCATTGGCCAACCTGCTCGAGCACCGCGGCTTCTCGGATCAGATCATCGTTGGTTCCGAGATCTTGGGACGTCCGCAACTTCGGCGGAACAAGGATCTCGGCCGCGTCTTGGCGATTGCCGCACTCACACCCAGCACTGAGTTGGAGCAGTGGGGGGACCGCTGGATCGAAACGATTAGTGTCCGGTTCCCCGATCGTTGGCGCTCACTGGCCGCCACCGTGGGCGATGGGTTCCGCAAGCTGCTCGCCAGCGACACCGACCTCACCGAAGCCCAAGAACATTGCAACAGCGGACTCCTGGCCTTTCGCCCCGCGCGTTTCCAGGAACTTCGTAGCGTGGGCGAGCGCGTGCTGAGTTCGGCCGTCGAGCCCTTGGAACTCCGCGCGCGCTGAAGCGCGTTCGCTACCTCCCGCTCCTCCGCTCATCCCCCACGCGCACCGTCCAGCCCACACGATCGCAGTGCTCCAGCAACGGCACGCCGAACTTGCGCGACGCGTTCGTGAGCCCGCGGAAGTCCGCCACGGTGAGTGACGCGTGGCCATCGGCGAACCATTGGCTGAGCAGCGCAGACAGCCGCGACATCTGCCCCGCCGTGTACGTGAGCTCGGCGTTCACGCGTACCAAGCGCCCCAGGAAGAACCCGAGCCCGGCGGCGTCGGCAGCTCCGGCACCCAGCGCCTTCGCCCAGGTGTCGTTCTCGGGCACCTGGAACGCGTCGGCCTCCAGCATGGCTTCCAGCTTCTCGAGCGCGGCGAGCGTTGCGGCAGGCGGCTGCCACGGCACGCCGCCCGGGCGCACGCGTTCGCCGCGGGTCTCCAGTTCGCCGTCGGCCAGCAGGGCGGTGAATGCGAGGTCGAACAGCGTGCCGTCCAATGCGCTCTTCATGCCGCTCTTCAACTCGCCCTTCATCACGCCGTAGCGCGACGGGTGCTTGTCGGCGTAGACGCGCACCACGCGCAGCACCTGCTCGCGCGCGTCGCCCCAGCGCGTGTCAGATAGCCACTTGTTGGTGGCGGGTGCGACCACCGAGCCGTGACGCGCGAGGCCATCCAATGCCGCAACCACGGCAGCCACGCCCTCGCCCACGTCCTGCGCCAACTGTTCCGCGCTCAGTGCCTTTAAAGCCGCCCCCAACTTCTCCAGCAAGCGCGACTGTAAAGACCCGCTCTCATGCACTTCGAGTGCGCCCAGTCCTGCCACGTCCGACCTGCGCCGCCTCTCTGCAACAGGTTCGATCACCGAGCCACCACCCACGGTTCTACTGGGTGAATACGATCGAACCACGAACCGGTCGCCGCGCGCGGCCACGGCGGGCTTCTCCAGTCGCAGCTGCGCGAGCACGGCACCGCCGGGCGACAGTAGCGAGTGTGCGGCTTCACCCAGCAGCAGTAAGCGCCCGATGATCTCGCTCGCGCCCAGGTGAAACCGTACGCGCATGTCGGGCTTCCAGTCGCGCGGGTAGTCGCTCAGCAGTTCGAACCGCACATCCAGCACGTGCGAGGGCCGCACGCTGCCGGGCGCAGCCAGCCAATCGCCGCGCTGCACCTGCTCGCGCTCCACGCCGTGCACGGCCAAGGCCGTGCGCTGACCGGCGTGCGCTTCTTCCACGGTCTCGCCATGCACCTGCACGCGGCGCACGCGCACTTCGTGGCCGTGCGGCAACAGTTCCAGCACGTCGCCGGTGCGCACGCTGCCGCGCCACAGCGTACCGGTGACCACAGTGCCGAAGCCTTCCACGGTGAACACGCGGTCTATGGGAAGCCTCGCAGGGCCCTCGGCCCCGCGGTCGGGTAGCAACGCGATCTGCGCGTCCATCGCGGCAAGTAACTCGGGGATGCCTGCACCGGTCACTGCCGAGCACGCCACCACCGGCGCGTCAGCGAGCCCGCTGCCGGTCACCAGAGCACGCGCGTCGCGCGTCACGAGCGTGAGCCAGTCCGGCTCCACCAGGTCGCTCTTCGTCAGCACGATCACGCCACGCGTCACGCCCAGCAGCTTCACGATCGAAAAGTGCTCGCGCGTCTGCGGCATGACGCCCTCGTCGGCGGCGATCACGAGCAGCACCAGGTCCACGCCGCCCACGCCGGCCAGCATGTTCTTCACGAATCGTTCATGACCCGGCACATCGACCAGGCCCACGCGCACTCCGGCAGGCGTGATCAGCGGCGCGAAGCCCAGGTCAATAGAGATCCCGCGCTTCTTCTCCTCGGGCAGCCGGTCGGTGTCCACGCCGGTCAGCCGGCGGACGAGCGCGGTCTTGCCATGATCAATGTGGCCGGCGGTGCCGACCACGGCCAGGCGGCGCGCGACGGGTAGAGGGGCGTCGGGAGTGGGCATAAGGACGGGCATTGTAGTGGCAGGCGGCGGCGAGGTGGAACAGCCGTGCGGGGTTCGGACAGCCCGGCGTGGCCCGGGCAGCTATGCCCGTGCGGCCCGCGCCGGCCGCGCATGGCCTCACGGCCGAACGCGCTTCCGGCAGCCCGGGGCGGCCACCCCCCCTCGCAGCCGCGACGATCGCGCATCGCAGCGCGGGCCTGGCGTGCCACCGACGACCCTGCCCCCCATGCCCCCCGCAGCCGCGCCAATCGCGCATCGCGACCCGAGCCACCCCGGCGCGGGCCCTCGCGGACGGCACCCTCGCATCCCGCACACCCGCTCCGGCCCGCCGATTCCGGCCCCGCACCCGACTTCTCCGCTGAACCCAGGCCGGGGCATGGCCGATAACCCGACCGAATCCACACATCTCACCCCGACTCATCCGGCATTCACCCACACCTTCGGGATCTCGACTTCCTTGAACGCCGAAGACGCCTTCGCACCAACGCAGGATCGCTCGCACTTCTTCGCGAGTGCTGCGGCCAACGCCGTGTTCGCGCAGCTCGAACAGGGACTCGTTCATGCACACCCCGTGATCGTCATCACGGGCGAGGCGAGCGTGGGCAAGACCTCCGTGCTGCGCGAGGCGTGCGCTCGCTGGGGCGCGCGTGTGCGCGCCGAGTGGCTCGAACTGCCCGGCAGCGCACCCGAGGGGTTCCTGCCCGCGATCACGCGCATGTTCGGTGGGCATGCGGGCGACGATGGCTCGCGCGCCGAGCGTGTGGCCGAACTGGTGCGCACGCTGGCGGGTGTCGCCGAAAACGAGAAGACGCCGGTGCTGGTGCTGGACGACGCGCACACGCTGCCGTCCGAGATGCTGGCCGAACTGGCGCGCATCGTCAGCGCGGTGGCCAACACCAAGTCGGCCTTGCGCGTGGTCGTGGCGGGCCAGCCCGAACTGGACAAGCGGCTCGATGGCACGGCGCTCCATGTGCTCGCCGGCGTCGTCTCGGTGCGCGCTCGACTGGTGCCGCTGTCGGTGCCCGACGTGCGGCCGTACTTGAACCACCGCCTGGCGGCTTCGGGCGGCGATGGCGAGCGCGCATTCTCGCGCCGCTCGGCTCGCGAACTGCACACGGTGTCGCGCGGCGTGCCGGGCAACATCGACGCGATCGCCTCCGAAGCCATTCGCATCGCACGCGGCACCGGGGCCGCGCAGGTCGCACCCGAGCACGTACGCACCGCGGTCGCCGCGATGCAGCGGCCACGAACCACTGCAGCGCCGGCCGCCACGAAGGCGGCTACGGCAACCCCACGGACCGAGCGCGACGCCATGCCCACCACGACACCGCCTGCTGCTCCGCCCACCACTCACGCCGCGAACTCGCCGGCAGGGCCCGCGCCGAGCAAGCCCGCTACGAGCGCGCACCCGGCCGGCCGCTCGACGACCAAGCCGGGTGCTGCGGCCGCGCCTGCCGATCACGTGACGCCCGCTGCGGCCGCGCCGGTGGCTCGCGCCGCCAGCACGCCGCCGGCACCGCCTGCCATGACCGAGCCCGCGCAAGTGCCCGCTCCCGCGTTCACTCCGCCGCCGCAGCCTGAATCGCCGCCACTCGATTCCGGGCATCCGCGAGTGAAGGAGTGGGTGTCGCGTTTCACCGATGGCGAGGGCGTGCTGCGCTTTGGCGCGCGCATGAAGCTGCCGCCGCTGACCGAGCCCGATGCATTGCCTGTGTTCCCCGCGTTCGATGAGACGCCGCCCGTGTCCGCGGTGACGACGCGCCGCATGGAACACACGCTGCGCTCCGCGCCCAAGCCCACCGATGGCAAGCCGGCCGCGGCCGCACCGCGTGCGCCCGTTGCCGCCCCACCGCCGGCGCCGGTGGCCGCCAAGCCGCCCGCGCCCCAACTCGTCGAGCCCAAGCAGGGCGCCGCGCCCAGCAAGCCTGCCGCGCCCGCACGTCGTGCGCCGGAGCCGGTGGCGTTCACGCCGGCCGCACTGTCGCAGCCCACACCGCGTGCACCCGGGCGCGTGATCGCGAACGAGCCCGAACCGATCGCATTCGTGCCGCAGCCCGAGGACGACAGCCAGCCCGTGGCATCGCAGCGCGCGCCGTTGCAGCCGCAGCCCGAGATCGTGATCATTCCCGAGCCCATCGTGCTCGACGCTGCGCTCCTCGAACCTGCGCCGCGGGTACTCGATGTCGCCAAGCCAGCGCCGGTTGCGGCAGCGCCCGTGCCTCCTGCGCACGCGCCACCTGCGCACACGCGGGCGCAAGCGCCTGCCGCACCGACGGCACCCGCG
>JANMAX010000069.1:0-12751 GCA_031360075.1 bacterium | reverse complement strand
GTGGATCGCTTCTCGCGCGGCAAGTTCAACCTGACCATCAACTGGTCGGGCGCGGGTGAGTCCGGCGAGGTCCTCAAGCTCAACGAGGGCGTCGCCAAGCGCTACGTCGAGCTCATGGCCACTCTCAAGGAGCGCTTCGGACTGGCCGGCGAAGTCGACGTCGCCACGGTCGCGCAGTTGCCCGACCTGTTCACGTGGGAACACGCAGCCATGTCGGACGACGAGAGCTGGGCGCTGGTGAAGGAGATCGTCGAGAAGTGCTGCGCCAGCATGAACTTGATGAAGGACCGTGAGGGCGCGGCGCTCGCCAAGGACCTCGAGGCGCGCCTGCGCATGATCCGCGTCGAGCTCGACCGTGTGTCGGTGCGCGCTCCGCTGCGGCCGCTCGAAGCCAAGGAGCGCATGGTGTCGCGCATCAAGCCGCTGCTGGACGATGTCGAGATGGACCCCATTCGTATCGCGCAGGAAGTCGCGCTGCTCGCCGACCGCCTGGATTGCACCGAGGAGTGCGTGCGCCTGGCCGCCCATCTGGATCAGTTCAAGCACCTGATCGAGGGCAGCGAGCTGGCGGGCAGGAAGCTCAACTTCCTGCTGCAGGAGATGAACCGCGAAGCCAACACCATCGGCTCCAAGGCCAACGACGTCGAGATCGGGCACTCGGTGATCATCATGAAGGAAGAGATCGAGCGCATTCGCGAACAGGTGCAGAACGTCGAATGAGTGGTGCGCGCATGGCAGAAGCGACGCGACCGGACGCGGCGGTCACGGGAGCGGCGGCAGTCGGCGCCGGGCCCGCGGCAGGCGCGCCGGCTCAGGTGGCAAGACCCGCGCCCGTCACGGGCAACGGCTTCATCTTCGTGCTGTCGGGGCCTTCGGGCGCCGGCAAGGGCACGCTGCTCGCGTACCTGTTCCAGCACCGCCCGGACTGCGTGTTCTCGGTCTCGGCCACGACGCGCCCGCGCCGCATCAGCGAGGCCGAGGGCCGCGAATATCTGTTCCTCGCGCGTGACGAGTTCGAACGCCGCCGCGACGCGGGCGAGTTCCTGGAATGGGCCGAGGTGCACGGCAACCTGTACGGCACGCCGGTGTCCGAGGTCGATGCGCGCCTGCGTGAGGGCAAGGTCGTCGTGCTCGACGTCGATGTGCAGGGCGGCGCCAGCATGCGCCGCGTGCGTCCCGACGCCGTGAGCGTCTTCATCTACCCGCCCTCACTCGACGCACTGCATCAGCGGCTGCTGTCGCGCGGCACCGACTCGCCAGAGGTCATCGCCGAGCGGCTCGGCAACGCGCCCGGCGAGATCGCGCAGTGGAAGCACTACGACTACGTCATCATGAACGACCGGTTGGACCTGGCGCAGCAGCAGCTGCTCGCCATACACGACGCCGAGTACGCGCGGCCGCACCGGAAACGGTTTTCGTAGCACGTTGCAGTACGCTCGCGGCGTCAACGGGTGCGCCGATGAGTCGCAGCACCGACCCCAAGTGAATCGGAGAACACATGAAGCTGTCCGCACTGGTACCGCCTCCGGGCAAGAGCAAGTACGAGCTGTCGATCGTGGCCTCGCGTGAGGCCCGCCGGTTGAACGACTGGATCCGCCGCAGTGGTGAGACGCTGCATGGCAAGGTCACCGCGGTCGCGCTCGAACGCGTCATTCACGACGACGTGCCGTATTACTACGAGGATCCGCAGGCCCTGCTCGCGCAGCCTCTCGATCCGCTGGGCGATCCGCTGGGTGATTCGTTGGGCGAGTCACTGGGTGAGTCGCTGGGCGATCCGCTGACCAACCCGACGCTCGAGTAGTCGATGCTGCGGGACCGGGTCGTGGTCGTGGGTGTGTCCGGTGGCATCGCGGCCTACAAGGCCTGCGAGCTGGTGCGCCGGCTGCGCGACCGCGGCGCCACGGTCCTGGTGGTGATGACCAAGGCGGCGTGCGAGTTCGTCACGCCGCTCACGTTCCAGGCGCTGTCCGGGAACCCGGTCGTCACGAACCTGTGGGGCGACCAGCGGCCGCGCTTCGCGCTGCCGCTGGAGTCGGCTGGCAGAGTGCGCGGTCACGTCGAGCATGTCGACGTGGCCGAGGCGGCCGACGCGGTGGTGATCGCACCCGCCACGGCCGATCTCATGGCGCGCATGGTGCACGGCGAGGCCCCGGACGCCCTCACGACGCTGCTGCTCGCGACCGCCGCGCCGGTGGTCATCGCACCGGCGATGGACCTGCAGATGTGGCGGCACGCCGCGACGCAGGCCAACGCCGCCACGCTGCGCGCACGCGGCGTGCGCCTGGTGGGTCCGGACTCGGGCCCGCTCGCGTCGGGTTTGGCCGGCCCCGGACGGCTGGCTGACATCGGCGCCATCGTCACGGCGGTCGAAGACGCGCTGCGCGTGCGCACCAGCATGACCGGAGTGCGCGTGCTGATCGGTGCGGGCCGCACCGAGGAAGCGCTCGATCCGGTGCGCGTGCTCACGAACCGCTCCAGCGGCCGCATGGGCATGGCCCTCGCCGAGGCTGCGCGCGACCGCGGCGCCGACGTCACGGTGGTGGCCGGCACGGTCAGCGTCGAGCCGCCGCACGGTGTCGCGATCGTGCCGGTGACGACCGCGCTGCAGATGGAGCGCGCCATGGGCACGGCGGCCGCGAAGTCCGACATCATCATCATGGCCGCCGCGGTGGCCGACTACCGGCCGGCTCGTGTCGCGACGCAGAAGCTCAAGCGCGACGGCAAGCCGCTCACGGTGACGTTCGAGGCCAACCCCGACATCCTCGCGGGGCTGGGGGCGGCCAAGCGCAAGGGCCAGACGGTTGTTGGCTTCGCGCTCGAGACTGACGACGGTGTGGCGAACGCCCGGCACAAGCTGGCCGCCAAGCGTGCCGACCTGATCGTGCTCAACACGCCGGCCGACGGCATCGGTGGCGACACCAACATCGTGACGCTGGTGGAAGCCGGCGGCACGGTGGAACTACCGCAAGCCAGCAAGCGCGAGGTGGCCGAGCGTATCCTCGATCGCGTGCTCGAACTGCGCGGCGGTAGCAAGGCACCCGCGCTCAAGCTCGCGGTCGGCAAGCGCGCGAAGCAGAAGTCACGATGAGAGGCTCACGATGAGGGGCTCGCGATGAGAGGCTCGTGATGAGAGGCCCACGATGACAGGTTCACGATGAGGGGCTCGCGATGAGCGACGACATGCGCAACGAAGCCGCGGCCATCACCCGCGCCCTCAAGCAAAGGGTGCAGCGCGAGCATGCGCTCGGCGTGGGCGAGCTGCTGGCCAACGGGGTGGCGCGCGCACGGCGCGAGGGACTCCGCCCCGAAGTGCTCGCGCCCGCCGGCGTCACGCCCCTTGCGGCCGCGGCACCGGCAGCGGTTGTGACTGCGGCACCACTTGGGCTCACGCCGACCCCGCGCGAGACCATTCTCGCCCCCGAACCGGCGGCCGCAGCGCCCGCAGTCAGGTTCACCGAGCCGCTGGCGACTCACAGGCCCGCGCCCCCACCCGCCGCACCTGACGTGCCCACCGCACCTGACGTGCCCGCCGCACCCGCCGCACCCGCCGCGCTCGCGGGGCGCGTGCCCAAGCGCGCGGCCAACGCCGCGGCCGGTGGCGCGCGCGGGGACGACACCGCCGCACTGCCGCCGTTCGCCGCCGCGCTCCACCCGTCGGCCGTGGGTGGTGCCCGCGACGGCGTGCACGAGCGTTCGCTCGCGGTGCTCGACGCGGTGGCGTCCGAAGCGCGGGCCTGCACCCAGTGTTCGTTGTGCACCACGCGCACCCATGCCGTGCCCGGCATCGGTTCGGCGCGCAGCGGTATCGTGTTCGTGGGCGAGGCCCCGGGGGCCGACGAGGACCTGCGCGGCGAGCCGTTCGTGGGCCGCGCCGGGGATTTGCTCACCAAGATGATCGCCGCCATGGACGAGAAAAAACTCATTCCGGGCGTGACACTTGATCGAGGGACAGTGTATATCGTCAACGTCCTCAAATGTCGGCCGCCCGGGAACCGCGATCCGCTGCAACCCGAGGTCGACGCCTGCTCGCCTTACCTGCTGCGTCAGCTCGAGGCGCTGCAGCCGCGCGTCATCTGCTGCCTGGGCAAGTTCGCGGCCGAACTGCTGTTGCCGTTGAAGGGCACGATCGCCAGCATGCGTGGCAAGACTTATCGCTGGCGCGGCGCCAAACTCATCGTGACGTACCACCCGGCCTACTGCCTGCGCAGTCCAAGCGCCAAGCGGCCGGTGTGGGAGGACCTGCAGCGGCTCGCGCAGGAATACCTCGCCGACTGACCGCTCCCGAAACATCCCCGCCTGGCTCACGGCGCCAAGAGCGCCCGGGAAGGAACAGCCTCATGTCCGACTTCAGCAACGCCGGTTCCGGCGGGCCTCCCGGCCTCACGCCGCCACAGGCGCTCGATGCCGAGCGTTCGATCCTTGCCGCGATGATGCTCGATGACGCGGCGATCGGCCGTGCCATCGAGATGGTCGACGCCTCGGCGTTCTACCGCAGCGCGCACGGCAAGTTGTTCGATGCCATCGTCGCGCTCTACAACACCAGCACGCCGGCCGACATGATCACCGTGTCCGAGGAACTCAAGCGGCGCGGCGACCTGGAAGCCGTGGGCGGCACGACGTTCCTGGCGCAGATCCTCGAGTACGCCACGACCTCGGCGAACATCGAGCAGCACATCAAGATCGTGTACTCGAAGTTCATCCTGCGTTCGCTCATCAAGGCCACCGGCGAGATCCAGCAGCAGTGCTACGCCGCCGCCGAGGAGACCGCCGAGATCCTCGACCGCTCCGAGGCGCGCATCTTCCAGATCACCGACTCGCGCATCCGTGCCGGATTCACGCCCATCAAGGACCTGCTGAAGCCGGCGTTCGACAACATCCAGAAGCTGTTCGAGCGCAAGGTGCAGGTGACCGGCGTGCCGAGCGGCTGGGACGACCTCGACAAACTCACGAGCGGCTGGCAGCCCGGCGATCTGGTGATCCTGGCCGGGCGTCCCGCGATGGGCAAGTGCGTGTCGTGGCGCACCCAGGTCGTGGATCCATCGACGGGCGAGCGCCTCACCATCGAAGAGGCGATCCAGCGCAAGCAGCCACTCGTGCACGGGCTCGACGATCAGGGCGCCGTGCAGATCACGCGCATCGGGGCGTGGATCGATTCGGGCATCAAGCCGTGTTTTCGTGTGACGACGCGCCTCGGCCGCAGCATCGAAGTGACCGGGCACCATCCGTTCCTGTCGGTCACGGGCTGGACGCCGCTCCACGACCTGCACATCGGCGATTGCATCGCGGTGCCGCGCATCGTGCCGGCCGCCGGCACCGACGAGACATGGTCGTTCGAACGCGTCCGCCTGTTGGCGTACCTGATCGCCGAGGGCGGGCTCACGCCGGCCGTGCCGATGTTCACGACCGCCAGTGCCGATCACCTGGCCGACTTCACGCACTGTCTGGCGACCGAGTTCCCGACCTGTGAGCTGCGCGTGCAGCCGGACGGCATCACGTACCGGCTGCCGCGGAAGCCGGAGTACCGGCCCGGTGGGGCGAAGTACGACCATTCGCGCAATCCGCTCAAGGCGTGGCTGGCGGAGTTGGATCTGATGGGCAAGAAGTCAGAGGCCAAGCGCCTGCCGGACATCGTCTGGCGCTGGAACCACGACCGGCTCGCGGACTTCCTGCGCACGCTGTTCAGCTGCGACGGCACCATCTACAGCATGAACGGCTACCCGCGCATCGAGTTCACCGTGGCCTCCATCGCGCTGGCGCGCGATGTTCACCATGCACTGCTGCGCTTCGGCATCGTCAGCAAGTTCTGGCAGAAGACCGAGAAGTCGTGGCGCGTCGAGATCACCGCTCCCGAGGAGGTGTCGCGCTACCAGCGCTTCATCGGCTGGCTGAGCGAGAAGGCCGAGCGCTTCCCCGAAGACGCTTACAGCGCCGATCCGGGCCGCCGTCACGCCATGGCCGGCGGCGCCCCGCCATCGGCTTGGGCGCTGGTGCGCGCCGCGACCCGTCGCGCCGGCATCACACTCACGGAACTCGCGCGCCGCAGCGGCGAGCGCACGGAGAGCGGCTACAACGCTCATACCGGCCGCGCCATCCGTCGCGAGCGGCTCGAGCGCTACGCACAGGCACTGGCCGATCCCGACTTGATGATGGTGGCGAGTGAGGACCTGTACTGGGACGAGATCATCGAGATCACGCCCGTGGGCGACATGCAGGTGTACGACCTGAACGTCCCGGAAGGCTCCAACTTCATCGCCAACGACATCTGCGTGCACAACACATCCGCGGTCATGAACATGGCCGAGAATGCCGCGATCCGCTACAACATCCCGGTCGCGGTGTTCTCGCTGGAAATGAGCAAGGAGCAGCTGGCGCTGCGTCTGCTGTGCTCGCAGTCCGAAGTCGGTTTGCACAAGGTGCGCACCGGCTATCTCGGTAACGAGGACTGGCCGCGCCTCACCACCGGCGCGGGCCTGCTCACGGCCGCGCCGATCATGATCGACGATTCACCCGCCCAGTCCGTGCTCGAGATCCGCGCCAAGTGCCGGCGGCTCAAGGCCGAGAACAAACTCGGCCTGGTCGTCATCGACTATCTGCAGCTCATGCGCAGTAGCACGCCAGCGGAGAATCGCGTGCAGGAGATCTCGCAGATCTCGCGCGGCCTGAAGGGCCTGGCCAAGGAACTCGGCGTGCCGATCATCGCGCTCTCGCAGCTGTCCCGCGCCGTCGAACAGCGCGGCGGCGGCGGCCGACCACAGCTCTCGGACCTGCGTGAGTCGGGCTGTCTCACTGCCGATGCTCGCGTCCTCCGGGCAGACACCGGCGCCGAGGTCACCATGGGTGAACTGCTCTCGAGCGGCGAGCGCGACATCCCCGTGTGGACCATCGATGACGCATTCCGATTGGTACAGGGCACCATGTCCCATGTCTTCCCGAGTGGCGAGAAGGAAGTCTTCGAGATGCGCTTGGCTTCCGGCCGCAGCATCAAGGCCAGCGCCAACCACCCGTTCCTGACGTTCGACGGCTGGCGGCGGCTGGATCAGTTGGCGACAGGTGTGAAGTTGGCTGTACCGAGACGCATCTCGGACCCGACGAACCAGCAGGAGTGGCCCGAAGCTGAATTGGTGATGCTCGCGCATCTGATTGGAGACGGCTGCGTGGCTCCCAGGCAGCCGATCCACTACACAAGCGCCGATGAGGCCAATCTCTCCGCTGTGGCTCAGGCTGCCCAGCATTTCGGGATCACGCCTCGCCGCGTCGCTCAAGGTTCATGGAGCCACCTCTACCTGCCGGCACCCGACAAACTCACTCACGGCAAACGCAATCCCATTGCCGCGTGGCTCGACCGCTTCGGACTCTACGGCAAGCGCAGCTATGAGAAGTTCATCCCGAAGCCTGTGTTCGCGCTGCCGCTCGATCAGGTCGCGCTGTTCCTGCGCCATCTGTGGGCCACGGACGGCTGCGTGTTCGCCGGTTCGAAGCAGTCGCGCATCTACTACGCAACGACGAGTGAACAGCTGGCCGAGGGTGTGCGGCTACTGCTCCTGCGTTTCGGGATCCAGAGCAGACTCAAGGCGACGCGAAAGGCGGCGTACAGGACCTGCTTCCAGCTTCATATCACTGGGCGCGAGAGCCAGCTGCGATTCTTACAGGACATCGGTGTGCACGGAGCCCGGGCAGTGAAGGCGGATGCCGTGCTCGAGTTCCTGTCGGGTGTCCGCGAGAACACCAACCTCGATACGATACCGGTCGAGGTGTGGCAGCAGGTGCGCACGTCCATGGCGCAACGCCGTGTCCCAGGCCGAGCCCTCCAAGCCGCGGTAGGGTCGGCATACTGCGGGTCGACATTCTTCAGGCACGCTCCCAGCAGGGAACGCATGATGACCGTGGCGACCGCACTCGCTGATCCGGAGCTTCATGTTCTCGCGGAATCCGACCTCTTCTGGGACGCCATCGTCTCCATCGAATCGCTGGGCGTGCAGCCCGTGTTCGATGCGACTGTGCCGGGGACGCACAACTTCATCGCTAACGGCATCGTCACGCACAACTCGATCGAGCAGGATGCCGACGTCGTCATCTTCGTGTACCGCGAGGTCGTGTACAAACCCGATACGCCGGAGCCGGGCAAGGCGCAGCTCATCATCGCCAAGCAGCGCAACGGTCCCACCGACGACGTCGACATGACGTTCATTCGCGAGTGCACGAAGTTCGTGCCCTACAGTCCCGTCATGTCGGGCGAGACCGAGCCCGGGTTCTAGGCGATGGCGACCGGAAGTCTCACCGCGCGCGGCGTCGGCTACGTGCGCACCCGCGTGTTCGACTGGGTGGCCGAAGTCGGCCGCATCTTCATGCTCATCGGCGATACGTTCCGCGCGCTCGTGCCCGGCCTGCGCGCCTACCACAACGTGGTCGAGCAGATGCATGCGATTGGCGTGCAGTCGCTCATGCTGGTGCTGATCGTGAGCGTGTTCACCGGTGCTGTGGCCGCGGTGCAGGCGGCCTACCAGTTCTCGAGCGTCGTGCCGCTCAAGTACATCGGTTCGGTCATCATGCGCTCGGTCATCATCGAGCTGGGTCCGGTGCTCACGGCGCTCATCGTCGGCGGCCGAGTAGGTGCGGCGATCGCGGCCGAGCTGGGCACCATGCGTGTCACCGAGCAGATCGACGCGCTCGAGGCCATGGCCATCAATCCCGTGCGCTATCTGGTGGTGCCGCGCGTGTTCGCTGCGATCGTGATGCTGCCCATCCTGTCGATGATCGCCAATGTCATCGCCATCTTCGGCGGTTACGTCGTCGCGGTCACCAGCATCGGCGTCAGCACTCACACCTACGTCAGCGGGCTGCAGGACTTTTTCTACGTGAAGGACCTGTGGGTCGGCATCATCAAGGCGGTGTTCTTCGGCGGCATCATCGGCTGGATGGGCTGCTACCACGGCTTCCGCACCGAGGGCGGTGCCGAGGGCGTGGGTGTCGCCACCACGCGCGCCGTGGTGTCGTCGTGCGTGCTCGTGCTGGTCGTCGACTACGTGCTGGCCAACGTCCTGTTCCGGTTCATCTTCGCATCATGATCAAGATCCGCGGACTGAAGAAACGCCTGGGCGACAAGCAGGTGCTCGACGGCATCGACCTCGACATCCCCACCGGCTGCACGATGGTGATCCTCGGGCGCAGCGGCACCGGCAAGAGCGTGCTGCTCAAGAACATCATCGGGCTCATGCATCCCGATGCCGGCACGGTCGAGGTCGATGGTGAAGAGACGACCACGATGGCGATGCACGAACTGAACGAGGTGCGCAAGCGCTTCGGCATGCTGTTCCAGAGCGCCGCGCTGTTCGACTCGCTCACCGTGGGCGAGAACGTCGCGCTGCCGCTGCGCACCCACACCAAGCTCAGCGCCGGTGAGATCCAGCGCCGCATCGGCGAGCGGCTGGACTGGGTCGGCATGAAGGGCATCGAGGACATGAAGCCGGCCTCGCTGTCGGGTGGCATGCGCAAGCGGGTCGGGCTGGCGCGCGCCATCGCCATGGATCCCGCCTACATCCTGTACGACGAGCCGACGACCGGGCTCGACCCGATCATGTCGGACGTCATCAACCGGCTCATCCGCGCGCTGCAACAGCGCATCGGCGTCACCTCGATCGTGGTGACGCACGACATGCGCAGCGCGTGGCACGTGGGTGACCGGATCGCCATGCTGCACGAGGGCCGCGTCGTCTTCACCGGCACGACGTCCGAGGCCCGCGAGACGAGCAACACGCTGGTGAAGCAATTCATCGAGGGGACGAGCGATGAGCCCGCCCAAACGGGCTAACATGCCTCGCATCGTCCGAGCGGCCGTGGCTGCTGGCCAGTTCGCCAAGCGCTCGCCCTGCCCATTCATCAAGGAGCCGAGCCGTGAGTCGTAGAACCGAGATCCAGGTCGGAGCCACCGTCCTCGTGGCGCTGGCCGCCACGCTGTGGGGCGTGACGTGGCTGAAGCAGGTGTCACTCAACAAGAAAGTGCGCGTCTGGCACGTGACGTTCCCACAGACCGGCGGGCTGGAGAGCAGCGACGAAGTGCAGGTCAACGGCATGCGCAAGGGCACGGTCACAAAGGTCGATCTCGCGGGCGACCACGTGGTGGTGGACCTGTCGCTGTCCGAAGACGTCACGCTGACCACCGACAGCAAGGTCGCGATCCGGAACATCGGCATGATGGGCGATAAGGCGATCGCCGTGGACCTGCGCACGTCGGGGCCGGCGTACACCGAGCGCGACACCATCGCGGGCATCTACGAGAAAGGCATTCCCGAGGTCATGGCCGGCATGGGCAGTTCGATCGATGCGGTGACCGCGCTGGCCGAGCAGCTCCAGAAGATCGCCGATGCGATGCAGCAGAGCGGCGGTCTCGACCGCACGCTCAACAACTTCCGCAACACGAGTGAAGAGCTGAAACTGGCGGTGTCCGAGAACCGCGCCATCCTCAAGGAGACGATGCTCAACCTGAACGCCGCCTCGCGCACCGCCAAGTCGCTGACCACCGACCGCGAGGCCCAGTTCAAGCACACGCTCGATTCGTTCGAGCGCTCGGCGGCCGGTATGGAACGGCTGACGGCCCGGCTTGACTCGCTGCGCGGCGTGCTGCAGAACGTCACGAGCAAGGTGGACCGCGGGGACGGCACGCTCGGCAAGCTCGTGAACGACCCCCGACTCTACGACGATGCCAAGGAATCCGTCGCGGCGCTCAAGACCTTGATCGAGGACATCCGGAAGAACCCCAAGAAGTACATCAACCTGCGCGTCTTCTAGCCCGACCACCCGCCCTCGCCATGAGAACGCCATGAAGATCGGCAGCAAGTCGCCCAAGGCCACGAAGGCCGCCAAGACGAGCTTCTTCTGCACCGCGTGCGGCAACGAACAGCCGCGCTGGTTCGGACACTGCCCGGCGTGCGGGCAGTGGAACACCGCCAGCGAAGCGCCCGCCGGCGGCCCGGCGGCGGTTCCCACCGCGCGGCGCGCACGCGGCAGTTGGGTGCCCGCCGGCAGCACGCGGCCCCCGGGCCCGGTCGCACTCGCCGATGTCTCGATGGCGTCCACCGCGCGCTCCAGCACCGGCATGCGCGAGCTCGATCGCGTGCTGGGCGGCGGCATCGTGCCCGGTTCGCTCATCCTCGTGGGCGGCGATCCGGGCATCGGCAAGAGCACTTTGCTCCTGCAGCTGGCCCGGGCGCTCGCATCGGAAGGCCGAAAAGTGCTGTACGTCTCGGGCGAGGAGAGCGAGCAGCAGATCCGCCTGCGCGCCTCGAGGCTCGGCAGCGTGCCGCCGGGATTGTTGCTGTTGTGCGAGACCGATCTCGAGACCGTGCTCGAGACCGCCGCCACGGTGAAGCCCGATGCGCTGATCGCCGACTCCATCCAGACGCTGTCGCGCGCCGACCTCGAAGGCGGCCCGGGCACGGTGACGCAGGTGCGCGAGTGCGGGCTCGCCATGCTGCACTACGCCAAGTCGTCGCAGACGCCGGTGTTCCTGGTGGGGCACGTCACCAAGGACGGCGCGGTCGCAGGGCCGCGCGTGCTCGAGCACATGGTGATGCCGTGTTGTACCTGGAGGGCGAGCGCTACCAGCATTACCGCGTGCTGCGCGCCGCCAAGAACCGCTTCGGCAGCACGCACGAACTGGGCGTGTTCGAGATGCTCGAATCGGGCCTGCGCGAGGTCGCCAACCCGAGCGAGGCGTTTCTCTCGGACAGCACGCGCGACGTGCCCGGCGTGGCGGTCGTGGCGAGTCTCGAAGGCGCGCGGCCGCTGCTGGTCGAAGTCCAGGCGCTGGTCTCGACGTCGTTCTATGGCACGCCGCAGCGCGTCACGAGCGGCTACGACCCGCGCCGGCTGGCCGTGCTGTTGGCCGTGCTCGAGCGTCGCGTGGGTCTGCGGCTCGGCAAGCACGACGTGTTCGTCACCGTGACCGGCGGCTTCAAGCTGGATGACCCGGGCGCCGACCTCGGCGTGGCACTCGCCATCGCCTCGAGCTTCCGCAGCCGCCCGGTGCTGGCGCGCACGCTGGCGCTGGGCGAGGTCAGCCTGTCGGGCGAACTGCGCCGCGTGCCGCGACTGGACGCGCGCCTGCGTGAAGCCGCGCAGATGGGTTTCGTGCGTGGCGGCTTCCCGCGCGCGCAGCAGGCCGACGCCGAGGGCGCCGGCCTGGAGCTGGTGCCGCTCGCCACGCTGCGTGAGGCATGCGAGCAGTTGTTGGGCGAAAAGCTCGAGAGCGTGCAGCCCGAGCGGCGGGCGCCCCGGCCCGAGCTGCGCCCCGGTGAACGCTTCGCCGCCGACGTGCGCGCGAGGCAGGCCGCTGCGGGCCAAGCGCACGGCGCCGGAGGCGCCGCCACATCCCAGGACGCCGGCGTGCGTGACTTCGGCGCCCGCACGCCATCGAGCGCGGCGATGAACAACGCCGCCGATCCGACCGCGGCGCTGCCGGTGCGCGATGTGCGCGACGACATGGCAGGGGCGGGCGACGACGAGAACGCGCGCTGATGCCGCCCGACGCTCCGCGCACGCTAAGCGAAGCGGCGCAGCGCGTGCAGGACGCCCTGCGCGCCGGCGGCTTCGCCAATACCGTGCTTGAACTGGATGTGCCGGTGAAGACGGCGGCTGCCGCTGCCGAGGCGGTGGGCTGCACGACAGCGCAGATCGTCAAGTCGCTGGTGTTCCGCGGTGCCGCGAGCGGCGTGCCCGTGCTGGTGGTGGCGAGCGGCGGCAATCGCATCAGTGA
>JANMAX010000060.1:0-4100 GCA_031360075.1 bacterium | reverse complement strand
CTGGCGGAGCGCGAGGGCATCACGTCGGCCCAGGTGCGGAAGGACCTGTCATCGTTCGGGTCGTTCGGCCGCCGCGGTCTCGGCTACCACGTCGAGCACTTGCGCGATGAGATCCGGGCGTTGCTTGGCTTGGACCGGCGCTGGAAGGCCTGCCTGGTGGGCGCGGGGCACATCGGCTCGGCACTCGTGGGCTACCGCGGTTTCTCGGACCAGGGCTTCGACATCGCGGCGGTGTTCGATGCCGACGCCGCGCGGGTGGGCCGCACGCTCGAGGGGCTCGTGGTCCGGCACGTCTCGCAGTTGTCGCCCGATGACGGCTTCGAGATCGGCGTCATCGCCACGCCGGTGCGTGCCGCGCAGGAGGTCGCGGACCTGCTGGTGGCCGCGGGTGTGCACGGCATCCTGAACTTCGCACCGCGCAAGCTGCGCGTGCCCGCCGCGGTGACGCTGCGCACGGTCGACATGACCATGGAGTTCGAGAGCCTGTCGTACGCGCTCACGCACACGCGCACTCCGGCGGTGCGCCGCAAGCGCACGCCGCCGCGCGGGCGCGAATGAGCCTGTGGCGCCGCGCGGTGACGGTCGCGCGGCGAGCGCACCGGTGACCACGATGACCGCCTCGGCGCACACGCGCACGACGGTTCGGGTGGTGTGTGCTTGGCCGGGATTCCTCGCCAAGGTCTGCGCGTGACACCGCACGCTCGCGAGCGCGCGGCCCTTGCCGCCATGGTGGCGGCGACCCTGCTGTGGGGCGGGACGTTCGTCGCGATCCGCGACAGCGTGCGCGCCATGACACCGCAGGCGCTGGTGTTCGGGCGCTTCGCGGTGGCGACGCTGTTATTCGTGCTCGTCGCGCTCGTCCGGCGCCGCGTGCCCGACCGCATGGCGTTCGTGCTCGGTACGGGCAATGGCGTGCTCATGGTGGGGGCGTTCTTCCTGCAGGCGCTGGCGTTGCGCACGACCTCGGCGGGCTCGTCGGCGTTCCTGACCTGCGCCGGCACGCTGTTCGCCGCGCTCTATGCGTGGGTGCTGCTGCGCCAGCGGCCGTCGCGCGAGCTGTTCGTGGGACTGGCGCTCGCGCTCGCCGGTTCGGCAGTCATGTCGCTGGACGGCGCGCTGCGCCTGGGGCGAGGAGAGCTGATCACGCTCGCGGGAGCATCGCTCTACGCGTTGCAGATCGTCTGGGTGGCGCGCTTCGCGGGCCGCATTGACGCGCTGTCGGTGGCGATGGTGCAGGCCGCCACCGTGGCGCTGGTCATGGCACCGTTCGCGGGCGATCCTCGGCAGGCGTTCGCGGGCCTGGCCCCGGCCGGCTGGCGTGACTTCGCCTATCTGGCCATCGCTGGCAGCACGCTCGCGCCGGTGTTCCAGGTGCACGCGCAGCAGACATTACCCGCGGGGCGCATCGCCTTGCTGTTCGCGCTCGAGCCGGTGTTCGCGCTGGTGTTTGCGCTCACACTGGGAGGGGAGCGTTTCGTGTTGCGCTGGTGGTTCGGCGCCGCGCTCATCCTGGCGGCGGTCGTGATGGTGGAATGGCGCGCGGCGCGGGGAGGCGGGGAGCGCTGAGGCACCTGGGGAGCAGGGCCTCGGGCGGGGCGACAAGCAGGCGATAGAGGCAGCAAAACGTGCCGCCGTCGGGCTGGAAATGACGTGCCGGCCACACCAAGCGGAACGTGCATCACGGAGCGTCACTCAGTGATAGATCGCCCAGTAGAGCGACCCTGACCCCGACTCGGGCTCGAGCGTCCGCATGGCCCAGTGCGCCGCGCCGTAGAACGGGTCGTCGCTGGGGAGCGGGCGGAAGCCGTCGCTCGAGCGCAGCGCGACCGCTTTCTGAACGATCACCGCCAGCTGTCCGCGCTGCCGAAGCACGCTCCCGGTGAGGCGCGAGCGCAGCGGGTCTGTGGCCAGTTCCATGCTGTTGGCCCAATCCATCGGCAGCGGGTTGCGCTGCTCCGCGCACACCCACCACCCGGGACCATCCACGAGGAGCGCATAGCGCCGTCCCTGCAACCCGGCCACCGTGTCATGCAGGTCTTTGAGCATCGCGTAGGTGTGCTCATTGGTGCGGATACCACGGCCGCCCGGGAGCACGCCGGACAGATCGTGAGTGATGAGCGGTGCGGTGGCCTCGTGATAGATGTGGTCGCGCCGCGCGGACCACCAGTGCGGCGCCACCAGCAGCAGCGTGAGCGACGCGCACGCTGTGGCCAGGCGGAGCTCGGAAGCCCGGTGAGCGGGTTCGACCGCCCCGAGCGCCCCGAGCCCGAACACGAGGACGAGCGGCCCGCAAACGAGTGCGGGGCTGCAGTAGCCGAGCGAGACGGCCGTACACCAGGCGAGTGCGACCGCGAAGCCACCGGTGAGGGTGCCGCGTGTGAACTTGCGGCGCACGAGGCGCACCGCGATCACGCCCGTGGCGAGCCCGAACAGGGAGAACGAGGCGCTGAAGATGAACTGAAATGAGTCGGCGTCGAGCGCAGTGCCTATAAACGCCACGGCGGCCCAACCGGCCACGATGGCAGCCGACCGAAGCACGTCCGCGCCGCGCCGCCCCGCCTGGACCGGCCTGGTCGCGAGCCAGCCGAGCACAGCACCCAGCAGCAGTCCGCCGGCGAACCAGCCCTCGCGCACGTAGGGCCGCACACCGCTGTCGAACAGGCCAGTGACCGCGGTCAGTTGGGCGCGCATGGCGGGTGCGGCTCCCGACGCGGCGAGCAGCGCTACGTAGAGGAGGGGTGCGGTGAAAGCCGCGAGCCATGCGTCCGGTCTGCGCCCACGCCCGCGCAGCAGCACACCGATGACCGCGAGGGGCAGGAAGTTCTGCTTGCAGATGGCCGCGGCGCCCATCAGCACGTGGCCGAGAAGCTGCACGCTGCGACGCTGGGAGCCACTCGCCAGGTAGCCGAGCGAGGCCAGCACGATCGCGTCCACGGTGTACCAGGCCATCGGTGGGAACGCGTGGGTGGAGAACATGAATGCGAGCGCGGCGAACGGCAGCACGCCCAAGCGGCCAGGGCGCGTGGGCTGGCTCTCGAGCACGATCACGAGCCACGCCCAGCAGCCGATGGCGACCTCGAGCCAGTAGAGGAGCCGTGACACGAGGTACGTCCGCTCGCCGCCAAGCAGCAGGTCCACGACGTGGATCAGCGCGCTGCCGACGGGCCTGATCGAGATGAAGTCCCGATGCGGGATCTCGCCCGCGAGCAGTCGGCGGCTCTGGGCGAGCACGAACCCGTCATCCGTGAGGTTGAAGCCCAGTGGACTGAACAGGACGTGTGCGGCGAGCGCGAACGCGAGCAGGACGCCGAGCGGCCAGAGCCTCTCACGCATGAAATCGACATTCGCGGCGCCAACTCGCGCCGCCGCGGCGGGGAGTACGCGCGGGTGCCCGGCAGCAGGGCGGCCGCCATGAGACGAACGGGGCGCCAGACGACCTCCTCGACCGTGGGAGTGGATGTTTCGCGAGCGGGGCACTGGATGGCTGTCGGCCAGAAGGAAGAGGATCGATGACGGTACTGCCAACCTGAGCCAGAGTCAGGGAAGTATAGGGCGAACCGTTGTACGAGCCATACCGTGAGGGATGGCCTTAACAGGGAATCGATCGTGGCGACGGTGTCGGTCGACGGTGATGCGGCGGGCCGGTGCGCGGAAGTGAGTCGTTGCCGGGAGGTCGCGAGGGACCTGCGCTCGCGGGCCGCTGGAGTGGCCAACTGCGAGTCCCGCGGCTACGTCACTTCTTGCGGTCGTCCTCGAGCCACGCCAGCAGCCGTCGCGTCACCTTGGCGTCACCGCGGAAGATCGCCGCGCCACGTCCCGCGAGCCCGGAATCGACCACGCGCACCTGACCCGGCTTCGTGTCGCGTGCGAGCAGATCGGCCAACTCGAGCGCATCCTGTTCTTCGGGGGCGACCTGTAGGAAAGCCCGCACGCCCGCCGCTCGCAATCGCGCCCGGAACTCCGCGATCTCCACCAGCGGAAGCCTTGGTGCCACCAACAGCAGCGCCGGAGTGTTTCGTCGCGCGCTTGCAAGCTCGAGCGCGATGGGCGCACGGTCGCCCACGGCCCCGACGACCCAGCCACGAGAGGCGAAAGCAGGG
>JANMAX010000043.1:0-4471 GCA_031360075.1 bacterium | reverse complement strand
CTGACCGCCTGCCGCCGGTGCTGACGCCGCGGGGCCTGTTCTGGCGCCAGATGCGCCGCAGCCCGTTCGCCATCGCGGGCGGCGTGATGCTGGTGCTGCTCTATGCCGGCGCCCTGTTGGCGCCTTTCCTGGCACCGTATGCCGAGAGCGATATCGACCGCGAGCGCTTCTTCCACCCGCCGACGCCGCTCCACGTGCGCGATGCAGAAGGGCACTGGCACGCCTGGCCGTTCGTGTACGGTTCACGGGGCGGACTCGACCAGAGCTACCAGGTGGACACGCAAGCGCGTTACCCACTGCAGTTGTTCGCGCGCGGCTCGTCCTACCGGCTGTTCGGTTTCCTGCCCGGCGACCGCCATCTGTTCGGCGTCGCGGCCCCGGGACGCATCTTCATCTTCGGCGCTGACGACACTGGGCGCGATGTCTGGACGCGGCTGCTCTACGGCTCGCAGGTCTCGCTCACCGTCGGGGTCGTCGGGATCCTGATCTCATTCACACTCGGGCTGCTCCTGGGCGGCGCGAGCGGCTACTTCGGGGGCTGGGTGGACACGGTCATCATGCGTGGCACCGAACTCCTGCTGAGTATCCCGGGCCTCTACCTGATCGTGGCGCTACGCGGCGTCTTCCCACTCGACCTGCCGAGCCAGCAGACCTATCTCGCCATCGTTGCCATCCTGGCGTTCATCGGCTGGGCCAGCCTGGCGCGTGTCATTCGTGGCATGGTGCTGTCGTTGCGGCAGGCTGAGTACGTCCTCGCCGCCGAGGCGATGGGGGCGTCCAGTCTGCGCATCATCGTCCGGCACATCCTGCCGAACACGCTGTCGTTCACCATCGTCGCCGCCACCGTGGCGGTGCCCGGCTACATCCTGGGTGAGGTGTTCCTGAGCTTCCTTGGCGTGGGCGTTCAGCCGCCGGCCGCGAGCTGGGGCAATATGCTGAACGCCGCACGCAGCCAGCGCGTCCTGACGTCATTCCCGTGGATGCTGCTGGCGCCCGGTGGCGCGATCTTCGTGACGGTCATGGCGTTCAACTTCTTCGGCGACGGGCTGCGCGACGCGCTCGATCCGCGCAAGACCCCGGGAGGCAAGGGATGAACGAGCCGCTGCTCGAGGTGCGCGAGTTGCAGACGCACTTCTTCACCGACGACGGCGTTGTGCGTGCGGTCGATGGTGTGTCGTATGCCATCCGCGCCGGCGAGACGCTGGCGGTGGTGGGCGAGTCCGGCAGCGGCAAGAGCGTGACGGCACTGAGTATCCTGCGGCTCGTGGCTTCGCCCCCCGGCCGCATCGTCGGGGGCGGCATCCGGTTCCGCGGGCGCGATCTGCTCTCGCTGTCGGAGCCCGAGATGCGCGCCATTCGCGGCAAGGAGATCTCGATGATCTTCCAGGAGCCGATGACCAGCCTGAATCCGGTCTACAGTTGCGGTGAACAGATCATCGAAGTGGTCATGCTGCACGATCGCGTGGACCGTGCGGCCGCCCGGTCCCGCGCCATCGACATGCTGGGACTGGTCGGCATCCCGTCGCCCGAGCAGCGTGTCGATGAGTACCCGCACCAGATGTCGGGTGGCATGCGCCAGCGCGTCATGATCGCGATGGCGCTGGCGTGCCGGCCGGCGTTGCTGATCGCCGACGAGCCCACCACGGCGCTGGACGTCACGATCCAGGCCCAGATCCTCGACCTGTTGCAGCGCCTTCGTCAGGAGCTGGGCATGGCCGTGCTGCTCATCACGCACGATCTCGGCGTTGTGGCCGAGACCGCGGACCGCGTCGCGGTGATGTACGCCGGGCAGGTGGTCGAATACTGCAGCGTGCGCGACACGTTCCGCGCGACACGACATCCCTACACGGCGGGGCTGTTGGCGTCCTTGCCCAAGCTCGGAGCGGATCGCGACCGGCTGCGCGTCATCCCGGGCCATGTCCCGGATCCGACCCGCTTCCCGCATGGCTGCCGTTTCCACCCGCGCTGTCCCATCGCGGTCGAGCGTTGCCGCACCGAGATGCCCACGCTGCGCGATGTCGGCGGCGGGCACCTGGCGCGCTGTTTCAGGGCCGAGGAGATTGCCTCGGGCGCGGTCGATCCGGTGGCGGGAGAGGGGACGAACCGTGGCTGAGCCCCTGCTGTCGGTGCGCGACCTGCGCAAGCACTTCCCGATCCGCAAGGGGGTGTTCGGCCAGGTCCGTGGACAACTCAAGGCGGTCGACGGCGTGTCGTTCGATCTCCACGCCGGTGAGACGCTCGGGCTGGTGGGAGAGAGCGGCTGCGGGAAGACCACGACCGGACGCTGTCTGCTCCGCTTGATCGAGCCCACATCCGGGCAGGTGATGTTCCAGGGCCAGGAGATCACCGGGCTCGGCAAGCGTGAACTGCGCGGCCTGCGGCGTGAAATGCAGATCGTCTTCCAGGACCCCTACTCGAGTCTCAACCCGCGCCTGACGGTGGGCAGCATGCTCGCCGAACCGCTGGACATCCACGGTATCGCCCGGGGTGATGCCGCGCGGCGCCGGGTCGCGGAACTCCTCGAACGGGTGGGACTGTCGCCGGATCATGCGCGGCGTTACCCGCATGAGTTCTCGGGCGGGCAGCGCCAGCGCATCGGTATCGCGCGCGCGCTGGCGGTGAACCCCAAGCTCGTGGTGCTCGACGAGCCGGTCTCAGCGCTCGATGTCTCGATCCAGGCGCAGATCGTGAACCTGCTGCAGGACCTGCAGCGCGACCTCGGGCTCACCTACTTGTTCGTGGCCCACGACCTGTCCGTGGTCGAGCACATCAGCACGCGCGTCGCAGTGATGTATCTGGGGCGTATCGTCGAACTCGCGGACCGCGCCACGATCTATCGTGACCCGCGCCATCCGTATACGCGTTCGCTGCTGTCCGCTGTCCCCGTGCCCGATCCTGACCGGCGTTCGCATCGCATCGTCCTGATGGGCGATGTCCCGAGCCCGGCGAAGCCGCCGCCGGGCTGCCACTTCCACCCGCGCTGCCCGCTGGCCGCCGAGAAGGGTGAATGGGCCCGCTGTTCGGCGGACGATCCTGGACTGCGCGAGGTGGCGCCGGGGCACTGGGTGGCGTGCCACTTCGCCTGAGTTGCCGGACCGCCATCATGCGCTTCCAGACGTCCGGCCCCAGTCCTGCTTGGCTCCGCACGCCCGTGCGATGAAGCGGTGCCGCGAGCCGCGGTCCGAATGGTCCAGCCGGAGCATGCCGACTGGCGCGTGTCACGATCGCGGATTGCGCCAGATGCCCCGAATCGCGGGAACGCCCGGGCGAACTTCCCCATCCGCGCAATGCCTGAACGTGCAGGACGCGTCGTGAGACGCGCTTCGCGGCGCAACGCACCGCGGGGCCGCGCACTCCTGCGACGTAATCGCAGCGAGATGCGGGTGCTCGCGGTTCGGTTCTGGCGTTGGCACCGGGATTGCGATGCTACATGGGCACGCACCGAGCGGCCCCGACACTGCGACCGGACGGTGCCACAACTGAGGCACCAGAGATTGTGCTCCCTGTCCTTCTCGTGCTTGGCGGTCTGTGGGCTGATCCCCCTATCGCGAGCGAAGGAGCTTCACGGACATGCACACGGTTGGTACGGGGAGCGTTCTGTAGGGCCCTGGAACAGGCGGCGCCATAGCCATCGTGCTCTTCTCGCGCGTCCGCACACCGGGGCCCATGAAATCCGCCGCCCTCACGTCATCGACGTGAGGGCGGTCGTATGCTCCCGTGCGGCTCTCCGGGATCGCGAGTGCCCGGACCGCGCGGCGGCGCTCGCCCCGCGCCGCCGTCCGGCCCGCTCCTGACCTCATCGGCGGCCCGCTCGAGCCGGCTCGCGGCGCGTATGTCCCGGCCCGCGGGTTCCGGGCACGCGGCGCGGCGCAACGGCGTTGACCCGCGCTCCGCGCGGGGTTAGCTTTCGCGGGCCGCCTGCGCGCTCCCTGCGTGCGGGAGGGTGCTGGGACGCGAATGGAGGCGCATGGAACCCCGACCCACGGGACGCTCGCTGGGGATGGTCGAGACGCATGGATTCACCGCCGCGGTCGAGGCGGCGGATGCCATGACCAAGTCCGCCCGCGTGACCATCACCCGCTACGAGGTGACCCGTGGGGCGTTGGTCACGATCCTGGTCCGCGGCGAGCTTGCCGATGTCGAGGCAGCCGTGGCCGCGGGATCGGCCGCCGCCGCCGCCGTCGGGGACCTGCGCTGCGGTCATGTCATCCCGTCGCCGTCCCCAGAAATCGAAGCCGTACTGCTGTCCCAGCGCCACTCGGCGCCCTGACGCTGTTCCACTGCTAGCAGGAGGGGTCATGAACGAAGAAGCTCTGGGCCTGATCGAGACGCGTGGCTTCGTGGCCATGGTCGAAGCGTCGGATGCGATGGTGAAGGCCGCTCGTGTCACGTTGGTGGGCTACGAGAAGATCGGCGGCGGCTACGTGACGACCGTCGTGCGCGGTGACGTCGCAGCCGTGCGTGCCGCCAC
>JANMAX010000029.1:0-4413 GCA_031360075.1 bacterium | reverse complement strand
GCGGTGCCCGGCGGTGCGGCGGGCGGCGATTCGGCGATGGCGCGCTTTATGATCGACTTCACCGCCAAGGCGGCGAAGGGCGAGATCGACCCCGTGTTCGGGCGCGACCGCGAGATTCGCCAGATGATCGACATCCTGGCGCGACGCCGGAAGAACAACCCGATCGTCGTGGGCGAGCCGGGCGTCGGCAAGACGGCCGTGGTCGAAGGCCTGGCGTTACGCATCGCGCAGGGGGACGTTCCGGACGTGCTCAAGAATGTGCGACTGCTGGCGCTCGACCTGGGGCTCATGCAAGCCGGCGCGAGCGTCAAGGGCGAGTTCGAGAACCGCCTGAAGAGCGTCATCGCGGAAGTGAAAGGTTCGCCCACGCCAGTGATCACGTTCATCGACGAGGCGCACACCTTGATCGGCGCGGGTGGCGCCGCCGGCACGGGTGATGCCGCGAACCTGCTGAAGCCAGCGCTGGCGCGCGGCGAACTGCGCACGATCGCCGCCACGACGTGGTCCGAGTACAAGAAGTACTTCGAGAAGGACCCGGCGCTCGAACGCCGCTTCCAGCTCGTCAAGCTGGACGAGCCGAGCGAGGAAGACGCCATCGTCATGATGCGCGGCTTGAAGGACAAGTACGAACAGGCGCACGGCATCCGCATCCTGGACGAAGGCGTCGTCGCGGCAGCGCGTTTGTCGAGCCGCTACATCGCCGGCCGGCAGTTGCCGGACAAGGCCGTGGACCTCCTGGATACGGCGGCCGCACGCGTCAAGATCGGCCGCGCCACGCGCCCCGAGCCGGTGGACATGCTCGAACGCAACATGCAAGCACACACGCGCGAGCGCGAAGCACTGCTCGGTGACGAGCGCATGCGCTCCATGTCGAGCGGCGACCGGGTCGCCGAACTGGACGCTGAACTGGCGAAGCTGGCCGGGGAACGCGACGTGCTCATGAAGCGGTTCGCGCTCGAGCAGGCTGCAGTCAACAAGGTGCTCGCTTTGCGTGCCAAGGTCGAGGCGGCGGTGAAGGCGGGGACGGAGTCGCCGCCCCAGGCGGAACTGGACGCCGCGCTCGCCGAGATGACCGAGGTTCAGGGGGACTCGCCGCTCGTGCCGCTCGACGTGGACGCGCGGCTCGTCGCCGGCGTGGTCGAGAGCTGGACCGGGATCCCGGTCGGCAAGATGGCGCAGGACGACGCCACCGCGATCCTCCAGTTCAAGAGCCGCGTCGCCGAGAGGATCAAGGGGCAGGATCATGCCATCGAAGCGGTGGACCGCGGCCTGCGTGCCTCGCGCGCCGGGCTCAAGAACCCGACCACGCCCATCGGGGTGTTCCTGTTCGTCGGGCCCAGTGGTGTGGGCAAGACCGAACTGGCCACCACCGTCGCCGACCTGATGTTCGGCGGCGATCGCTTCCTGACCTCGATCGCGATGTCGGAGTTCCAGGAGAAGCACAGTACTTCCCGGCTGATCGGCACCGGCCCCGGCTATGTCGGGTACGGCGAGGGTGGCGTGCTGACCGAGGCGGTGCGCCAGCGGCCGTACTCCGTGGTGCTGCTCGACGAAGTCGAGAAGGCCGACCCCGAAGTCCTGAACCTGTTCTACCAGGTGTTCGACAAGGGCACGCTCGCCGACGGAGAAGGCCGGGTCATCGACTTCAAGAACACCATCGTGTTCCTGACCAGCAATCTCGCCACGGACACCATCACGCAGCTGTGCAGCTCGCCGGTCAAGCCGACGCGCGAGGAACTGGTGGCGGCGATCCGGCCGGCGCTGTCGCAGTGGTTCAAGCCGGCACTGCTCGCGCGCATGGAGATCGTGCCGTTCCTGACCCTTGCCCCGGAGTTCATGGGGGACATCGTGAGGCTCAAGTTGCGCAAGGTGGCCAACCGCTTGCGCGAGAGTCACAAGATGACGCTGGATGTCGACCCGAGGATGGTCGACGTCATCACCAGCCGCTGCACCGAGGTCGAGACCGGCGCGCGCAACATCGACCACATCATCACGCAGACGCTGCTGCCCATGCTGTCCACGGCGCTGCTCGAGCGCATGGCACAGGGGCCGCTGCCGGGTGCGGTGCGCATGACCGTCGCCGAGGACGAGTCGTTCCGGCTGGAGTTCGTGGAATCGGCGAAGTAGGGGGTACTCATGGCGGGGACACCCGAGTTCTTCAAGCTCACGATCGACGGCGTGTCGGCGGAGCTGCATGTGGTGCGGTTTCGCGGGCGCGAAGGCGTTTCGCAGTTGTTCGACTTCGAGGTCGATTTCGTGAGTGAGGACGCCGCGCTCGACTTCGAGGCCGTGATCGGCAAGCCTGCGCTCCTGGAGATGAGCACGAACGACGATCCGCGCTTCGTGCACGGCATCGTCTCGCGCCTCGAGGAGACCGGCGTCGGTAACAAGTTCACGAACTACTCGGTCCGTATCGTGCCGGCGCTGTGGGCGTTCGGGCTCAAGAACGACTGCTGCATCTATCAGGCCATGAAGGTGCCGGACGTCATCAAGGACGTCCTCCAATCGGGCGGGCTGGAGAGCGGCACCGACTTCAAGCTGAGCCTGAACGCCAGCTATCCGGTGCGCGAGTACATCGTGCAGTATCGCGAGACCGATCTTCAGTTCGTCACGCGACTCATGGAGGAAGTCGGCATCTTCTACTTCTTCGAGCACAAGGACGACGGCCATGTGCTCGTGCTGGGGGATGATACCGGCGTTCATTCCGACGTGGGCGGACCCGTGGTGCTGCCGTTCCGCGCCACCGAAACGGGGTTGCAGTCCGACACGGAGGAAGTCACCCGGCTGCGGCTCACGCGCACGATGCGGACCGGCAAGGTGTCCATGCGCTCGTTCAACTTCGAGAAGAACAAGCTCAAGCTGGACACCGCTTCGAGCGCCGACGCCGAGACCGTGCACGAGCACTACGACTTCGATGGACGCTACTTCGATGAGGCTGCGGGCAAGGAGCTCGTGAAGGTGCGGCAGGAGACCTTCGCCGCCCGGCGCCGCACGCTGAGCGGCGCGTCCAACTGCCGGCACCTGATGCCGGGGTTCAAGTTCGGCGTCAGTGAGCACCCACGCGATGACTTCAATGCCGACTACCTGCTGACGCGAGTGGTGCATGCAGGTGAACAGCCCCAGGCCGCGGGCGCGGACGGCAGCGACGAAGAAGATGCGGTCCAAGCCTACACGAACACATTCGAGGCCATTCCGGCCACGGTCGTGTTCCGCCCGCTGCAGCTCACCGAATCGGCGCTGGTCGACGGACCACAGACCGCCGTGGTCACCGGTCCCGCGGGTGAGGAGATCTACTGCGACTCGCACGGCCGCGTGAAAGTCCAGTTCCACTGGGACCGGTACGGGACGGCGGACGACAAGGCCTCCTGCTGGATGCGCGTGGCACAGAGTCATCGCATCGCGGACTTCGCGATCCCGCGCATCGGCGAGGAGGTCATCGTCGACTTCCTCGAGGGCGATCCGGACCAGCCCATCATCACCGGGCGCGTCTACAACGGCACGAACCAGACGCCCTACTCCCTGCCCGGGGAGAAGACCAAGTCGACGTTCCGCACGCCGTCATCACCCGGCGGCAACGGCTTCAACGAGCTGCGATTCGAGGACGCCTCCGGGAGCGAGGAAGTCTTCATGCATGCCCAGAAGGACATGAACATCAAGATCCTCCACAACCGGACTCAGTCCATCGGTGTGGACCATACGCACTCGGTGGGAAACAACGAAGTGGAGTCGGTCGGCAAGGATCGCACGCGCAAGGTCGGCGAGAACGAGACCATCACGATCGGTGCCGACCAGAAGACCGACATCGGCGCCAACCGCATCGAAAACGTCGGTGCGAACGAGACCGTCTCGATCAGCAGCAACCGCACGCTCACGATCGGGACCGTCGACCAGGTGACCGTCGGCGCGCAACGGACCGTCACCGTGGGTGCCAATGAGACGCTGACCGTCGGTGGCGCCCAGGAAGTCACCGTGGGTGGTGCCCGGGCCATCACCGTCGGCGGCCAGCAGTCCGTCAGTATCGGGGCCGACTTGTCCGAGACGATCGGTGCCAATTCGAGCAAGCTGGTGGGCGCCGATGCGAACACCGAGATCGCGGGCGATCAGAAGGTCAAGGTGGGCAAGAAGCTCGTGATCGAGGGTGGGGATGAGATCGTGCTCAAGTGCGGTGACGCGAGTATCACACTCAAGAAGAACGGCGACGTCGTCATCAAGGGCTCGAAGGTCGACATGAAGGCGGACGGCAACATCAAGATCAAGGGTTCGAAAATCGCTGCCAACTGACGTGCACGGCCCACCGGACCGAGGGATACCGCCGCGATGTTCGCCACCACGAACGCCACCCGCCACGCCGCCACCGCCGTCATCCTCACGGATGCCGACGGGCGCGACGTCGTGGTCGCGGTCGCCAAGGCG
>JANMAX010000337.1:0-1737 GCA_031360075.1 bacterium | reverse complement strand
TGAGGCGTGGTGCGTTGGGGGCCAGCGCATGATCCGCGTATGACGCACGTCATATCGCCGCGAACCCAGGCCCGCCGCAGCCGTGGTTTGGGCAGGTGCGTACGCGCCGCTTATGCTGCGCCGACGCCGTTCGTTCGCGCGGGGAATCGCTGCCTCGCGTCTCACTGCCCGCGAGGTTCCGTGTCCGAAATCCGTTCCGAGCGCATTCTCAGCGTGGTCCGTTCGCTGCCCGTGTTTCGCGGCCTCACGCCTGAAGACCAGCGCCGCGTTGCTTCGCTGGCGGACGTGCGCGAATACCGGCGCGGGGACGTGCTGTGGAACACCGGGGACCCCGCGGAGGCGCTGACCGTGGTGGTGAGCGGGCGCGTCAAGATCGTCCGCCACGCGGACTCGGGAGACGTGATCCTCGAGATCTTCGAAGCCGGCGAGCCCGTCGGCGCCATCGCGGTCTACAACTACATGCCCTATCCCGCGACCGCGATCGCGATGGAGCCGACCTCGATGTTGCTGCTCCCGCGCCGGGAGTACTTCGAGCTGCTCGACCGCCATCCGGAGTTCGCCCGCGGCATCATTCGCGAACTCACCAAACTCACGCTGTCGCTGACGCGCAAGGTCGAGGAGATGCGCGGCCAGCGGGTCGAGACCCGCATCGCGCAGTTGTTCCTGCTGCTGGCGGAGCGCATGGGCAAGGAGACCGCGCAGGGGATCGAAGTGCCCCTTCACCTGTCACGCCAGGAAGTCGCTGAGATGGTGGGCACGACGGTCGAGTCCGCGATCCGCGTGTTGTCGCGCTGGGGGCGCGAAGGCGTGCTCGTGACGGGGGAGAAGCGGTTCATGATCCCGTCCCGCGACCGGTTGCGGGAAGCGGGCGAACTCGCCGCCTCGAACGGCCCTGGGAAACCGCTGTGCTGAGCTGACGCGCACGCGGGGGCGCAGCACAACGGTGACGCGTCCCGGCTAGCTCGTTGGAACCCGCAGTTTCTGGCCCGAGCGGATCTGCGAGTTGCGCAGGCCATTCAGCTTCATCAGCGCCTTGACGCTCATGTTGTGGCGGTCCGCCAGTTCGCTCAGCGTGACGCCCGACTTCACGGTGATCACGCGTGTTGAGGACTTGGGCGCGGCATGCTTGGCGGAGCGCCTGTGTGATGCGCTCGACCGCTTGACCGACGCGGCGACCGGGACCGGCTTGACCGTGTCGTCGTTGACGGGGGAGATGGTGCTGCGCGTACTCGCGGTTGCCGCGATGGGCACTCCGCTGCGCGGGGCAGCGGGCTTCGGCTCGGTGGAGGTCGGCGTGGGGCTTCCCGCCGTGTCGCCGATGCGCACCTTCAGCCGCGTGCCGCGCTTGACGTGATCGCTGGTCAGGCGGTTCCAGCTCCGCAGTTCACCGGTGGTCACGCCGTACTGGCCGGCGATTCCGGCCAGCGTCTCACCGCGGTGCACGGTGTGCAGCGCACGGCCCTCGGCGTCGGATTTGCCTTGGATTTGGCGCGGCGGCGCGATCCTGCGTGACGGAACGTAAGACGTCGAAGCGCGCGGATCACCGTCCTCGAGCTGCGCGATGGCCGGCGCACCAATGCTCGCCGGCACGACGAGCGTGGTACCGCGGCGCAGCGGGCGCTTGCGGCCGATGCCATTGGCGAGCGCCAACTGCGGCGCGCTCACGTGGTATTCCGAGGCAATCGAGTTGAGCGTCTCACCGCGACGCACGCGGTGGCGAACGCTGACGTCAACCGC
>JANMAX010000328.1:0-34200 GCA_031360075.1 bacterium | reverse complement strand
CGCCGGTCACCCTGCTCACCAACGGCACGCTGTTCACCCAGCGCCGCGTCGCATGGCTCGCCGCGCTGTCGGCCCGCGCGCGCTACTCGCTCGAGTTGCGCGTCTCGCTCGACGGCACGGACGCCGCGGCACATGACGCATTCCGCGGCGCGGGAGCGTGGCTGCGCGCACTCGCCGGCCTGCGTGCACTGTGCGCGGCCGGACTGTTGCCGATCGTCACCGTGACACGTCCCGCACCTGAGGAACCGCGCGCGTTCGCGGCGCGATGTACGGCGGTGCTGCGTGCCGAGGGCATCCCCACGCCGCGCCTGAAGCTGCTGCCGATGTTCCAGCTGGGGCGTGAAGCGGCGCGCTCGGGCCCCTACCCCGCCGCGCACACGCTCGCCGCGTTGCCGGAGCGTGAGTTCGATGCCCACCGGCTCCAGTGCGGCAGCTGCCGCGCCGTGACCAGCCGCGGCGTGTACGTCTGCCCGCTGTTGGTCGATGAGCCGGGCGGCCGCATGGCGGACACGCTCGCCGGCAGCTTGCGCGCGTTCCCGCTGTCGCACGCGGCCTGCGCGACGTGCTACGCGACCGGCATGACATGCGCGAACGACTGAGGCGGCGCAGTGCGGCCCCGCGTGCGTGCTCGCCATGAGCTCGGCGGGCGGCAAGCATCGGCTCGCGGGCACGCGATGAGTGCCGCGCCCGAGCGTCTCGCCGTCTTCGGCGGCGTGTATTCGAACCACCTCGCCCTCGCGCGAGTGCTCGCCGAGATCACCGCGCGTGCGCCCGCCACCGCGTGGTGTCTTGGCGACCTGGGCGGCTTCGGACCGTCCCCCGAGACGTCCGTCGCGCTGCTGCGCGCAAGTGGAGTGCCGACGGTGCAGGGCAACTACGACCACTCGGTCGGCCACCGACTCGGTGACTGCGCGTGCGGCTACACCGACCCCGAGGACGAGCACTTCGCGCAGGTGAGCTACGACTACACCGCCGTGCGCGTCAGCGACGAATCACGCGCCTGGTTGCGCGCCCTGCCCTCCGCGGCACGGCTCACGCAGGGCGGCCGGCGCGTGCTGCTGTGCCACGGCTCGCCACGCCGGCAGAACGAGTTCCTGTGGGACAGCGCGTGCTCGGACGACTTCCTGTGCTGGCTGTGCGACACGCATGACGCCGACATCATCGTGTGCTCGCACACCGGAATGCACTGGGTGCGGCGACTGCCCGGCGGCCGCTGCGTGGTGAACTGCGGTGCGATCGGCCGGCCGGCTCACGACGGCTCGACGCACAGCTGGTACGCCGAGCTGGCGCTGACGCCCGAACACGTCTCTGTCGAGTTCCTCCCGATCCACTACGACCACGACAGGCTCATGCGCGAGATGGCGAGCGAACAACTACCGGCAGAGTTCATCGAGACCATCCGAACAGGCTGGTGGACAACGTGCCTCGGGAACATGCCCGCGAAGGAACGGCTCGCGGCTGATCCCCCGCAGCCCCACCCGTGATGGTCACGGCGCCTGCAAACAGCGCAGGGCGGCGTTCCCGGACTGGGGACGCCACCCTGCGCGCACGGCGCCACGCGGCTTCCGGCGCGTGGGAGGGGCTAACCCGACCTATTCATGAGCCCGTGGCCTGCGAGGCCCGGCTGCCCATGAATCGCTGCGGAGTTGGCGTGGCCGGCTCCTCGTAGTGACAGCAACACGACTGCGTCGCCGGCCACGCCGACTCCTTGCGCTCCACGGACATCCAGACCTCTCGGCTCACGGTTCATGAACAGGTCCGGCTAACGGAAGCGCTGCTTGAGCGCGCCCCACGACGTGCCCGTCACGGGCGTCGGGTTCACCGACTCCATGAACAGCACGCAATCGTCATAGTCCTGGTCCGAGCCCGGCCCGATCTGGTTCAAGCCGGCGACGGTGCCGTCCTCGAACGCCAGCCACCAGTTGCCGACATTGTTCGCGGTGCCCTTGAACGACACGGCCTGGGCCGCGCCACCCGGGTTACGGGCATCCTGCGTGTAGAACGTGCCGTTGGGGCCCTGGAGATAGAACCCGAAGTCCGAGGCATCCGCGCCGACGTAGGTGGTCGAGCCGAGCAGCGTGGCGAACGAGTCGAACAAGCTCACGATGACGCGCGACGGCGTCGGCCGGAATGACGCGATCGCGAACCAGTCGGCCGTCGCAGCCCCCGGGAACACCTGGTAGAGCGCGGGCGAGCCGGCGCCCGCGTTGTAGAGGCCGATCGTGTTGGCCGCGCCGTTGGCCGTGAGCTCGACCTGGATCGTGAACGACGAGTTGCCGGACACCGTGGAAGCCCAGCGCTGCACGTCCTCCTGATCCGTGAGCACGTTGACGCTCTCGCCGACACTGTTCAGGTAACCCTGCAGCGAGCCACCGAGCACCGGCACCTGGGGCACGCGGAACGCAGCGGAGGCGGACGACGCGACTACGAGGAGCAGTGCGAACACAGCGGTCGTCGTACGCTTCATCGGGAGATTCTCCTTGTGGGTGTTTGTGTTCAACGTCACATAAGCCTTGGAGACACGGAGGGCGATGCTCCGATGGAACATCGCCCTCCGTGACAACTCATCGCACGCCGCCTGGCGTGCGTCGCGCGACTAGCGGAACCGGCGCTTCAACTGGCCCCACGACGTGCTGCTCACGGGAGTCGGATTGACCGATTCCATGAGCATGACGCAATCGTCGAAGTCCTGATCGGAACCCGAGGCGACCGCGGCATCGTCGAAGCACAGCCACCACGTCCCGGCATTCGCGCCCGTGCCCTGGAACGCCACGGCCTGAGCCCTGCCGGCCGGATTGCGCGCGTCCTGCGTGTAGAACGTGCCGTTCGGGCCCTGCAGCGCGAAGCTGAAGCCCGTCGGATCGACGCCCGCGAACGTCTGCGAGGTGAGGAACGTGCCGAGATCGTCGAAGCGATTCACGGTGAGCAGATTGCCCGGCTTGAACGTGCCGGTGGCGAACGCCTGCGGGATCGCCGGACCCGGCACGAGCAGGAACAGGGTCGGTACACCGACCGCATTCGAGTTGTAGAGCGAGAAGCTGTTCAAGTTGGCGTTGATGCTGTTCTCGATCTGGATCGTGAACGCGGTCGTCGCCGATGTGGTGTGCGCCCAGGACTGCGTGGCCTCTTGCTGGGTGAGCACGTTGATCGACTCACCGACACTGAGCAGGTACGACTGCAGCGTCCCGCCGAGCACCGGAACCTGCGGCGCGCGCAGCGCTGCATCGGCACGGGTCGGGAGCACCGCTGATGCCACCGATGCAACCAGTAGCACGATGATCGTGGTAGCCGCACGCTTCATGTGGGTATTCTCCTCGCTGGATGGTGAGCAACAGCCATCGGGGTTCGCAGCGGAGTCATGCTCCAGGACCCGGAAAGTATCACCGAGCGTGCCGAATTGCGATGGGAATTCACCCGTCGAGGGTGCCGCAAGTGCCTCTGGTAGCGTCGGTTGCGGCCGTGCGCATGCACCGACTACGAACTGCGTGCGAGACCGCTGGAGTTCTGTCGCACAAGCGCTTGAGCGCATTGCTTAAAGTATCACTTGAAGCGCAGGTCAGGCACTGTCCCAAGGCGGGCGCGAAGCATGTCGACCTCGGCGTACCGGTTGCCGCTCGGTCACTCGCTCGCCCGTGGCGCCCGCCACCAGGTCTTTCCCACCAGATCGTCGGGCAGATGCTGCTGAGTCTTCGCCGTCTCGGGGTCGTCGTGTGCGTATGCGTAACCCGCGCCATAGCCCAGGTCCTTCATCAGACTGGTGGGGGCATTGAGGATCACCTTGGGCGGCGGCAGCGAGCCGCTCTGCTCGACTTCCGTCATGACCGCCTTGTACGCGCTGTAGACCGCGTTGGATTTGGGCGCGAGCGCCAGATGTACGACCACTTGCGCGAGCGCCAGTTCGCCCTCGGGCGAGCCCAACTGGTGGTAGGCATGGAACGCCGACACCGCCAGTTGCAGCGCGCCCGGGTCAGCCATGCCGACGTCCTCGCTCGCGAACCGCACCAGGCGGCGAGCGATGTACAACCGGTCCTCGCCTGCCGAGACCATGCGCGCGAACCAGTACAGGCTGCCGTCAGGATCCGAATCGCGCAGGCACTTGTGCAGCGCCGAGATCAAGTTGAAGTGTTCGTCGCCAGCGCGGTCGTAGCGCAGATGGCGGCGCGCCAGCGCCCCGCGCACGTCGTCGGCGGTGATGGGCCGGTTGCGTGCCTCGGCCGTCGCCGCGGCGATCTCGAGCGTGGTCAGCGCACGCCGGGCGTCGCCATCGGCGGCGGCGGCGAGCAGGTCGAGCGCTTCCTCGCTCGCAGCCATGCGGCCGGCGAGCCCGCGCTCGTCCGAGAGTGCGCGCCCGAGCAACGCGCGGATCGCGGGCGGCTGCAATTCGCGCAGCACCAGCACGCGGGCGCGCGACAAGAGCGCGGAGTTCACCTCGAAGCTGGGGTTCTCGGTGGTCGCCCCGATGAACACGATGTCGCCGCGCTCGACGTGCGCGAGAAACGCATCCTGCTGGGCCTTGTTGAAGCGGTGGATCTCATCGACGAACAGGATGGTGGACTGGCCGGTGCGGCGCCGGTGCTGCGCGGCGCGCTCCATGACCTCCTTGACGTCCTTGACGCCCGAGAGCACCGCGGACATCTGCATGAACGGCACGTGCGCGGTGCGTGCCACGAGCCGCGCCAGCGTGGTCTTGCCGGTGCCGGGCGGCCCCCACAGCACGATGCTCGACAGGTGGCGGCCGTCGCGCATGAGCGCGATCGGGCTGCCCTCCTCGAGCAGGTGCTCCTGGCCGACCAGTTCCTCGAAGCTGCGCGGGCGCATGCGATCGGCGAGCGGCGCCGTGGGGCTGGCGTCCTCCGGTGGAGCGCCATGGCCGGCGGCACCCGGCGGCAGCGCGCCCGCGGCGTCGCCAAACAGGTCGCCGCTCACGGTTCGGGAGCGCCAGCCGGTGGCGCGGCCGGCCGTGCCAGCGTCGCGAGGGGCGGCACGCCCGTTGAAGCAGGCGTGCTGCCGTGGGACTCGCCCAGCGCCGCGGCCACACGACCGCACTCGGCGTGGAGCCATTGCAGCAGGCGCGAGGTGGCCTCTTCCGGCGTCTGCGGCCGGCCGAGCGAGTGCCCCGCGGCCTCGAGGCGCTGGAACAGGTCGGCGAGCACGGGTGGTTCGATGTTCGAGGCGCGCAGCATCTCGAGGTCCTGGAACACGTCGGCCGGCGGGCCCTGCGCCACGATCTCGCCGCCGGTCTTGAGCACGTACACACGGTCGGCGAGCGGCGCGACCAGTTGCACATCGTGCGTCGCGATCACGAACGACACACCGTGCTCACGGTTCAAGCTGTTCAGGAGCTCGACCATCTCGTTGCGCGACGCGGGATCGAGACCCTCGAACGGCTCGTCGAGCACGAGCAGTTCGGGCTCCAGCACGAGTCCGCCGGCGAGCGCGACCTTGCGCTTCTCGCCGCCCGACAGGTAGTGGCAGACCTTGTGCCGCAAGTGCTCGATGCCCATGCGGCGCAACGCATAGTTGACCTTGGTCTCGACCTCGCCCTCGGTGTAGCCGTAGTTGCGCGGGCTGAATGAGACATCGTCCCAGACCGTGGGCGCGATGATCTGCTCGTCGGCGTTCTGCAGCAGCACGCCGACGCGTTCGCGGATCTTCGAGAACTGCCGGGCCGGATCGACGCCGAACACACTGACCTCGCCCTCCTCCGGCGCCAGCAGGCCGAGGATGTGGTAGAGCAGCGTGCTCTTGCCACAGCCGTTCGGGCCCAGGACGACGACACGCTCGCCGGCGCCGACCACGAAGTCGATGCCGCACAGGTGCACACTGGTCTTGTCCGGGTACGTGTGCCGCACGCACGACACGCGCACGATGTTCTCACCCGCGGGGGCTGCGGTGTGCGCGTGCGGCACGTGGCCGTGGCGGTGGTCGTCGTGCTCGCGACTCATGAAGTCCTCAGGTGCCACAACAGGACGCTCGCGACCCCGGCCCAGACCAGTGCGAGGAACACCCAGAAGTCGTCGCGCGTGAACTCGAGATAGTGCCGGCAGCCGCAGATGCGGCCCGAGTGGCCGCGCAACTGCATGGCTTGGTAGAGGCGCTGACTGCGGTCGAAGCCCGACAGCACCACGGTGCCAACGGCCTCACCCATGACCGCGAAGCGCGCCCGCACCGGGCGCGCCATCGCACCGCGCAAGCGCAGCGCCGTCCACATGCGCTCGGTGCGCGACAACAGCGCGAACACGGCTCGATAGGTCAGGAACAAGCTGTCGCCGACGGTGCGCGGCAGCAGGCGGGACAGCGGCGCGAACAGATCGGGATACGGCGTCGTGCTCACGAGCCATACGGCCGTCAGGCTCGCCACCATCGGGCGCGCGAACAGCACGAGCGGCTCGTCCCAGTCAGTGCGGAAGTGCGCGCTCACGAAGATGACCGCGAACAGGATCGGGGTGCTGGCCGCGGCAAGCATGAGGCGGCCGGGCACCTGCGCGGTCGAGCACAGCACCAGAGCCGTGGCCAGCAGCACCGCGAGCACGCCCCAGGACGGGGTGATCACCGCCAGCGCCACGAACGTGGCGGTGAGGAACAGTTTCGCGACCGCGCTGGCGCGGTGCCATGGCGAGCGGCCGGCACTGGCGAGGTAGTCGATCTGGGCGAACGTGTTGATCATGGAGTTCCCGGAGCGTGCACGCGCGGTCCGCGTTCGCCGCCCGGCGAGACCGGCAGCAGGTCGGGACGGACGCGATCGAGGAAGTGCGCCAGACCATAGCCGAGCATCGCCTCGAGTGCGACGGCCAGCAACAACAGGGGCACGACGATGGCGGCACCCACCCGATGCCAGACGATGATCAACGAGTGACGCACCTCGTGATCGCCGACGGCATCCGGCGTCAGTTGCACGGACAGCAGCAGGAGCGCGGCCCAGCACAACGTGGAGAACAGTTGCGAGATGGCCGTCGCCACCGCCATGGCGCGGGCCGGGCCCAACGCGCGCACGGTCGACATGTAGAGCGGACGTGCCAGCATCGCACCGGCGGCGAGCACCAGGGTGTTGAGTCCGATCACCGTGAAGCCGCCCTGCCCGAGCAAGGCCAGGATGAGCGTGACCACGAAGCTGACCTGGAACGCCGGCCGGGCCCCGATCAGCACACCGATCGGCCCCGCAAGCGTCATGCAGTAGTCGAATGCCGTGATCGGAACCGGCAGCGCCATCACGGCCAGCATGATGCCGCCGAGCGCGCTCTGGAACGCGACCAGCCGGGTACCGCCCGTGTGTGATCCGCGTGCGCTCCAGAACAGCAGGAGCATCATCAGGAGAAGCCCCGGGATCCACAGGACGGCGGGCAGGATCCCGTCGGGGATGTGCAGATGCGACATGGGGTCTCGCGGTCTCGCGTCGTGGGGTCTGGGACAGGGGCGGACCCTTCAATCTAGCAGCCGGGACCGCCCAAGGCACGCGTCGCGCCCCCCCCTTTGGGGCGGCACGCGCAAGTCCTTGCGGGCGCTGGCCCCCGACTCGCGTCGCCCGGGGCCTGCGATCCGCGGGTCGTTGCCGCGCTGGGGAAGCCTGGGGCGGCGCTACGTCAGCGCGGCGGGCCCCTCTGCAGATGCCATGCCGGGAGTCGGGATGCATCGGCTCGCCCGCTGCGGCGTGGGGCCGATGCGCCCTTCCCCCACCCGACATGCTCACTGCGCCCACGCCAGCACCGCACCCTGCGTACGCGCGCCGGCCGCACGCAGCGTGCCCATGGCCTCGTGCAGCGTGGCGCCGGTGGTGAGCACGTCGTCGACCACGAGCACGTCCCGGCCGCGCACCCACGAGGGATGCGCGAGCCGAAACGCGCCCGTGAGATTGCGGCGCCGCGCCTGTGAACCGAGCGCGCTCTGGGCGATGGTCGCACGCGTGCGTTCGAGCAGGCCCGGCATGAACGGTGCGCCGAGCTCGCTGGCCAGGGCTTCGCCCAGTTCGGCCGCCTGGTCATAGCCACGCTCCCGCCGGCGCGCGGCATGCAACGGCACGGCGGTGACGAGTGTGGTCGCGCGGCGCGCCCGGGGGATCAGCGCGGCCATTGCCGGCGCCAGCTCGAGCGCGAGTTCGGGCCGGCCTGCGAACTTGAGCGCGTGCACCAGCAGCGCGACGCGGTCGTCGTAGAGCCACACCGCGTGCACCTGGTCGTTCGGGTGCCGGCGACAGCCATCGGGAGGAAGATCCTCCAGCAGACAGCGCGCGCACACCGGGTTCGCCAGCCGAGGCAGCCGCGCGTGACAGCGTTCGCACAGGAACCGCACGGGATCCGCGGGCACGCCACAACCCGGGCAGCGTTGCGGCAGCAGGAACTCGAGCACGTCGAGCGCGGCGGCGCGCAGCGGCCGCGCGGCGAGATCGCGCAACCGGCGTGCGGCGAGCGCCAGCGGTGACGGCCGCGGCGTGGCGTGGGGGGCCGTACCGCGCCTCAGCGCGGCCACCCCACGGCGGCGGCGAGTGGCTCGAGCGGGACCTCTTGCCCGAACCAATGTGACAGCGAGTGACGCGCCTGATGCACGAGCAGACCCAGGCCATCGAACGCCTCGCAGCCGTGTGCGCGCGCCGCGATCACCCATGGCGTCAGCCACTCGGCATAGGTGAGATCGATGACCAGCGCGCCGCGCGCGAGGCCAGCGGCCGCGGCCGGCGCCACATCGCCCGCCAGCGGCGTGCAATTGACCACGACATCGGCGTGCGAGAGCGCCTCTCGCGATGCGACGGACTCCCAGGCATGCCAGCGTGCGCCGCGCCACGCCGCTTCGGCTTCGGGCTCGTGCCGTGACACGAACTCGAGCGTGGTGCTCCCGGCATCGTGCAGCGCCACCGCCAGGCTGCGCGCCGAGCCGCCCGCGCCCAGGAGCAGCGTGCGAACGTGCCCCGGCTCGCGACCGAGCGAGACCAACAGGTCGATGAAGCCCGCGCCATCCGTGGTATCGCCATGCATGCCCTGGGCGCGGAACGTGACGGTGTTCACCGAGCGCGCGCGCCGTGCAGCCGGCGTGGCCTCACGCACGCAGCCGAGTGCAGGTTCCTTGAGCGGCATGGTCAGGTTGCAGCCCCGATAGCCCTCGAGCTCCAGCCGTTCGAGCGTCGCCGCGAGCGCCCCGGGAGCAGTGCGCAGCGCGACCGACTCACACGCCAGCCCGAGCGCCTTGGCGGCGGCCCGGTGCAGCTCGGGCGACCGCGTGTAGCGCAGCGGGTCGCCGAGCACCGCGAGCCGCACGGGCGCGCTCACGACCGCGCGACAGCCGGGGGCTGGGTGGCGCTCGGAGCGCTGCGTCGCAGCCGGGCGATCATGAGGACTCCGAACAGGATCATGCCGGCGCTCATCAGCTGGCTCTCGGTGACGTCGGTGAATCCGATGCGCATGAAGACGGCATCGGTCTCGTAGGTGCGTGTCAGGTCGAGCGGGATGCGGACCAGCGCGAACACCACGATGAACGACCAGAACATCACACCCGGCACACGGAAGCGGCGGCGGGCGAACTGGAACGCCAGGAACAACAGCAACCCGGCGAGCGCGTTGTAGAGCTGCGACGGATGCACCGGCTGCTCACCGAACTCCAGGTAGGCGAACGAGTCGTGCGGGAACACCACGCCCCACGGCAGGTTCGTCGGCCGCCCGTAACAGCAGCCGTTCATGAAGCAGCCGATGCGCCCGAACATCGTGCCGAGCGCCAGCGACGGCGTCAGCGCGTCGGCGGTGATCCACACCGGCAGCCCCATCCGGCGCGAAGCCACCAGGCCGGCGAACGTGCCAGCGGCGATGCCGCCATAAAGGGTGAGCCCGCCCTGCCACAGCGCCAGCACACTGGTCCACTCACGGCGGAACTCCGCCAGATGCTCGAGCACGTACAGCATGCGCGCACCGAACACCGAGGCGATGAGCGTCACCAGGATGACGTTGACGACCTTGTCCTCGTCGAGACTCAGGCGGCGCGCCTCACGCAGCCCGAGGAACGTCCCGACCACGAACGCGATCGCCATCATGAGGCCATAACTGCGCAGGTGGAGCGCGCCCCACTGGAGCACTTCCGGATGCATCAGTACTCCCGGCGCCGCAGCGCCACGTTCTGGAGCAACCCGATCTGGATGCAGTTCACGATGAGCGCCGTGCCACCGTAGGACAGGAACGGTAGCGGGACACCCGTCACGGGAGCCCAGCCGATGGTCATGAGCATGTTGACCATGATGTGGAAGAACAGCGCCGTGGTGATGCCGACGGCCATGAGCCCGGCGAATCCGTCGCGCGCGATGGACGCCAGACGGTAGCCCCGGAACACGACGATGCCGTACAGCAACACGACCGTCAATGACCCGAGCAGCCCCCACTCCTCGCCGACCACCGAGTAGATGAAGTCGGTGTGACGCATGGGCAGGAACGCCAGCGCCTTCTGCGAACCCTTCAGGTAGCCCTTCCCCACCAGGCCGCCCGAACCGATGGCGATCTTGGACTGGATGACCTGGTAGCCGGACCCGCTCGGGTCCTGCTCGGGGTTCATGAACGTCTCGATGCGGCGCCGCTGGTAGTCATGCAGGTGATTCCACATCTTGGGCAGCGTGACGGCCACCGCGCCGTTCAGCGCCAGCATCGCCACCAGCACGATGATGCGCGGTCGCGCGAACGCCAGCAGGCCCGCGAACAGGCCGACGAACCACCACACGCTGCCGGTCAGGAAGAACAGCGCGACATTGAAGATCGGGGACAGCCCGAGCAACAACTGGCCGAGGGGCATGCCCGCCCAGAAGTACATGGCGACGAGCATGGCCGGGAATGCCGACGCCGTGCCGAGATCGGGTTCCTTGGCGACGAGTGCGAACGGCACGAGCGCGATCGCGAGCGGCGGCAGCCACCAGCGGATCTTCTTCAGATCGAGCCGCGAGTGATCGAAGTAGCGCGCCAGCACGAACGTCGTGGCGAGCTTCGCGATCTCGGACGGCTGGAACTGCAGCGGACCCAGTTCGATCCAGCGCTTGGCGCCCATGCGCTCGACACCGATGACGAACACCGCGACGAGCAGCATGAGCGATATGGCGTAGAGCGGCCACGAGATGGAGTCGTACAAGCGGTAGTGCAAGGCGGCGACGATCCACGCAAACCCGGCAGCCACCCCGAACCACATGAGCTGCTTCATCCACAGGCCCTGATGCGCGCCCGGGATCGAGGTCGCGCTGTAGACCGTCATGAGCCCGATGGCGATGAGCCCGAGCGTGGCGAAGGCCAGCGGCCAGTCGAGCGGTGGCAGACGCAGGCGCATGACTCAGTCCCCCACTGTGTCGGCTGGCGTGGTCAACTTGGGCAACTGCGGCGGAGCCGCGGTGGAATCACGGTGAAACATGCGGTTCAGGACGTGGTTCGCGATCGGGGCCGCGATGCTGCCGCCGTGGCCGCTGTTCTCGGCCACGATCGCCAGCGCCACCGTCGGGGCTTCCATCGGTGCGAACACCACGAACAAGGCGTGATCGTTGCCATGCGGGTTCTGCGCGGTACCGGTCTTGCCGCACGCGATGACGCCCGGGATGCGCACCGAGTTGGCGGTGCCGCCCTCGATCACCTTGCGCATCGCCAGATGCACGGCGTCCCAGTTGGCCGCGTCGGTCACGACGCCGGCTTCCACCGGCTTCTCGATGATCTCGTCCTGCGCCATGCCCTCGATCGACTTCACGACATGCGGACGGATCGCACGGCCGCGGACCGCGACCACGGCGGTCATGGTGGCCAACTGCAACGGCGTGGTCAGTAACTCGCCCTGGCCGATGCCCAGATTGAGCAGCACACCACGCGGCCACTTGCCGGTGCGGAAGTGCCGGTCGTAGTAGGCGGACGTGGGCACCAGCCCCGACGCTTCGGCGGGCAGGTCGATGCCGGTGCGCTCACCCAGGCCGACGTCGCGGGCGGTCCGCTGGAGCGCATCGAGACCGAGGTGCAGACCGAGCTGATAGAAGAACACGTCACACGAATTCTGCAGCGCGGTGATCAGGTCCAGATTGCCATGGCCTTCGTGCTTCCAGCACCCGAAGCGCCGGCCGCCGAAGTAGAACCCACCCGTGCAGCCCGTGGGCTCGTGCGAGGTCGGCTGCACCAGCCCTTCGCGCAGGCCGGCCAGCATGGTCACGACCTTGAACGTCGAGCCGGGCGGATAGGCACTCTGGATGGCGCGGTTCAAGAGCGGGAACGCGCCGTTGGAGTTGAGCGCCTTCCAGCGCGCAAAGGAGATGCCGCGCGAGAACTCGTTGGGATCGAACACCGGCTTGCTCACCATGGCGAGGACGCTGCCGTCCCGCGGATCGATGGCCACGGCTCCTCCGCGCTCGACATTGATCATCGCCTCCTCGAGCGAACGCTGGATGTCGAGATCGATGGTGAGCGTGACGTCGCGGCCGGCCACCGGAAGGCGGGGCGGACCCTCTTCCAGCGTCGTGACGCGCTTGCCCATGGCGTTCACGACCACGAACTCGGCGCCGTCTTCGCCGCGCAGTGCCGACTCGTAACGCCGCTCGACCCCGGTCTTGCCGATCAGGTCGCCGAGCTTGTAGCCCTTGTCGAGCCGGTCCGTCATCTCGCGATCGTTGATCTCGCCGGCATAGCCCAGCAACTGGGCGGCGAGCGTGCCCTCGGGATAGCGGCGGATCGGCGACACCTGGACGTCGATACCCGAGATGTCGGTGCGTGATTCCTCGACCGCGGCCATCACGGCGTAAGGTGCCGCGCGGCGCAGGATCGCCGTCTGCCCGGTGCGGTTGGCCTCCTGGACCTTGCGCTTGATCTCGACGGAATCGCCATCGATGATGCCGGTGACGCGCACCAGCCAGTCCGCCTCCACCACCGTGCGCACGCGCAGCGTGCTCTCGATGGGCGCCGGGCGGAACACGATGTCGAAGCTCGGCTGGTTGTCGGCGAGGATGCGCCCGAAGCGGTCCCGGATGACGCCGCGCGGTGCGCGGATGACGTCGAGCCGAATGCGGTTCTGGTCCGCGAGGCGCGACAACTCATCGTGCTGGAGGACCTGCAGACGCAGGAGCCCGAGCACGACGAGGCCGAAGCCCGCGACCGCGAGCGCGGCGAGCACGCCGAAGCGTGCGTCCTTATCCCGTTGCGGAGGACCCGGAGGCATTTCCGTAGGACCGTCGGCGCGTGAAGAGGCGCGAGATGAGCATCACGAGGACGCCGAGTGGCGCCGTGGTCACGGTGGCGAGCAGGACGCGGCCGGCGAGCCAGCCGATGCTGACCACGCCGCCGCTGCCATCGAACGCCGCGCTCCAGATCTGGTGCAGCGCAGTGGCGACAGCGAACAGCAGGAGTTGCGTGAGTGGGCTGTCCTTGACGAGCGTGGTCGACAGCCGTCCAACGCCGTAGCCGAGCAAAGACAACGCGAGGGCGTGGCGCCCGATCCAGTGCGCGGCGTCGATGTCGGCCGCGAGCCCGACCATGAAACCGAAGGTCGCGCCCCACGAGTCGCGCTGGCGCAATGACCACGCCACGGTCGCGAGCACGAGCACATCGACGACGATGCCGCGGGCGGCAAGCCCCGCGAGCACGGTGGTGCGCAGGATGAGTGCGACCAGGGCTGCGAACACGAACATCCCAATCGATCTCACCGCTCCCTCCCGATGGTATCGCGGTCCGCGCGCGCGACGGGCGGCTTCTCGCCCCGGATACGCTGCGGTTCGAACTCGAGCTTCGGACGCGGGATGCCGTCGGCCGGCGGCCGTGGTCCGGGCGCGACGTAGGCGTGGCGCAGTCGTGCGAGCCGCGCGGCGGGTGCGATCTCGATGTCCTGCATGAGCCCGGTCGCGTCGCGGTGGATGCGCGCCACCGTGCCCACCGGGATGCCGCGCGGGAAGCGCAATGACAGGTCCGAGGTCACGACCGCCTCACCCACCCTGACGGTATCGGCGATGGCGACCGCCGACAGCACCAAGCGTGGCCGGGGCGCAGCCACGAACCGCAGAATGCCATGCACGCCCGTGCTTTCGACCTCGCACGCGACCGCCTGGTTGGGGTCGGTGAGCAGCGTGGCGCGCGACAACGTCGGCCAGCTCTCCGTGACGCGGCCGATCAGGCCCTCGCTCGTGAGCACCGCATCGCCGACCTGCACGCCGTCGTTGAGCCCGGACGACAGGGTCGCGGCGTCCGGCATGGGATCGCCGCCACCCAGCGCCAGCACCTCGACCGGCCGCAACGTCAGCCCGCGCCACGCCGTCAGCCCGAGTTGGGCGCGGAGCCGTGGGGTCTCGGCCGCCATGAGGCGCAGCCGGGCGTTCTCGACCTCGAGCCGCGCGATACGCTCGTGCAGCTCACTGGTCTCGGTCCAGGACGTCGCCATGCGGTCGAACGCACTGGCGACCCGGTCGAACGGCGCGAACACCACCGCGCCGGTGCCGCGCAGCCAGCCGGCCGGGATCCGTTCGCCGATCACGAGCAGGAGCAGCGAAAGCGCCGCATACGCGGTCACGAGGACGACGCTGCGGCGCTCGGCCGGTGGCAGGATGCTCACGGATGCAGCCTAGTCCCGGTGGCCGCTCAGGATCACCTTCTCGTAGTCCTCGAGCTTCTCGAGGATCTTGCCGGCCCCGCGCACGACGCAGGTCAGCGGGTCCTGGGCGACGCGGATGTTCAGGTTCGTGACTTCGCGCATGAGCAGGTCGAGGCCGCGCAGCAGGGCGCCGCCGCCTGTCATGTAGATGCCGCGATCGACGATGTCGGCCGCCAGTTCGGGCGGCGTGCGTTCGAGCGACTCGCGCAGCGCGTTGACGATCTGGCCCACCGGCTCCTGCAGGGCCTCGCGCACTTCGACGCTGGAGACGCGCAGCGTGCGCGGGATGCCGCGCACGAGGTCGCGACCCTTGATCTCCATGTCCATCTCCTCGGGCAGCGGGAACGCCGACCCGATCTCGATCTTGATGCGCTCGGCCGTCTGCTCCCCGATGAGCATGTTGTACGCCTTCTTGGCGTAATTCATGATGGCTTCGTCCATCTCGTCGCCACCGGTGCGGATACTGGTCTTCGTGACGATGCCGTTCAGGGCGATCACTGCGATCTCGGTGGTGCCGCCGCCGATGTCGACGACCATGTTGCCGGTGGGCGTGTCGACCGGCAGGTCGACGCCGATGGCGGCCGCGATCGGCTCGGGCACGAGCAGCACCTCACGGCAACCGGCGCGCACCGCGGAATCGATGACGGCGCGCTTCTCGACCTCGGTGATGCCCGATGGCACGCAGATGATGATGCGCGGGCGCACGAGGAACTTGTGCTTCTGCACACGCTGGACGAACTCCCGCAGCAGGTGCTCGGTGACCTGGAAGTCGGCGATGACGCCGTCCTTGAGAGGCCGGATCGCGTTGATCTCGTCGGGTGTGCGGCCGAGCATGAGCTTCGCTTCGCTACCCACCGCGAGGACCTTGTTCGTGCTCTTCTCCACGGCGACGACGGACGGCTCGTTGAGGACGATACCGCGGCCCTTGACCCAGACCAGCGTGTTCGCCGTGCCGAGATCCATGGCCACATCGGTGGAGAAGAACCCCATCAGGCTATCGAGAAACATCCGTGCCTCGTGAGCTGGGAGTGGGACGGAGACAGTAGAGCGCGCACCGCCTTAAGCAAAATCGGCACCGAAAACCCCGACCGCGATGCCGAGGCCCGCAGAAGCGGCGGCAAGCTAGCATCCAGCGCGACCGGGCGGCAAACCCGCAAGCCCTGCCGAGGGAACGACCGGCTCGGCAGATCACTCCAGGGCAATGGGTTACGCGGCCAGCGGCAGGTTCAGCCAGAGTGAACATGACGGCTGCGGCCGTCCGGCGCCCTCCGGCGCGCCGCCGGCGGCGGGACCGCAAGCAGGGCTCCGCCCGCGCGTGCCGAGTGCCGATGACGAGGACAGTTCGGACTGTTCCTGTCCACTCCCGGGCGGCTTTTTGCCACAGGCGCCTCGGGCTCGGTGTATGGCACTATGATGGTCGCGGGTCTCCTGCCGATGCTGGGCCGTCTTGGGAGTCCGCACCGCCTCGACCAGGACCCGGAGCCAAGCGACCGCTCGGAATGACGCAGACCAGACGCCTCGCCCTACTCGTCCTGCCGGTGTTGCTCGGCCTTGCCAGCCATGCCATGCCCGGCCGGGCCCAAGCCCCCCCGGCTCGCACGTCGTCGCGCTTCGCGTTCGCCGACACGACGCTCCTGCGCGACACACTGGAGTTGCGCTTCGACCGCCTGTTCGAGACCGCGGACAGCCTGCGCATGCTCCCGGACTCGCTCCGCGCCCAGATGATCCGCTTCCGGCTGCCGATGCGCCGGCTGCTCGCGATGGCCGACTCGATGGGCGTGCCGGTGGACTCGGTCGGTTCGGTCATCCGGCGCGAGAGCTTCAATCCGCTGTCCATCGGGACGGGTGCGCCGTCGCGCACGGCATTCAAGTACACCAGCAGTTACAACATCGGGCGAACCTCCACCACATGGCAGAATGGCGCCGACTACTCGATGAACCGCGGCCCGATGTTCCTGCGCAACGGCACCAGCATCACCATGGACCGTTCGACGTCGGGCGGACGGCTGAGCCTGCGCCAGAACCGCGAATCGATCTCCGAGGCGAACTGGCGGTTGTCGCCCGCCTTGTCGGTGGGCGGGCGCGCCTCGCTGTCGGGCTTTGACAGTCGCACGCCGGGCTCGCTCGGCGATGAAGGCGAGACCAAGAGCGAGTTCCAGTTCTCGAGCCGCACGCGCGGCACCGTGCTCAAGAACGCACTCACGGACGTCAACTCCGAACTCAATCTGTTCGCCGGCTTTCTCGACCTGAAGAACTTCTCGCAGGTGAAGCGCGGCCTGTCGAGCGACCTGAACGGCCGCCTGCGTTTCCTGCGCGGGGGCTGGCTGTCGCACGACCTGAGCGGCGGCGTCACCGGCAATCTCTCACGCACTCGCCGGCCGTCGGTCGAGAACTCGCTGCGCACGAGCGACTTCTCGGGCAACCTGCGCGGCGCGTTGCAGGTCTACCAGCAGGCACCGGTCGGGTTGAACGTCAACTATGCCGTTCGCACGACGCGCGTCGAGACCCCGACCCAGGTCGATTCGGTCACTGACCTGGTCACCCGGCTCAACACCTCGAGTTCCACCGTCGACGCCACGCTCCGCCTGCGGCTCGACAACGACCGCTACCTGACCATGACCGGCAACGCCGGCCGGAACCAATCGCTCACCGGCACGCGCATCGACAACGGCGTGCGGGCGCAAGCGCGCTGGGTGCAGGGGCCGTGGGCGTTCGACGCTGATTATTCGGACCTGATCGGGGACTCGCAGTTTCCGCGCCGCGCGAATCGCGCCGGCGGCTACACCGAGAAACAGGACAACCGGCTCGCGAACGCCACGCTGACGCGCCCGATCGGCCGCAAGCTCACCGCGAAACTCGGGACGAGCATCGCGCTCGCGCAGTCGCGCTCGCGCGCCACTGCGGCCGAGGCCTCACCGCCGACACCGCGCGACAACTACCGCCAGTCCTACCGCATCGAGACGCTCTACAACCAGTCCGAGAAGCTCAACACCGCCGTCGTGCTGGACGTCTCGCTCGCCCGTTCGATCAACATCCCCGCGCTGTCGACCGCGAACAATGTCGACACGCGCAGCTACCGCGCCGACTGGCGCTGGAGCTACCGCATGCTGCGCGGCCTGACCGCGTCGCAGACCAACACCGTGCAGGCCGACTACGAGTTCTTCCCGTTCGCATCCGAGCGCAACGGGCTGGGACTGGACTTCAACTCGGTCACGAATCTTGCCGCCATCCTGACGCCACGGCTGACGGTCGACGTCACGCACAACGCCCGTCAGCAGCCGCGCGGCGACTGGCGTGTGCTGGCCGATGGCACCGGCGTGCTGCTGCCATCCGACGAGAACCTCAACTACACGCTGCGCTCGCGCGTCACCTGGTCGCCCGTGCGTGCCGTGTCGTTCACGCTGACGCCCGAGTACGTCGCGAGTGACCGCAATGGCACCAGCAACGGCGTCGAGGCGCCCACCCGGCGCAGCCGCCGGCTCAACTTCTCGGGCGGCTCGAACTTGAACCTGCCCGTCTCGCGCAAGGGCCTGCTCACCGGCTCGATCAGCCGCAGCTTCTCCGCCGACCGCACCACCCTGTACCGCAACGGACTGCCGCAGCCTTCGGGACTCACCGAGCAGGACTACTGGAACGGCTCGCTGCAGCTGTCGTGGGAGTTGTGAGCATGTTCACTCCGAACCGCACAGTACGCTGCTCGTCCGCTCCAGCCGGCGCGCGCCCCGCCCCGCCGCAGCGCGGCCGCATCCGGAGGCATGCCCCCCCGGCATACCCGTTCGCGCTGCAGCTCGTGCTCGCGCTCCCGCTGGGATGCGTGAACCCGTACAAGCCGGCGGACCCCGAGATCGGTGGCGGCGGCATCCCGGTGGCGGAGAATTTCCGCACGCCCGAGGGGCTTTTCGCCACGATCGAGCTGGCGATCGAGGCCAAGTCCGCCAGCGGCGCCTCGGCGTACCTGAACGCGTTCGCCGACTCGACCGTGGCGGGCGACCGCGCGTTTCGGGCCTTCTACGACCCGGCCGTGCGCGTGGGTTGGGAAGGCGGCTCGCTGACCGCCCCGGAGCCATGGGACCTTTCGCTCGAGCGTGGACTGCACACTTCGCTCGCCGGCATCCGTCAGCAGGATTCGTACGACTTCCGTTGGAACAAGGACAACACACTCGTGGGGGACGAGTTCCCGGCGGGTGCCGACACCGGACATGTGCAATGGAAGTACCTCTTGTTCTCGAAATCGCCGGCCAGCGGCAGCGACACGCAGGGCGAGATCATCGCCATCGGGTATTGCGACTTGTCGCTGCAGCTCAAGAACGGCCGCTGGTCCATCTTCCGCTGGGTCGACCGCGTGGATCCCGCTGTCGGGGTCAATCCGGCCGCAACCGACCAGCGCACGTTCACATGGTGGCGGCTCAAGTCGTTGTCGCGCTGAGCGCGACAGGAGGTTTATCATGGCACGTATGACCCAGCGCAGGATCCTCCCACTCGTCGCCCTGTTCGTGGCCGCGGCCGCGGCCCCCGGCTGCTTCAATCCGTTCGCGCCCGAGGTGCTGACGCAGCGCGTCACCACGATCGCACCGTCGCCGACCTCCCCCCAGGACGCCGTGAAACTGTTCGAGTGGTGCTGGGTGAACCGCGGCGTCGAGGAATACAAAGAGCTGTTCACGGACGACTACATCTTCCAGTCCGCCGTGCTCGACTCGGCCGGCAACGGCACTCGCGACCTGCTGACGCGCCGCACCGACGAACTCGAGACCGCCGAGAACATGTTCATCGGCAGCGCCGAACGCCCGCCGGCGGCCAAGATCACGCTCAACTTCGACCGCAATCTGGTGCCATTCGGCGACACACGGGCGGGCAAGAACCCGATCTGGCACAAGACCATCCGCACGTCCGTCAACCTCAAGGTCGAGGTCGACGACGGCAATGCGCTCGAGGTCACGGGCAATGCCCTGTTCTTCCTCGTCCGTGGCGACTCGGCCACCATCCCGCCCGAGCTCAAGTCGCGCGGCTTCAAGCCGGACTCGCTGCGCTGGTGGATCGATCGCTGGGAAGACGAGACACTGCCGGCATCCGGCGTCGCCGCGCGCCGGGCGCGGCCAGGCGCGAGCCGGGCGTCGATCCCGATGAGCATGGCCCAGGTGAAGCGCTACTTCCGGCCGCTCTGACCGCACCGGCCCAGGCTGCGACCGAACCGGGCGTTCCCGCACGGGGACGCCCGTTTGGGTTAGCCCCCGGCGCGCGGTCCCGGGCCCGCGCCGCAGGCGCCCGGGATGAGTCCGTGACCCTGCACTGGGCCCGTGACCCTGCACCGATGGGCTCCCGCGGGCCCAAGGGGCAACCCGGCGGCCTTGTGTGCCCGTTCACGGGGCGCCTATATTCTCCATCAGCCGTGCCCCGCACGGCCCCTACTTGATGTGCACTCCTGGCCCGACCGGGCCGGGTGATAAACCACGACCATCGCGCGCTACGAAGCGCGTGGAGGCTACTATGGCGGTCGCCGTCAACAGCCAGCTCAACCCGCTCGAGAATGCCGAGCGGCAGTTCGAGGAGGCCGCAGCCCGGCTCAAGCTCGACTCCGGTGTCATGAATCTTCTCAAGCGTCCGCGCCGCGCCACGATCCAGTGGCTCCCGGTGCTGATGGACGACGGCACGATCCGCATGTTCGAGGGCTTCCGGGTGCAGCACAACATCGCCCGTGGTCCCGCCAAGGGGGGCATCCGGTTCCATCCCGATGTCTCGCTCGAGGAAGTCTCGGCACTGGCGTCGTGGATGACCTGGAAGTGCGCCGTGGCCGACATCCCGTTCGGTGGCGGCAAGGGCGGCATCAAGGTCGACCCGCGCACGCTGTCGCGGCCCGAACTCGAGCGCTTGACGCGCCGCTATGCGGCCGACCTGTCAGACCTCTTCGGCCCCGAGAGCGACGTGCCGGCACCCGACGTCAACACCGGCGAGCGTGAAATGGCGTGGATCGTCGACACGTACTCCATGCACGAGCGCCGCACCGAGCTCGCCGTGGTCACCGGCAAGCCCATCGAGATCGGCGGCTCCGCCGGCCGCCGCGAGGCCACCGGCCGCGGGGTGATGATCTGCGTCGAGCAAATGTGCAAACACCTCGGCATGCCGTTGAAGGGGGCGCGCGTCGCGGTTCAGGGCTTCGGCAACGTCGGTGGCGTCTCGGCCGACCTGCTGCAGAAGGAGGGCGCGATCATCGTGGCGGCCTCGGACGTCACGGGAGCGGTGCACAACGATGCCGGACTCGACGTCACCGCGCTGCTCGCCTACTGCGCCCAGGACAAGCAGGGCGTCGCCGGCTTCCCGGGCTCCAAGCCGCTCACCACGTCGATCATCGAGTACGATTGCGATATCCTGGTGCCGGCTGCGCTCGAGAATCAGATCACCAGCGACAATGCCGGCAGGGTGAGGGCCAAGATCGTCGCCGAGGGCGCCAATGGCCCGACGACGCCGGACGCCGACAAGATCCTCGAGACCATGGGCATCCACGTCATCCCCGACATCCTGTGCAACGCCGGCGGCGTGACGGTGAGCTACTTCGAGTGGGTCCAGAATCGCATGGGCTTCTACTGGCAGGAGGCCGAAGTCAATACCCGCCTGCGCGAGAAGATGGTCAAGGCGTTCGGCGACGTCATTGCGATGAAGCACAAGACGGACCTGGACGGCGGCAAGGTGTCGCTGCGCATCGCCGCGTACATGGTGGCGATCCAGCGCGTGCTGCGCGTGCACGAGCTGCGCGGCATGTACGCCTGACAGGAACCACGCATCGCGAAATGTGAGCCCCCGGCAGGGTGACCCGCCGGGGGCTCATTCACTTCCGTGCGACGGCTAGAACCGGAACGTCACCCCGACATGCTGCACGTCGTCGAAGTACTTGCTCACGGCCTGGCCCGCGTAGTCGAGTTGCACCGTCGTCCCGCCCATCGGCACCTGAGCGCCGAAACCGTACGTCAGGCCGAACAGTTCTGTATCGTTGCTGGTGAGCTTGTAGCCCAGCCGGAGCGCGAAGTCCTTGCGCCAGCCAAGTTCCGCGCCGACGCGGAACTCATCGACGTTGAAGCTGTTGCTCTGGTACGTGCCATGGAGCGTGAGTTGGTGGACGCCCTGGATGACCGGGTAGCTCACGCTCCCGGAGAACAGCGACGGCAACTCCGCCACCGACGAACTGGCGGACAGCGTGCGGTTCGCCGACTGCGGGTCGTCCTCCGGCAGCAGCAGGTTGCGGTCGAAGTCAGCACCCGAAAAACCTGTGCCGGGTCCGAAGTTCTGCATGGCGGCACCCACGCGCATGCCATGCACTCCGGTCTCGTACTGGAAGCCGAAATCGAACGACACGCCGGTGGCATGCGTCTGCAGCACCGTCTCCGAGATCAATCGCACCGTGCCGCCGAACGTCGCGCGGTCGGTGAGCACGCGGGCGTAGCTCAAACCGAACGATGAAAACGTCGGTCGGAACGTGTCCCCCGTGCCGTCCGGGGCCTCCTCCGTGGTCCGGATGAGATCGCCCACGCTGAGGACCTTGATGTTGACGCCGAGCACGCCGAGCCCGCCCATCTGCTGGGCGAACGCGATGTAGTTGACGTCCATGTCCGCGATGTACGCGGCGTGGCTGAACAGCAGTTCCGTGTGCGTATCGGTGTGGGCCAGTCCAGCGGGATTGCCGAACAGCGCTTCCACGCCGCGCACCGAACTCAGGTTCGAACAGGCCAGTCCAACACTGCGAGCGCCGACGGGGATGCGGCCTTCCTGCGCCCCCCCCGTACCCAGGCGTTCCTCGGTGCCGGCGAGCGCCGGTACTGCGAGGACCGCGAACGCGATCGCCATCCGCAGCACCTTCCTCAGTCGAGCATTCATCGTCATGTGCTCCTTCGATTGCCGGTTGGGAACTTCAAGTGGACGGTGCCTCAGACTCAGAAGTTGTTGAGGCGTTCCTTCTCCATGAAGACGGCCACCTTGCCGGTGGTCGTGCCCACGCCCGGCGCATCGACGTGGAAGATGTAAACGCCGCTGCCCACGGGCAGACCGCGTTCGGTGTTCAGGTCCCAGTTCGCCTGTGACGTCGCGTCGTTCTTGTCGATCACCCGCACCAGGTCACCCGCCAGATTGAAGATCCGGATGGTGCAGCGGGCTGGCAGGTGCGTGAACTTGAGCACGCGATTGAAGCGGTTGAGTTCGTAGCTCGAATGCGCGAAGTACGGATTCGGTACGGCGCGAATGCGCGCCATCTCGCTCTTCGCCAGACTCGCATCGAACGCGTTCGGCGCGGCGGTGCTGAACGTGAACTGGTCGTACACGCTGGCCGGCAGGCCGACGGTGAAGCGGATCTTGTCGCCGGCGTCCGGGGCCGCCCCGGCCGAGGTGCGCCGCGGATAGATGTGATAGCGCAGGTCGAGTGCGCCATTGAGCATGTCGGCCAGGTTCGGATCCGTGAAATAGGGGTCGCTGCCCGGATTCGACACGCCGGTGTAGCTCGAGTTCATGACCCAGAGCGGCTCCCGTCCGCCATTGCCCGATTCGTTCGGGGCCCACACGCCATCCTCGAGCGCGGTGCCGCCCTCCTCACGGAACGCGACGTTCAACTGGCTGTCCGTGTCGAGGTCCCAGACCGTGAAAGGCACGTCGACGAAGTCGGTGATCAGGTCACCCACATCGCCGCGCACGTAGCGGTAGGCCTTCTGCGACGGCGGTCCGAAGCGCAGCACGACGTTGTGGTAGAGACCGTTCGCAGGCAGCGCTGAACCGGGATAATTGGCGCCGTAGTCGCCCGCGCCACCGAAGAACGCGAGCCCGCGACCCGCGGCACCGCCGAAGGCAGCGGGAGTGCCACCCGTGGTGTCTGCATAGGCGATGCTGAACAATTGGCCGAGTACGGAGCCCTTGATCCTGACGCGAATGCCGTCGATCACCGGGAAGTTGTCGTCGCCGGAGAAGTTCGGCCAATTGTTGATCACCGTGTCGGGAGCCGAACCCGCCTTCGTGCGCACCAAGTACCACACCAGACTGGCCCCGGCCGGCTTGAAACCCACCTTCCAGTCCGCGGTGCTGAGCGAAGCCGGATCCAGCACGTCGACGGTGACGAGATCGGTCGAGGGCAATGTCCCGGGCGGCGCCGCGGGAAGCACGGCGTGCTGGAAGTTCGAGACCCCTGCGACCGACAGGTTCACACCCGCGGGCGGCGTCTGCGGAACGACCGCGACCGGGATGAACGGCGACTCCAGCACCTGTTGGAATTGCCCGATGCCGACCGAGTACGAGGTGACGCTGTAGAAGTAGCGCTGCGCGCTGTGCAGCGGACCGCCGCGCACCGCGTCACCACTGAGTTCGATCGAGTACCGGATCCCGGAGTCCGTGCCGAAGGCCTTGACCTTCTGGAGCGGCACCGGGGAATTGGGGTCGCACTCGACATCGAGCACCGTGCCCGTGCCATTGGCGCGATCGTAGGTCGCGACGCGCGTCCACGGCCCTGCGATCGAGGCGCCTTGATAGACATTGTACCCTTCCCAGACGTAGGGCGCCTGGGCGTAGTTCTCGGAACCGGAGTCCCAGTGGATGAACACCTCGCCATCACGCGGCGTGATGCTCACGACCGGGCTGTTCGGCGGACTCGGCAGGTTGAAGTTCGCGTCGTACGCGGCCTGCACGGCCGCATCGAAGCACTTCATGAGCGCGACACTCGCCAGGCGCGACTGGCCCTGGGCCACGACGATACCGACGACCACCTCCTGGACATCCCCCGGCGCCATCGTGAACGGACCACTCGACAGCATGAGACGGCGGTCCGAAGGAGCGGAGTCGAGGAAGCCGCGGTTCGCGACCGGGTCACCCGAGACGTTGAACGGGGTCGGCTGGCCGGTCCCGGGATCGATGAGCGGCGAACCATCGCCGTTCAAGCCCTTCATGAAGTTGTAAGTCTCGGTCGAGTCGGCCGGACCCGCGCCGTTGGGATACTTGTTGAACGATGCCAGCCCCAACGTCACGAAATTGCCCGGCGAGACCTCGACTCGCGGCCCCTGCAGGAAGTCGTAACCGACGGCCGGCGCCTGACCGGCATACTGCTCGTCGTTGTTGGTGGCGTTGTAGACAAAGCCGACCGACAGCGTGGTGTCGCAGCCGACGAGGTCGTCCGAGGCGCCGCCGAGATCGGGGTCCGACCACTGGGACACGTAGGCGTTCGTCAGCGTATTCGCGCTGCGGTTCGTGATCTTGTACTTCATGAAAACGGTATTGCCGAGCGGACCCTGGCGGCTGAACGCGAACGTCGTCTGCTGAACCTCGATGCCGAGCGGCAACCGGCTGCTGGCGCCGTTGTGCGTGGCCCCCTTGCCCAGGTCGTTGTACACACTCCACATCATCTGGTCACCGACAATGTCCAGCGTGCCATCGGGCAGCACGGTCACGACCGGCGCGCCGTGCGTCACGGCGCCGGCGTTGTAGTCCGCCAGCACCGCGTCACGGGCCGCGACATCGGTGCCACCCGTGGAGTTCAGATAAACGCGATTGAGCTTGTAGACCTTGTGCTCCGCCTTGTCCGGGTCATCCGGTAGGTAGGGAGGAGGACCCGACGGATTCAGGATCGCGCCGCCTGGCCGGAAGTCGTCGCTGTACTCGGCCACCGAGACGCGCACGCCACTATTCACGAGCGCGCCCATCCAGAAGCCGGCGGCGAACACCGCGAACTTGCCGGTGCCCTTCGGGAACTCCAGACCCGAGGTGCCATTCTCCGTGTCGAACGCGAAGGAACCCGTGTTCTTCACCACCATCGAGATGTTGTTGATATCGATCTTCTGCCCCGAGTCCTCAGGGTTCGTGCGGGCGGGCCGAGCCTTACGCTTCACGCTCGTCGTCGTCGCGGCTGCCGCGAGACTCGCCATGAGCATCAGGCACAGTGCGATCCGGGTGACGCGTGAGCACTTCATGCGGACTCCTCCGTGTCTCATGGGATCAGGGCTCATTTCAGAAGTCCGTCCGGATGCCGAACCGGATCGTGCGCGGGATGCTGAACAAGCTCTGGTTCTGGGTGGCAAGCGCGTACGCCGACTGCGCGTCGATGCCTTCGCCCGCGAGCCGACTGGCGACGGAACGGCCGGACTCCGTGTTCAGGAAGCCGGTCGTATACGCCGAGCCGGTGCCCGAGTAGACGTTGATGGAGTTGTTCGTGTTGAACGCGTTCAGCACCCAGACATAGGCGCTCAGGCGCGCCGCGCTCAGCCGCAATGCCTTTGTGGCCTTGAAGTCGAGCGACTGCGTGGCCGGCGAGGTGCGCGAGTTCTGAGCGCCGATCGGCTGCTGGGCCACGCTCAATTGCGTGACCTCGTCGGTGACGCCGGTCGGCGTGAACGGCGTGCCGGTCGCGATGTTATAGAGCACATTGAAGTCAACGTCCGAGAGCGCCGCGTAACGGCCCCACTTCGGACCCTGGTCCTTGCCCCACGACAGGCCCATGTTCACGGACAGCTTGTGGCGCTGGTCGAAATCGAGCGGGCTGGTCTGGTGCGGCACCTGGCTCGCGGTCCACGCGATATTGCGTTGCGTGTTCGAGACCGAGCCGGTGCCCTGGGCGAACGACAAGCTGTAGGAGAGACTGCCGCTCAGATGGTTCACCGGACGCATGCTGAAGCCGATGTCGACGCCTTTGAGCGTGGCGAAGTCCTTGTTGCGGAACGAGCTGAAACTGGAAGGCCGCGCCGAGATCGTGGCGACCTGCACCAGATCACGCACGTCCTTGTAATACACCGACAGGTCCATCTTGGCGTAGTCGCTCAACTGGTGCGCGATGCCGACCTCGTAGGCCGTGGTCATCTCCGGCTTGAGGTTCGGGTTGCCGAACGGCACGTAGTAGCCACCCTTCTGGACCTTGTACTCGAGGAAACGGTACGAGACGTAGAGGTCCTGGAGGTTCGGCTGCTGGTAGAACTGGCCCCAGTTGACGTGCAGCACGGTCTTCTCGGTGAACGGGAAACCGATGCCGATGCGCGGGCTGATGCGGCTGTAGGTCTTGGCTTCCGTGAGGTCGTCGTCCGTGAGCCGGTTGTCGGTTCCAAGCGGCGAGTTCTCGTTCTTGAGCGCCTTGGCATTGACGTTCAGGTAGTCGTAACGCACGCCGATGTTCGCGACCAGACCGCCCCGTTCGTAACGGTCCTGCATGTACGCGGACGCGGTGAGCGGCTTGCGAGCGCCGTCCAGCGGGCCCAACTGGCCGGTATTCGCCAGCTCATCGAATCCATAGCCATCGATGTCGAATTGGCCGGGCACGTACTGCGACGGGAAATAATTCTGGTAGAAGCGCAACTCGTGGCGGTCGGCCTGCGCACCCGCCTTGAACTGATGGAACGAGTTGACCTGCGAGGTGACGTCCGCGCGCAGCGCGACGTACTGCGACTGGCGGCGCAAGTAGTCATCCCACAGCGCACCGGTGCTGCCCGGAATCGCCAGCACCTTGGCCGCGAGCGAGTCCGACAGCGGATCGCCCGGCGTGCCGCCGAGGCCCGGGTAGAACCACGGGATGTCGTCACGCAGCGATGGGTTCGGCAGGCGCGAATAGGCCGGCAGGTCGTCGAAGAACAGGCCGTCACCGCGCTTGCGTTCGGTCTTGAAGAACGTCGCCGCGAGCGAGTAGAACGTGCGCGCATCCAGCTTGTGGCTGAGCTGCGCGGAGTACGACTCGTTGTTGTCCTGGTAGCGCGGCGTGTGTGCGAGATTGAAGCGGAAGCTGTTGCGGTACTCGCTCCAGTCGTCGTTCGAGTTCAGCAGCCCGAACTTGAGGTCCATGGACTGGCTCAGCTTCAGCACCAGCTTGCCCTGTCCGGTCCAGCCGCCGAGCGAGTTGCTGGCGAGCGGCAACGCGTAGTTGGACCGCGGGCTGCGGTCGAACTGCCAGCGGCGCTGACCACTCACGTAGAATGAGCCGAGATCGCGGCCGGACACCAACGGGCCGCCGAACGCGCCGTCGTACAGGTTGTAGTCGTAGATGCGGGAGTTGAAGATCTCCTTGCCGACACCGTTCAGGTTGTCGGTCACGGCCTCGAGCGAACCGCTGTAGCGCTCGCCACCTTCCTTCGTGACGACGTTCACGACGCCCGACATGATGCGGCCGTACTCGGCGTTGAAGCCGCCGCTCATGAGCACGACCTCCTCGATGGCGTTGTTGTTGATCGAGGTCGTCGAGTTGCCGGTGAGCGGATCCTGCTGCGAGAAGCCGTCGACGAAGTACGCCGTCTCGTTGGGACGGCCGCCGCGCAGGATGAGCGTGTTGGAGTTCGTGGCTTCGCGGTCGATCTGGCGCGAGAAGTTGACCACCCCCGCCTGCTGCGCGACCGCGTCACGATAGCCACGCGTCGGCAGCTTCTGGATGTCCCTCCCGCTGATGAACCGCGTCGAGCCGGTGGCGTCCTTCTGCAGCAATGGGCGCTCGGCACTGACCACGACCTCGCCCATCTGCACGGCCTCGGTCCGCAGGACACCATTGATCGTGGTCGAGAAGTCGGGCGTGACTTCGACGTTCTCCACCAGATAAGCCCCGTAGCCGATGAGGTTCATGCGCACCGAGTAGCGGCCACCCGGAATGCCGATGATGAAGTACTCCCCCTGATCGTCCGTGATGCCACCGAGTCGCTGCCCCTCGATCCGCACGTTCACGCCAGCGAGCGGCTGCTTCTTCTCGTCCACGACGCGGCCGGTGAGTTTGCCGGTCGTACCGGCCAGAGCCGGCACGGCGAGCGCGAGCGCGACCGCAACTGCGGCCAATCTCAGCGCCCACGGATGTGAGCGGGGCATGGTGTGGTCTCCTTTCGGGCAAGACAAAGTCCGCGCCGCCATCGGGGCGATGGCGGACGGGGCACGGCTGGACCTGTGCTGGGGGGATTTCGGCAATGGTGGGAATGCTGCGCGGTGCATGACCAACCTCCAGTTCCCCGGCTGTGTGTTCACCTTGGGGAACGCCGTTCCGTGGCGTCGTGAGGCCTCGCTGGGTGATGCCCGTCGTGTGCAAGCTAGGTCCAGAACTCGACAACTGTCAACGGTAGAACGTTGGGAGCTACGATTGCGCCCCCGAGCGGACGGACGCCGGCCCCCCATGCCCCCATAGACTCCGCCAAGAGAACGTCAGCTGCCAAAAACAAGAACCGAGGGCGCCACGATCAGCGCCCCCGGCTCCCGTACAGCGACTGCGATGTCCGCTACGCGATCAGAACGAGTACGTCGCCGAGACGCGCGTGAACGGGTTGTTGCCCAGGCCGTTGTTGAACGTCGCACCGACCGGATTGTTGAAGAAGTTCGGCGTCAGGACGGCATCGAACGCCAGCGAGCCGGCCTTGGCCGTGGCGCCGAGGTTGAAGTTGAACGCGTGCGCCTTGACCGTCTGGACCGACGTGCCGTTGTCGAGTTTCGCCGAGTACATCATGGCATTCTGCGCACCGAAGCGGAGCGTCAGCCACGAGTTGGTGTGCGTCTCCAGCGACATGAACACGTTCGGATAGTACGTCTCGCTGAGCTCCGTCGTAGCGGCTGCACCGACCGTCGACTCGACCTTGTTGTTCACGAACTGGCCACCCAGGATGAACAGGTCATCCGAGCCGAGCGCCCAGTTGCCCGCGAGGCCGAACTGCCAGCCCGTGAGCTTGATGTTCGAGGTCACCGCAGCAGCGCTGACCGACGAGACATCGAACGAGTACAGCTTGGCGACCGGGATGAGCGTCAGGTTGCCACCGGCCTTGCGCATCGCGCGCGCCGCCAGCTGGTAGGACGACCCACCGTCATCCGCAGCGGCGTCGAACGTCGCAGCGTTCGTGCCCTTGAAGCCGCGGTTCTGGAACAAGCCCGAGATCTCGACATCGGTGTTCGAGTTCATCGCGAAGCCGAAACCAGCGCCGAGGCCCCAGACATTGCGCCCGAGCGTGCCATTGCCTTCGGTCGTGCCGGCAGCCGTCTCGTTCGAGATGAACGAGCGGTTCAGGCGCAGGCCGAGGCTGCCACTGCCCATCTTGTGGCCCCAGAGCAGGTCGAACGCCTCACCGGTCTGGTTGGGATCGCTGATGCCGAGGTTCGTGGTCGTGAACGGATCGCCGGCGTTGTTCTGACCGAGCGCCGGCGCGAAGCGGCGCAGGTTGACGCCCCACGTGCCCAGCCGGCCTTCCCAGAGGTTGCCGAGCACGGCACCCATGGCGTTGTTGCCGCCATTGCCCGGCTCGGCGTAGACGAGATTTCCGACGGAACCGACGCCCGACAGGTAGGTGTACATACCGGTGTAGTCCTTGACGTAGTCGCCGGGCACGTTCAGGCCCTGGACACGCGCGGACGAAGCGAAGGCGACCGCCGGGATCACGGCCAGACACGCGAAAGCAGCAAAGATGTGGCGGATGTTCTTATGCATGGTGGTGAAGCCTCCTTGCGATAGTAGGTGCAAGCAACGATTACCTCGATGCACCGGCAGCCGGGACTTGGCCCGCCGGCCTACACGTGGTTTCCGATGCCCACCTCCTTTCGCGTTCGGTTCAAGCGGACATGCGAATAGCTCCCTCTCGTCCGTGCGAAGGAGCAGCTGAGACATGCCAGGACGAGTCCTTCACCGGAAGGATCCTGGCGCACGCCCGGGCGGGAAGTTAGGGAGCGGACGGGCAGGGTGTCAAGTCGTATCGACCGAATTGCCACGGCCCGTGAGACTCACTTCTCAGCAACGGGCACTCGGTACCACCCCATGAACTGCGGCAGGAGGTCGTGCTCGCAGAGCGCATCCGCCGGGTCCAGACTGGCGATGGCAACACGCCCGCGACTATGCGCGAAGTAATGGCCCCCCAGCGAGATACCCACGTGGCTCGCGTCCTCCCCCGGACGCCGGAAGAACGCCAGGTCGCCCACCTCAGGTGCGGCCCCGCCGGGCAGCCGTCGCGAGCGCCGACACTGCTGCCTGGCATCCCGTGGGAGCTGCACACCCTGCTCCAGCAGCACCTGCTGCACGAACGCCGAGCAGTCGTACCCAGCCGGCGTGCGACCGCCCCACAGGTAGGGCGTACCCAGCAACGTCAGCACGCGCGCCTCGATCGCCGGACACCGGCGGCCGGCGAATGCCGCGGCCGGCAGGTACCCCCGACGGCCATCCGGCAGCTCCACCGAGCGCTGTCCGCCAGCGGTACGGCCCGCGATGACACGGTTGCCGAAGAACACCGGCGAGACACTGGCCCCGCCGTCCTTGCCGGTGAGGACCTGCGCCATGGGGACAGCGATCCTGGCACGGGCGAGCCGCTGCCAGCGCTCGGCGCGGGCGGCGGTGGCAGGCACCAGCCCCCACTCTCGCACCCAGCCGGCATAGCCGTCCGACTCGTTCCGGACACGAACCCAGCCCGGGGCCGACCCGCTCGCGAGCAGGCGGACGACTTCCCCCAGCAGGAGCTGGGATCCCAGTTCGGCAGCGTGCCGTGGTTCCCGGCGCAGATCGAGCGCGGGCAGCGTCACGACGGCGTGCGTCGGCCCGCCACGCCGGGTCATTCGGCCTGGGGGTTCAGGAGCGTATAACGGCCGAAACCCTCGCGGTCGGCGTACACCAGCCGGCGGTAGGGCTGGTTGTAGAACCAGATCTCGAGTCCCGGCTGCGTCGCGGACGCCTGGCGTTGCTCGACCTGGTCCGGCGGGCCGTAGCGTATGTAGGTGCGCCCCATATCCGAGCGCCAACCGGGCCCGAAGCCCAGGAAGTGCTGGTCGGAGTAGCGCAGGCGGCGGAAGAACTCGATCTGGTACTCGTTCCTCACCGTCTCGGGAGTGGGGTCACGGCGGCGCCAGAACCTGTCCCAGAGCTCGCCCTGAGCCTCGGCCGGCTTGTTGCGCATGCCGTCGACTTCGCTGTTGTCGGCGATGTAGGAGAGCGCCTCGAGCATCTGCTCGAAATCCCGGCCACGCGGCGGCCCGCTCTCCTCGACCTCGAATCCGCGCACCGTGCGCCACGAGGTCTTGCCCTCCTGGAGTTCGAGCTCGAGGGAGTACCCACCGATGAACAGTTCCCCGAGTCCCGGGCTCAGCACGACCGGTTGGGCCGAACGCGTCACGGTCACCGTGGTGTCCCCGGCGCGGACGCTGGCACCGGACTCATCGAGCACACGCCAGTGGTACCGGTAGGGCCGCGGCCAGACGCCCGGACGCCGGTCCAGGAGCACGGCGCGCACCGCGATGCCACGGGAATTGAAGCCGAACTGACGCGCCGGGAAAGGCACGAAAACACCATTCGAATCGCGCAGGCCCAGTTCGAGGTCGGCGAAGCCCACCGGGATGCGGGACAGGTCACGCACCTCGATCCGGTCGCGGACATCCGAAGGCTCGAGTGCGCGGATGTCGCGAACGACGATGCGCACCGAATAGCGGCCCGGCGGGACCTCGAACTCACGCGTCTCGACGAGCTGGTTACGCTGGCTCACCGTGGCGCTGTACTCCGTGACCAGCAGCCGCTTCTCCCAAGCGTCCCCGTACACCCGCTTGGCCCCGCGCTCGGGCTGGAGTTCGACCACATAGGAGGCTCCCGCCGAGAACCCCTCGCCGGCGCGCTCCCAGCTCATCTCCGGGTAAGGCAGGCTGACCACCACCCGGACCCGGGCCCGGGACGTGGAATCCATGGTCACGGCCACGTCGGCCGAGAAGAACGGGGGCTGGAACGAACGCAGCGACTGCCGGTCCGCGGAGGCAATGGCCGCGTTCGGGATCGGGAGGGTGAGTACGCCGAGGACCCAGGCGGACAACAGGACGAGACGTCGGAAATGGGCGAACACCGTGGGCAGCACGCTAGCATAGGGTGCCCCCGCAACGGAAAGCTGGATGTCCACTTGACGAACTCCTGTCGCCCGGGGCCTAATTGAGAGTGATCGGGCCGCATTCCCAACGGAATGAGGTAGTTTGGTGCATGTGAGAATACGTATCGCTGCCCGCACGACCATCCGGCTCGCCGCGGTGCTCCTGATGTGCCGCGGCTCGGCCGCACGCGCCACCATGCCGCCCGCATCGGGCCACATCTCGCCCGCGCTGTCGAGTGCGTTCGCGCGCGGCCTGTTCGAGGTGGAACCGCAGCCCGCCGCGCTGGCCACGAGTGCGGCGCCGCGCCTTTGGTCGATCCCGATCATCCGGGTGGCGTTCAGCGACAGTGCCATTGTCTACCCGCGCGTGACGCTCGAGCGTCAACTTTTCGACACCACCGGCGCGAATCTCACGGGCTCCATGGCGCAGTACTACCGCTGGGCGTCCCGCGGCCGGCTGGAACTGCGTGGCGAGGTCGTCGCCACCGTCACGCTGGCACACGATCGCAACTACTACGCAGCCGATGCCTGGGGCGTCGATGCGCTGTCGACGCCAAACAACTCCTACGGCATGTTCCGCGAAGCCATCTCGGCGTGCGATGGCGCCGTCGACTTCTCGCGCTTCGACCTCGACAGCGATGGCTACGTCGACATGCTGTGGGTGGTGCACGCCGGCCCCGGCGGTGAGAGCACGACCAGCCGGCGCGACCTGTGGTCCATCACGTCGCGCGCCACCGCCGGTTGGAACAACGGCGCCGCGGTCGAGACGAACGACTTCTCCCCGGGCTCGATCACGCAACACGTCCGCATCGACCGCTTCACGGTGCTGCCCGAGCTCTCGAGTTTCCGTCCCGGCCAGCCGTGTGAGATCGGCGTCTTCTGCCACGAGTTCGGGCACACACTCGGGCTGCCCGACCTTTATGACACCTCGCAGTTCGGGGGCGCCGCCAATGTCGGTCCCGGCATCTGGTCGCTGATGTCCTCCGGCGCCTATGGTGGCGACGGTCAGTCGCCCGAGTCGCCATCCCATCTGGGCGCTTGGTGCCTGCTCTCGCTGGGCTGGGCCAACCGCCTGCGGCCCACTCTCGACACGACGCTCGTGCTGCCACCCGTGATCGACGGCGCGCCCGTGCTCGAGTTCTGGTTCCAGGGTGAGAGCTCGCCCGAGCACTTTCTCATCGAGAACCGCGTGCGCGAGGGCTTCGACCGCAAGCTGCCGAACGACGGCCTGCTGATCACGCAGGTGGACGAGGCGGTCGTGGGCTCCAAACTCGCCGGCAATCGCATCAACACCGGCCCCACTCCCGGCCTCCGCGTGCTCGAGGCCGACGGCGACTTCGACATGTTCTCGGGCGCGAATCATGGCGACCCGAACGACCCGTTCCCGGGGCAGCGCCGGCGCACGCGCCTCGACGATCTCACCACGCCATCGACGCGAACCTTCCAGGGCGCACCCACGAACATCGCGCTCGAGGACATCGGCCGTTCAGGCCGCAACGCGCTTGTCCGCGTCAACGTGCGTGCGGCCGGGTGGATCGCACCCAGCGCCATCTCGCTCGGCAGCGAAGTGCTGCAATCGTTCTCGGGCGCACGCCGGGCGGCGGTCGCCCCCAATGGCAAGGCGTGGCTGGCGTCGTGCGAGCCGCGCGACGGGCGCATCGCCGTCTTGCTGCGTGAGCGTCCCTGGCAGCAGCCGTGGCAACCGCCGGTCGTGGTCGACGCGGGCACCGGCCAAGTCAGCGACGTGACGCTCGCCTGGCTCGGCGGTGACGACGTCGCGGTGGCGTGGATCGACGGCAGCACCGCCGCCAGACAAGTGAACTATCGCGCTCGTGTCAGCGGTCGCTGGCTTCCTGTGCGCGTG
>JANMAX010000273.1:0-2755 GCA_031360075.1 bacterium | reverse complement strand
GCGTCGCCGGCGCCTCGGTCGCGTTGTCGCTCTCCGGGACCGGCACGCTGACGGGTGGCGGTGCGCACGTCACCGACGCGGCCGGGCTCGCCAACTTCGCCGCGCTCAGCGTGAACCTCGCGGGCAGCAAACAGCTCAGCGCCACGAGCGGCTTGCTGCCGGCCGCCACGAGCACCGCGTTCACGGTCTCGGCCGCAGCAGCGACAACGCTGTCGTTCGTGACGCAACCGTCCAACGTCGTCGCGGGCCTGGCGATCGCGCCGGCCGTGCAGGTGAAGGTCGCGGACGCGTTCGGCAACGGCATCGCAGGATCCAGCGTCGCGCTCGCTCTCTCGGGCACCGGCACGCTCACGGGCGGTGCGGCCGTCCTCAGTGATGCCGCCGGCCTCGCGACGTTCAGCGCCCTCAGCGTCAACCTGGCGGGCGCCAAGCAACTCACGGCTTCGAGCGGCGCACTGCCAGCCGCCACCAGCACCACGTTCTCGGTCTCGGCCGCAGCAGCGACAACGCTGTCGTTCGTGACGCAGCCGTCCAACGTCGTCGCGGGCCAGGCGATCGCGCCTGCGGTGCAGGTCAAGGTCGCGGACGCATTCGGCAATGGCGTCGCGGCGGCTTCGGTGACACTGGCACTGTCCGGCACCGGTACGCTGAGTGGCGGCGGCCCGACACTCACCGACACCGCCGGCCTCGCGAGCTTTGCTGCGCTCAACTTGAACCTGACGGGTTCCAAGCAGCTGTCGGCAGCCAGCGGTGCGTTGACTCCAGCGACGAGCAACGCGTTCAGCGTGTCGGCCGGCGCGGCTGCAGCACTGTCGTTCACGGATCAGCCGTCGAACGTCGCCGCGGGCGCCACGATCGCGCCGGCCGTCCGGGTCAGGGTCGCCGACGCGTTCGGCAACGGCGTCGAGGGTGCGAACGTGGCACTGGGGCTGACGGGCTCCGGTACGCTCACGGGCGGTGCGGCTGTCCTCTGTGATACTGCCGGCCTCGCGACGTTCAGCGCGCTCAGCGTCAATCTTGCGGGAGCCAAGCAGCTCAGCGCTTCGAGCGGCGCGCTCACTCCGGCCACGAGCAGCGCGTTCACGGTGTCAGCCGGCGCGGCAGCGGCACTGTCGTTCACGGTCCAGCCCTCGAACGTCGCCGCGGGCGCCACGATCGCGCCGGCCGTGCAGGTCAAGGTCGCGGATGCGTTCGGCAACGGCGTCGCGGGCGCGAGCGTCTCACTCGCGCTCTCCGGCACGGGATCACTCACGGGCGGTGCGGCTGTCCTCAGTGATGCCACCGGCCTCGCGACGTTCAGCGCGCTCAGTGTGAACCTGGCGGGTTCCAAGCAACTCACGGCCTCGAGCGGGGCACTGACTCCGGCGACGAGCAGCGCGTTCACGGTGTCAGCCAGCGCGGCCGCGGCGCTGTCGTTCACGACACAGCCTTCCAGTGTGGTCGCGGGCGTGACGATGACGCCCGCCGTGCAGGTCAAGGTCGCCGACGCGTTCGGCAACGGCGTCGCGGGCGCCAGCGTCTCACTCGCTCTCTCGGGCACGGGATCACTCACGGGTGGTGCGGCTGTCCTCAGCGACGCCACCGGCCTCGCGACGTTCAGTACGCTCAGTGTGAACCTCGCGGGCTCCAAGCAACTCACGGCTTCAAGCGGCGTACTGACTCCGGCCACGAGCAGCGCGTTCACGGTGTCAGCCGGGGCGGCTGCAGCACTGTCGTTCACGGTCCAGCCTTCGAACATGGTAGCGGGCACCACGATCGCGCCGGCCGTGCAGATCAAGGTCGCGGATGCGTTCGGCAACGGCGTCGCGGGGGCCCCGGTCGCGCTGTCGCTGACCGGCGCCGGGACGCTCACGGGCGGCGGCAGCACGTTCAGCGATGCCTCCGGCGTCGCCTCGTTCGCGAGTCTGAGCGTGGAGCTCACGGGAACCAAGCAGCTCACGGCCATGAGCGGCGCATTGACCCCGGCCACCAGCACCTCGTTCACGGTCTCGGCCGCAGCAGCGACGACGCTGTCGTTCGTGACGCAACCGTCCAACGTCGTCGCGGGCGTGGCGATCGCTCCCGCCGTACAGGTGAAGGTCGCAGACGCGTTCGGCAACGGCGTCGCCGGGGCTTCGGTGACACTGGCACTGTCCGGCACCGGCACGCTGAATGGCGGCGGCCCGACGCTCACCGATACCGCCGGCCTCGCGAGCTTCGCCGCGCTCAACTTGGATGTAACGGGTTCCAAGCAGCTGTCCGCAACGAGCGGTGCGCTCACGCCGGTCCCGAGCGCGTCGTTCAGCGTGTCGGCTGCGGCAGCGGCGGCGCTCAGCTTCGTGACTCCGCCCTCCGACATCGTCGCCGGAGGCACGATCGCTCCGGCCGTGCAGGTCAGGGTCGCGGACGCGTTCGGCAACAACGTCGCGGGCGCATCGGTCGCACTTTCCCTGCTGGGATCCGGCACGCTCACCGGTGGCGGAGCGGTCCCGAGCGACGTCACGGGGCTCGCCAGCTTCGCCTCACTCAGCGTGAACCTGGCGGGGACCAAGCAACTGACGGCCTCCACTGGGGCACTCACACCGGTCAGCAGTAGCGCGTTCACCGTGACCGCTGGAGCCGCCACGGCACTGTCGTTCGTGACCCCTCCGACCAACGCCGTTGCAGGCGCCACGATCGCGCCGGCCGTGCAGGTCAAGATCGCCGACGCGTTCGGCAATGGCGTCGCGGGCAGCTCCGTCGCGCTGTCGCTGACCGGCACCGGCACGCTCTCGGG
>JANMAX010000267.1:0-16988 GCA_031360075.1 bacterium | reverse complement strand
CCATGTGAGCTGGAGTGGCGCGCGCGGTTGTCGCCGGACGGCCGTCTCGAGGAACTCGAGGCCGACTGGCGCGTGGGTACGCGCGGCGTGCGCGCCGACCACCGCGCCAGCGGCGCGCGCTGGCATGCGCGCATCCAGTCTGGCGGACACACGCGCGAGCAGGAGGGCGACTTTCCCGGGCGCGCAGAGGTCGTGTTCGGTTCGCACGTGCTGCACACGGTGCTGTTGCGCCGTTACGTGCTGGAGCCCGGGGCCGAGCACGAGTTCCCCGCACTCCTGATCGGACCGCCGTTCTTCGGAGTGGAGCCCGGGCGCCAGCGCCTGGTGTGCACCGCGCGCGAGACGCGCCAGACGCCGGCTGGCAGCATCGAGGCGCGGCGCATCGAACTGAGCGATCCGCAGGGCGCCGTGCCGCCATTCGCGGCATGGCTCGACGAGCATGATGTGGTGATTGAATCCTACGAGGACACACACACCAGCACACCGTGGATGCGGCTGGTGGAATACCGGCGAGGATGACAACGCACGGTCTGCGTGCTGCGGGCCGCGAGTGCAACCAGGGGGATGTCATGGGTCTCGTGATCCGCAGTGGCACGGTGGTCAATGCCGGCGAGCGCTTCACCGCCGACGTCAAGGTCGAAGGGCGCACCATCACCGCGATCGGTTCGAACGTCACAAAGGGCACCGGCGACACCGAGATCGATGCGGCCGGCCGCTACGTACTGCCCGGCTTCATCGACCCGCACGTCCATATGGAGCTGCCGTTCATGGGCACGGTGAGCGCCGATGATTTCGAGTCCGGCACCGCCAGCGGCATCGCCGGCGGCACCACCAGCATCATCGATTTCTGCATCCCCGCTCCCGGCACGTCGTTGCTCGACGGACTCGCCACCTGGAAGCAGCGCGCCGCCAAGGCCACCGCGGACTACTCGTTCCACATGGCCATCACCAGTTGGGGAGAGCGCACGGCCGACGAGATGCGCGCCGTGGTGCGCGATCACGGCATCACCAGCTTCAAGGTGTTCATGGCCTACAAGGGCGCGATCATGGTGGACGATCACGCGCTCTACCAGGTCATGAAGGTCGCGGCCGAGACCGGGGCCGTGGTCACGGTCCACGCCGAGAACGGTGACGTGGTCTGGAACCTGCAGCAAGAACTGCTCGCCAAGGGCCTGACCGGCCCCGAGTTCCATCCCGTCTCGCGCCCGAGCGCTGCCGAGGGCGAGGCGACCGAACGCGCACTCACGATGGCGCGGCTGCACGGCGCCACGGCGTACATCGTGCACATGACCTGCCGCGAGTCCGTGCAGGCGCTGGAGCGCGCCAAGCTGGCGGGGCAGAGGTGCTATGGCGAGACCTGCCCGCAGTACCTGTTGCTGGACGACCGCGTGTTTGAAGCCCCCGACTTCGGCGGCTCGACGTTCGTGATGAGCCCACCCATCCGGCCGCTGAACCTGGGGCACCACCAGGCGCTGTGGTCGGGCCTGTCGAACGGCATGCTGGATTCGATCGGCACGGACCACTGTCCGTTCACGCACGAGCAGAAGAAGATGGGTGCGGCCGACTTCACGAAGATCCCCAATGGTGCCGCGGGCATCGAGGACCGCCTGGCCGTCCTGTACACGCATGGCGTGATGGGCGGACACTTCTCGCTCGAGCGACTGGTCGAACTGAATTCGACCAGTCCCGCGCGCATCTTCGGACTCGACAAGAAGGGCGCCGTGTCGGTGGGGATGGACGCGGACTTGGTGATCTATAACCCGGATGGCAAGGGCGTCCGGTCGGCGAAGTCGCATCACTCGAAGGCCGACCGCAGCATCTTCGAGGGCCACGACGTCTTGGGCAAGGTCGAGAAGACCATCGTCGGCGGCCGCGTCGCATTCGACGGTGGCAGGCTCATGGCCGAGCGCGGTGCGGGGCGGTTCATCAGCCGCAAGCCCACGCACTTCGCGCACAAGCCGGAGGTGCATTCGTGAGTGCAGCGCCCGACATCAAGCTGCTGCCCGGTGGCCGGCTCGAATCCGCGCTGCCGGACCTGAAGCCGCTCTACGGCGACGCCGAGGCCATCGCCGAGGCGAACCGCTGCCTGTATTGCCACGACGCGCCGTGCATCGCGGCGTGCCCCACGGGCATCGACATCCCGACGTTCATCCGCAAGATCTCGACCGAGAACGTGCGCGGCTCGGCACGCGCCATCCTCTCGGCCAACATTCTCGGCTACTCGTGCGCGCGCGTCTGCCCGGTCGAAGTGCTTTGTGCCGGTGCGTGTGTGTACAACGCCTGGGAGCGCACCCCCATCGCCATCGGCCGGCTGCAGCGCTACGCCACCGAGAAGATCATGGTGGCGGGCGTGGCCGTGAGTCTGCTGCCGAAGGCCGCAGCCAACGGCAGGAAGATCGCATGCGTGGGTTCGGGGCCAGCATCGCTGGCGTGTGCCGGCTACCTGGCGCTCGAGGGCTGCAGCGTCACGGTGTACGAGAAGCGCGCGGTCGCCGGCGGCCTGAACGTGACCGGCGTGGCGCCCTACAAGATGCACGCCGAAGGGGGGGCCGCTGAAGTCGAGTTCATCCGCTCGCTGGGCGTCACCATCAAGACTGGCATGGAGGTCGGAGCGGACATCACGCCCGAGCAACTGCTGCAGGGCAACGATGCCGTGTTCCTGGGCTGCGGGCTCGGCAGCGATTCGCTGCTGAACGTGCCGGGCGCACACGGCGAAGGCGTCATGGGCGCGGTGGCGTGGATCGAGCGCATGAAGTTGGAGCCCGGCTTCAAGCTGGCTGGCGTCAAGCGCGCCGTGGTGATCGGCGGCGGCAACACCGCCATCGATGCCGCGCGCGAGCTGGCGAATCTGGGCGTGCCCGAAGTGACGATGCTCTACCGGCGCACGCGCGGCGACATGAGTGGCTACGCGCACGAGCTGAAACATGCGCGCAGCGAGGGCGTGCGCCTGATCGAGCGTGCGGTGCCCGAGGCGTTCGTACGAGACGGCGGCAGGTTGCGCGCGATCAAGCTGGCGGATGGGCGTGAGTTCGCGTGCGAGCTGGCCGTGCTGGCGATCGGTCAGGGCTCGATGGGCGCTCTGGCCGCGGCGTTCAGCGGCGTGCAGACCGATGGCAAGGGCCGCGTGCAGGCCGAAGCCGGCACGGGCCGCACGGGCCACCCCAAGCTGTGGGTCGGCGGCGACGCCACTGGCGGAGAACTCGTGGTGACCGCGGTGCAGGACGGCAAGCGCGCCGCCCGCAGCATCGCCAAGGCACTGGGCCTGGCCGAACGCGCCGACGCGCCGATGCGAGCAGGGGCGGTGTGAGCGTCGGGTGCAGGCGCGTGCGGCGCGTGAATTCCCGTTCGTCCTGCCCATGCCGGCCGACGGCACGCTGCATCTGTCGGCCGTGTCGGAACTCGCCCCGCACCTGAGGCCGCACAGTGTCGCCTCGTTGTTGGCGGAAGCAACGCACAGGAGCAAGTCCGAGGTGGAGCGACTCGTGGCGCGGCGGTTCCCCAAGCCGGACATCGCGACGGCTGTGCGCCCGCTCGCGGATGCGATCACCGCCGCATCGCTGACCGCGCAAGTCGTTGCGAACAGGGCGCAGTCACCGCCACCGGTGGCGGTAGTCCCAATGAATTCAGGCATTTCGACGCTCGCGATAGAACCACTATCCCCGAGCCATGAAGCACGCGGGCTGCACCAAGTCACGACGCAGATGGTCGCCGCGGCGGCTGCCAGGAGCGGCTCAGAGGCGGTGCCGGACTCCATGCTGGCTCACATCGCAGCCGCGCGAAGCGCCCGTCAACTTGAACGGTCGCCATGTGCCGCATGCCGTGGTGCGTGCGGTCTCCGAGCGCGATGGCGGCCAGTGCACGGCAGCGTTGTCAGTGTGCATCCGCTTTCGTGAACCACGGCGTGGCCAGGTCCTGGATCTGCAGCCCATTGAACCAGTGGTCGAAGCGCCGGGCGTCGGAAAATGCTGACAGCACGAGTACGACCGTGACCACCGCTGTCACCGTGCGCCAGGCTGCGACCGGCAGGAGCGAGCGCAGCGCAGTGAGCCCGCGCGTCACGAGTGCGGCCGCAAGCAGCGCCACGGGAGCGTAGAGTGGCGACAGGAAGCGCATGTTCTTGGAACTGTAGGCACACGACACCATCAGGAAGATGAGCACGTAGCCGCCGAGCAGCCGCAGCACGGTGGCGAGGTGTGCGCTGCCGTCGCGACCCGCCAGCAGTCGCGGTCGCAGGACGGCCACGACCGCGGCCAGCACGCCGAGCGCCCAGGGCAGGGGCTGCAAGATGCGCAGCCCGGTCAGGTAGTAGCCGGGCCCGCCGGTCTGGTAGTCGCGGATGTACCAGTCCGATTTCCAGGCCTCGGGCGTGAGGCGGATCAGTTCGCGGGCGTTCTCGAGTCCGCCGCACAACACCAACAACGTGCCGGCCAGCACGGCCAGCACGAACCCGCCGCCCGCCAGCACGGCGATGGGGGCGAGCACGTGGCCGCGATGGCGCCACGCGTCCCACGTCAGCACCAGCACGCCGAGTCCGAACGGGATGAGCGCGCTCTCCTTGACGAGCAGCGTGAACGCCGACAGCCCCAAAAACGCCCAGCGCCAGCGCCACGGCCGCGCGGCTTCGAGTGAGCGCAGTGCGAGTGCCACCATGGCGAGCGTGAGGAACGCGATCGTGGTGTCCTGCCAGGCCCGGCGTGCGATCGCCAGGTCGAGCGGCGAGACCGCAAGGAACAGCAGCGTGAGCATGCTGGCGAGCGGCCCGGCCCAGCGCCATGCCAGTAAGCCGGCGAGCGCGATCCCGGCGAGGCTGGCGAGCGTGCTGAGCAGTTCGCCCGCCACCGCGTCATGCCGGCGGGTCGCGAGCTGTGCGAGCGCCACCAACGACAGGTAGCCGGCGCGATGCACCCACGGGTAGTCCACGTCGCCGTCGTTGGTATAGAGCGCGACCCTGTCCGGGAACCACCCCGGCCCCTGCTGGCTGATGCCATGCGCGAAGCCGGCGTAGAGCTGTTCGTCGGGCGAACGATCGGCGACGCCGAACCACGCCGCGCGCAGCACCACCGCCAGCACACCCAGCGTCAGGCACGCGACGAGAACCCAGCGCGAAGCGCCGCGATCGCGACGGCTCAAGCGTGTCCGCGCACCGGATGCGGCCGGTAGGGCGCCTCCATGGCCGCCACTTCGGCGTCCGTGAGCGTCAGTTCGAGCGACTGCACGGCGGTCTCCAGATGCTCGGGCTTCGTGGCTCCGATGATCGGCGCCGTCACGCCGGGGCGCGAGGCGAGCCACGCCAGCGCGGTCTGAGCCGGCGACACACCGCGCGCCGCGGCGACCGCGCGGTTGGCCGCCACGACCTCGGCGTCACCCGGCTGGTCGTACAGCTTGCGCGTGTAGTCGTCGCTCGTTTCTCGCGGGGTCTCGGTGTCGGCGGCACGCGCCAAGCGTCCGCGGGCCAGCGGCGACCATGGGATGACACCCAGGTCCTGGTTCAAGCACAGCGGAAGCATCTCGCGCTCTTCCTCGCGGTAGAGCAGGTTGTAGTGGTCCTGCATGCACGCGAACTTCGCCCAGCCGTGGCGCTCGCTGATCGTGAGCATCCGCATGAGCTGCCAGGCGTACATGCTGCTGGCACCCAGGTACCGCACTTTTCCCGACTGCACCAGATGGTCGAGCGCGGCGAGCGTCTCCTCGAACGGCGTCTCCGGGTCGAGCCGGTGGATCTGGTACAGATCGATCGTGTCGACGCCCAGCCGATTCAAACTCGCCTCGCAGCCCTGCACGATGTGCTTGCGCGACAGCCCGCCCATGTTCGGCTGGTCGGGCGTGGAGCCCATGGGGAAGAACACCTTGGTGGCGATGACCAGCTCGTCGCGCCGGCCGAACTCGCGCAGCCACTTACCAGTGACCTCTTCGCTCCGGCCGAGCGAGTACATGTCGGCGGTGTCGAAGAAATTGATGCCCAGCTCGATGGCGCGCCGGAAGAACGGCTTGGCCGCCGCTTCATCGAGCACCCATGGCCGCCATGCCGGGTCGCCATAGCTCATGCAGCCCAGTGCGAGGCGGGAGACGGTGACACCCGTGCGGCCGAGTGTGGTGAAGCGCATGCCGTGGTCTCCGCGGAAGGGGCAAATCGAATCGCGAAGGGAAGCGAGGCGCTGAGCCTGAGCTAATCCCCGGCGGCCATCAACTCGTGCAGCTTTGTCATGGTCGCCCAGTTCCGCGTCGTCACGGCTTCCTTGAGCGCGCGGCTCACAGTCTGAGGCAGCCGGCTCTCGAGGATGCCGCCGGCGCACCACAGATAGGCGGCGCGGGAACCGAGCGCGATGGCGTCGTCGTCCCACTCCTGATCGAGCAGCGGCTCCAGCTTGCTGCAGTCCGCGGCGGCAAGCGGCACGGCCACGATCAGCTTGGACGGATCGTCCGCCTTGTCGAGCAGCGTGTTCTCGGACATCACCGCGCTCATCTCGGCTTCGGTGAGCACCACGACGCGCGCGGTGACGTCCAAGCGCATGAGCAGTGCCTTCTCGATCTGCGTCGCGAGTTCCGCCGGTGTGTCGTCCTTGGCGGTGAACACGACATTGCCGCTGTTCAAGACCGTCCGGACATCGGCGTGGCCGAAGTCCGCGACCAGTGCACGCAGGTCGGCCATGGGGACGCGCTTCGAGCGTCCGACGTTGATGCCGCGGATGAGCGCGACTTTCCTGCCTCGAGCCAAGATGCGGACCTCGGTGTGCCGGATGGAACGAACGACCCCGGGAGCGACCCGGCGGGAGACACGAGGTGGTGGTGCCGGACGTTCACCCTACAGTGGATTCAGTGCGGCGACGAACCGGGGGCCGGTGTGCTTGGCGCTGGGGCAGGCGTCGGGGTGACCGCCGGAGTCGGCACGCGCGCGTTCTTGTCGAGCGTGCTCGGGTGCGGCAGTTCGCCGACCTGCAGCGTCGCCGCGAGTCCCACAACCAGTGCGACGTAGGCCAGTCCCATGGCGAGTCGCTGGCCGCGCGGCACCTGGTCGTAGCCGGGGATCGGGTTGCGCGTGCGCTGCCACAGCGTGATCAGCCCGACCACCATGACGAGGATGAGAATGGGCGAGCGTGTGATCACCGTGGCGGCGATGCCGATGGCATAGCCCGCGATCCAGAACGGCCGGGTGAACACACCTGCGATACGGCCGCCGTCGAGCGGCGAGACCGGGATCAGGTTGAACAGGTTCAAGAACACGCCGGCATGCCCGATGGCCACCCACAGCGGACGTTGCAAATACACGCCCGCGGCCAGTACCGCCCACGCCGCGAGCGATCCGAACAGCGGGCCACCGATGCCGACCTTCGCCTCGACGTAGGCATCGCGCGGCCGGCCGCGCATGGCGATGAACGCGCCCACGAACGGGATGAACACCGGCGCACTCGCCGGGATGCCCTCGCGCTGCAGCACCACGGCATGGCCGGCTTCGTGCACGAAGATGAGCAGCACGAATCCCGCCGCGAACTCCCAGCCCCATTGCGTGGCGTACACCGCGATGCTCAGCAGCATGGTCGCGAGCGTCTTCAGTTTGAGCACGCCGAAGAGCACCGACAGGAACTTGAACTTGCCGAGCAGCAGCAGGAGCCCGGCACCGAGCGAGCCGAGCAGGCCGCGCGACTGGCCCGTGGGTCTGGGGCCGGTGTCGGGTTTTGGCACCTTGACCGGCGCGGGCGGTGGCTCCGTCATGCCCTGCATGACGGCGCGCAGATTATCGCGACGGCGCTGTTCGTGGGGCGGCAGGGACGAGCTCATGCCGTGCGCGGCAGCAGGTGAACGGGTCGCGGGAACTTCCATGCCTCCCACACCATGATGGCCAGGAACACCACGTCCATGATGCCGAAGTTCATGGCCACGACGCGCATGAACAGGTCGATGGACTCGGGCGGGATGCCGACGCGGAACGCATCGCCCTTGTCGGCGAGCGCGCGGTTCACGAACGTCGCGTTCACCAGGAAGTTCGCAGCGACCCACGACGCGACCGCGACAGTGGCGGACAGGACCTGCAACCTCCGCGAGCGCTTGCCGCCCGCGAATCTGACGGTGCCCCAGCCGACCGCCCAGCCGACACCCACGGCAATCAGCCCGAGCGACCACTTGGTGGCGGCCGTGAAGCCCCACCACGCCAGTACGCCCACGATGCCGCCGATCACCGCGCCAAGCGCGGCGTTGCCGTAGTGGATGTCCTCGGACATCGCCTGCACGGCGGTCTCGAGTTCCATGCGCAGGTTCTCGTGGCAGCTGCGGCAGAACACACGGTCGCCGGCGGCGACGCGGTCAGCGGGTGTGATGAGCCGGTCGCACTGCGCGCAACGCTCGACCGTGGCGGGCATGTCGGTGACCGTCGGGATGCTCGGGTCGGAGCCTGGACCAGAGCTGGAGTCAGATCTGGAGTCAGGGCTGGAGTCAGAACTGGATTTATAGGCGGCCATGCGATCTCCCCGGGATGGGCGTGGCGGGGGATGCTGTCGTGATGCCGCGGCGGATGCTACAGCGCCTTGATGGCTTCGACCAGCTTCGAGACGGCGCTCTTGGCGTCCCCGAACAGCATCGAGCAGCGCGGCTCGTAGTAGAGCTCGTTGTCGATGCCGGCAAAGCCCGGGTTCATGCTGCGCTTGATCACGATCACGTGGCGCGCCTTGTCGGCATCCAGGATCGGCATGCCGTAGATGGGGCTCGACGTGTCGCTGCGCGCCGCGGGGTTCACGACGTCGTTGGCGCCGATGACGAGCGCCACGTCGGCACGCTCGAAGTCGGGATTGATCTGCTCCAGGTCGTACAGCTGGTCGTACGAGACGTTGGCCTCGGCGAGCAGCACGTTCATGTGGCCGGGCATGCGGCCCGCGACGGGGTGGATGGCGTACTTCACGTCCACGCCCTTCCTGGCGAGCAGGTCGGCCAATTCGCGCACGGCGTGTTGGGCCTGGGCCACGGCCATGCCGTAGCCCGGGACGATGATCAGGCTCTGGATGTTGGCGAGCAGCACCGCGGCGTCATCGACACTGACCTCGCGGTGGTTCTTGGCCGGCCCGCCGCCGGGGCCCGCCGCGCTCGCCGCGGGAGCCGAACCGAACCCCGCGAACAGCACGTTGCCGAGCGACCTGTTCATCGCCTTGCACATCATCATGGTGAGCAGCGTGCCCGAGGCACCCACAAGTGTGCCGCTGATGATGAGCGCGTTGTTGTGCAGCACGAAGCCCGTGGCCGCCACGGCCAAGCCCGTGAACGAGTTCAGGAGCGAGATCACGACCGGCATGTCGGCGCCGCCGATGGGCATGACCATGAGCACACCGAACGCCAGCGAGACGCCGAGCAGCGCGTAAAACGCCGGCGCGCCGCCACCCGCGAAGCCCAGCCAGCCGATCAAGCCGAGCAGCCCCAGGAACAACACGAAGTTGACGCCCTTCTGGAAGGGCGAGTTGATGGCCTTCTCGCTCACCAGACCCTGCAGCTTGGCGAACGCCACCACCGAGCCCGAGAACGAGATCGCGCCGATGATGCAGCCGACCATGGTGTCGGCGCCGGCCTTGGCCTGCGACAGGTGCAGGAACTCGGCCGTCGAGATGAGCGCGGCCGAACCGCCGCCACAGCCGTTGAGGATCGCGACCATCTGCGGCATGTCGGTCATGGCGACGCGGCGCGCACCCACCGCGCCGGCGATGCCGCCGACCGCGATGGCGGCCACGATGAGCGGCATGTTGTGAGCCGGCGCTCCGCCGGGGTTCAGCATGAGTGCGGCCAGCATCGTGACGGTGGCGATCGTCATGCCGATCGCGGCAAGCATATTGCCCTGGCGCGCGCGTGGCGGGCTGGACAGGAACTTCAGGCCGACGATGAACAGCACGGCGGAGACCAGGTACAGGAACTCGAACACGAAGCTCATGACTTGCCAGTCGTGGAGCCCGGGGCGGGCTTCTTCTTGGCCTTGAACATCTCGAGCATGCGGTCGGTGACCACGAAGCCGCCGAACAGGTTCATCGCCCCCAGCATGACCGCGAAGAAGCCGAGGATCGTGAGCGCGGGCCCCCGCGCTTCGGCCAGCACGAGCACGCCGCCCAGCATGACGATGCCGTGGATGGCGTTGGTGCCCGACATGAGCGGCGTGTGCAGCACCACCGGCACCTTGGAGATGACTTCGAAGCCCACGAACACCGCCAGCGCGAACACCCAGATCTCGGCCATCAGGCTCGCGTTCATGCGCTCTTCCCCGCGGGAGCCAGTTCGCTGGCCGGCCGGCCGTCGTAGGTCAGGCAGCTGCCGCGCGTGATCTCGTCGCTGAAATCGATGTTCAGCTTGGCGTCCTTGGCCAGATGCACGAGCAGTTCGTACTCGTTGCGCGCGTACATCTGGCTGGCGTGCGTCGCCAGCGTGGCCGCAATGTCGAGCGGGCCGATGATCGTGACGTCGTGGTGGACGACGGTCTCGCCGGCCTGGGTGAGCGCGCAGTTGCCGCCGCTCTCGGCCGCCAGGTCGATGATGACCGAGCCGGCCTTCATGGTGGCCACGGCTTCGGCGGTCACGAGCAGCGGGGCCTTGCGGCCCGGGATGCTTGCGGTGCTGATGATGACGTCGGTGCTGGGCAGTCGCGCGGCGATGGTCTTGCGGATGAGCTCGTTCTGCTGCTCGCCCATCTCCTTGGCATAGCCGCCGGCGCCGACGCCGGCCTCGCCCAGTTGCATCTCGACGACCGTCGCGCCCAGGCTCATGACTTCTTCCTTCACCGCCGGCCGCACGTCGAACGCCTCGACCACCGCACCCAGACGGCGCGCCGTGGCGATGGCCTGCAGGCCCGCGACGCCCGCGCCCAGCACGAGCACGCGCGAGGGCGCCACCGTGCCGGCGGCGGTCATGAGCAGCGGGAAGAACCGGCCCGAGGTGCTGGCGGCGAGCAGCACGGCCTTGTAGCCGGCGCAGGCGGCCATGCTCGAGAGCGCGTCCATCTTCTGTGCGCGCGTGATGCGGGGCACCGCGTTGAGCGAGAACACGCCGAGCTTGCGGGCGCGATAGCGCTCGATCTGCGCGGCGTCCTCGCCGCGGCCGAGCAGGCCCAGCAGCAGGGCGCCCTCGGGGATGGCGGCGATTTCAGCGGGGTTCGGCTCGCGCACCTTGAAGACGGCTGCGGCACCGGCAACGCACGTGTTGAAATCGGGGGCGATGGCCGCGCCAGCGTTCCGATAGGCTTCGTCGGTGTGCCCGGCCTTGAGCCCGGCGCCAGCCTCGACGGAGGCCTGGAATCCGGCCTTGATGAGCTTGGCGATGGTCTCGGGAATCAAAGCCACGCGTTGTTCGCGCGGCGCGGTCTCTCGTGGGATGGCAATACGCACAGCGGCTGAATCTAGTGGAGTCCAGCCGGGCCCGCAATGCGACCGAATGCCATGGGCATGGGGCGGAAGCGCCGCTCCGGCCGGGCTTGGCCCGCCCTGCCACCAGCTGTACCGGCCGCGCCGTGTCGCGCTGCCAATCCAGCGGTACGTACGCACGCGAGCATGGCAGCCACCCGCAACAACTTGTCATTGTGCCCGCAGGCCAAAGCGTTACCTTCGTACCATCTGCAGCAGCCTCGGGGCCAGCGCTCGTGAGGCTCTGGCGTGGCCACGGTTCTGCACCCTCCCTCAGAAGGAGTCCGACATGGCACCGACTCAGCACGCCCAGTTCTCGGGGGCGATTCCGGCGTTTTACGACCAGCATCTGGGACCGGTGATCTTCGAGCCGTATGCGCGCGACCTGGCGGCTCGCGTACCGACGCACGATGGCGTCGCGGTGCTCGAGATCGCGGCCGGCACCGGCATCGTGACGCGCCGGTTGCTGGGACGGCTGCCGGCGAACGCGCGGCTCACGGTGACCGACCTTAACCAGGGCATGCTCGATCACGCCACCCGGTCGCTGCCCGCGGACTCGCGCGTGGAGTGGCGCACGGCCGACGCGCAGGCGCTGCCCTACCCGGACGCGTCGTTCGACGCCGTGGTCATGCAGTTCGGCATCATGTTCGTGCCCGACAAGCCGCTCGCGCTGCGTGAGGCGCGCCGGGTGCTGAAGCCGGGCGGCAAGCTGCTGCTGAACGCCTGGGATTCCTTCAGCAGGAACCCATTCGGCCGTATCGCCAACGACGTCGTGAAGAGCGTGTTTCCAGAAGACCCGCCGACGTTCTACCTGACGCCATTCGGCGACCATGACCCGGCCGAACACCTGTCCCGCGCCGAGGCCGCCGGCTTCAGCGGCGTGCGCGTGGAGGGCATCGGATTCGAGAGCACGTCCGAATCCGCCGAGCACTTCGCGATCGGGCTCGTGCGCGGCAATCCCATCTCGCTCGCGATCCAGGAGCGCGGCCGTTTCACGCCCGAGGAGGTCGAAGCGCGCATCGCCGACGCCCTGCGCCGTGAGCTGGGCGACCGGCCGGTGGTGACCCCGCTGCATGCCTGGGTGGTGACCGCCACGGCGTAGCTCGTCTCACGCGCGGCCCGGCTGGGGTATGTTCCCCTCGCCGGGCCCCTGCGGTGCCCTCCTCCCGCCGCGGGGTCCCGGCTACCCACCAGCCGTCGGCGTGTCGCTCGTGAACGGGAGTCGCTCAAGATGAAGATCCTGGTGCTCGGAGGCGGCCAGCAGGGCCGCGTGATCGCGCTCGACCTGGCCCAGACGCTCACGAACACGCATGTCGATGTCGCCGATGTCCGCGAGCCCATGCTGCCGCAGCGCAGCAACCTGCGCTGGGTCGAGGCCGATCTGGCCGACGTCGAGGCGATGGCCAAGCGCATGAGCGAGTACGACCTCGCCGTCGGCGCGCTGCCGAGCCGTTTCGGCTTCGGCGCGATGCGTGCCGCCATCCTGGCCAAGCGCCCGCTGGTCGACGTCAGCTTCTGCTCCGAGGACCCGCTGTCACTGGATGCCGAAGCCAAGCAGGCGGGCATCACGATCTTCCCGGATTGCGGACTGGCGCCCGGACTGACGCACTTGTGCTGCGGCCACGCCGCCAGCGATGGCCTGCCGGATGAGATCACCATGTACGTCGGCGGCGTCGCGCAGGATCGCGAGCGGCCCTATGGCTACGTCAACACGTGGTCGCTGGACGACCTGCTCGAGGAATACGTGCGTCCCGCGCGCATCGTGCGTGACGGCAAGCCCGTGACGCTGCCTTCATTCGACGACCTGGACCGCGTGCAGGTGCCGGGCGTGGGCGAGATGGAGTCGTTCCTGTCCGACGGCCTGCGCACCATCATCGACACGTTCCCGGGTGTGAAGAACATGAGCGAGCGCACGCTGCGCTGGCCGGGTCATGCCGAGGACGTGCGGCCGCTGGTGGCGGCCGGGACGTTCCTCGCGGAGTTCAGCGCCAAGTGCTCGGTGCAGCCTCCGCTCGACCTGGTGGTCATGATGACGGTGGTCAAGCGCGGCATGAACGTGCAGCGCGCCACGCTCATCGACCGCTACGACGCCGAGAGCGGGCTCACCGCGATGTCTCGCACCACCGCGCTCACCACCTCGGCGGTGGCGCAGTGGGTGGCCGGCGGCGGTGGCGGCGCGCCCGGCGTGAAGCCACTCGAACTCGTTGGCCCCGACGTGCGCGCTTACACCGCCATCACCACGGCGCTCGAGCGCCACGGCGTGCGCATCCAGTGGGACTGGGGACGGTAGCGGGGCAGTGCTGCCTGCGAGCAGCGGGCCGAGTGAGACAGGGGCCGACTGGCGGCGTGCCTGCCCGCGCATGCGATGCCCAAGGTCAGGCCGAGCGCCCGCCCGCGGGGTCCCAGAATCGCAGCTCGCGCATCGGGTAGTGCTTGCGGTTGAGGGTCCAGAGCACGAGCCCTGAGGTGGTAGCGGCGGCAGCGATCAGGGCATCGGCGATCTCGACCCCGTGCGACCGCCCGAACGTGGCCAGGTAGGCGCCGGCCCGCCGGCCGGCGCGCGCATCGAGCACGACCTCGCCGCGCGCCTGCAGGAACTCCTCGGTGACCTGTTCTTCGCCCCGGCGCAGCCCCGCGTGCACCTCCGCCCAGGTGACCGCCGTACAGAACGTGGGCACGCCGCTGTGCTCGAGCAGACGCAGCGCATCCACGATGCGCCGCTTGCCCCGCAGGATCTCGATCACCACATCGGAGTCCAGCAGGACGCCACTCAGCGCGGCTTCACTCTTCGCCGCGTACTCTTCCGCAGGCTTCTCACGTACGCGTTCGTGCTTCCGAGTTCGCTTCGTCCTTGCCATAGTCCCTCGATGGCGCGGAGCGTGCGCTCGCGCTCATCCGTCGTGGGATTGCCGTACACGCGCTCGAGGGCCTCACGCGCCAGATCCGACACGGTGCGCCCCTGCTTCTTCGCGAGCAGGCGCAGGCGGGTGTGGATCGCTTCCGAGAGGAACAACTGGGTACGCACCATGACGGTGTATATACACCGTTACAAGTCGAAGCTCAAGTGATGCTCGGCGAAGCGATGAGGGCGGTCCCGCGCGCGGGAGGGGGCGGCTTCGCCTGCCGGCGGCATGGTTGCGCATGGGCCAGCACTCGATAGCGCCTTGGCGCCTGCGAAGCTATGCTGCCCCGACGCGCCACCGCGGGCCCGCGAGCCCCTGACCCCGGCGGGCTGCACGGCCCGCGACACAGGTGACTGCCCATGGCGGATCTGTCGATCGATTTCGCAGGCATCAAGAGCCCCAACCCGTTCTGGCTGGCGAGCGCGCCACCCACCAACACCGGCGAGCAGATCATGCGCGCGTTCGACGCCGGCTGGGGTGGTGCGGTGTGGAAGACGCTGGGCGACCCGATCGTGGACACGTCCAGCCGCTTCGGCGCGCTGCATGTGGGCGGCCAGCGCATGGTGGGCTTCAACAACATCGAGCTCATCACCGACCGGCCACTCGAGGTGAACCTGCGCGAGGTGGCCGAGGTGAAAAGGCGCTATCCCAGGCATGCGGTGATCGTCTCGCTGATGGTCGAGTCGGAAGACGACTGGAGGACGATCATCAAGAAGTCGATCGACGCCGGCGCCGACGGGCTGGAACTGAACTTCGGCTGCCCGCACGGCATGTGCGAGCGCGGCATGGGCTCGGCGGTGGGGCAGGAGCCCAAGGTCCTGAAGGTCGTGGCGGGCTGGGCGGTGAAGTACTCGAGCGTGCCGGTGCTCGTGAAGCTGACGCCGAACGTGGGGGACATCCGCGTGCCCGGCGTCGCCGCGGTCGAGGCCGGGGCGCACGGCCTGTCGCTCATCAACACCATCAAGAGCATCACCGGCGTTGACCTGGATGCCATGGTGCCGCACCCGGTCGTGGGCAAGCGCTCCACCAACGGCGGCTACTGTGGCCCGGCGGTCAAGCCGATCGCGCTGCACATGGTGGCTTCGCTCGGGCGCGATCCGCGTGTCACCGTGCCCATCTCGGGCATCGGCGGCATCACCACGTGGCGCGACGCGGCCGAGTTCATCGCGCTCGGCGCCACGAGCGTGCAGGTCTGCACGGCGGCCATGCACTACGGTTTCCGTATTGTCGAGGACCTGATCGAGGGGCTGTCGAACTACCTGGACGACAAGGGCATGAAGTCGGTGAACGAGTTGCGCGGGCTGGCGCTGTCGGCCTACAGCGAGTGGGGCGACCTCGACCTGAACTACAAGGTCGCCGCGCACATCGACCCCGAGAAGTGTATCGGCTGCGACCTGTGCTACGTGGCGTGCCGCGACACCTCGGTGCACTGCATCCACACCGGCGACCATGAGCTGCCGGCCGGCCACCGCGCACCCACCCGTGACGCGGCGATCGCGAAGCGCAAGGACACCGGCGTGCATGTGACGTGGGCCGACTGGGACGAGTGCACGGGCTGCAACCTGTGCGCGCACGTCTGCCCCGTGCCGGGCTGCATCACGATGGTCGACGACACGCGCGGCAAGCCGTTCGAGTCCTGGAACGACCGCATCGCCATGGGCACCGACAAAGTGCCCGGAGGGCTGCATGACTGAGCAGCACCCGGCAGTGGGAGGCAGCACGACGGCGGTCCCGGTCGCGATGACGGCCGCCGCGGAGTCCGCACCGACCGATTCGACCGCGGCCACGGCCGTCGCCGTGCCCGCGCCGCCATCGATGACGCTGTGGGGCCGGCGCGCGGCGCTCTGGTACCTGCTGGTGGGCGCACTGGCGCTCGTGGCCATGCTGGTCGAGACCGTGCTCGGGCACCCGGGCACCGGCACGATGTTCGCCGCTATCCTGGCCGCGCCGTGGAGCATGCTGGTGGCCGGCATGGCGCCGGCGCTGCCGCGCGACTGGCCCATGGCGGCGGGACTCGCGGTGCGCATGGTGCCGCTGCTGCTGTTCATGCTCCTGAACGCGCTGATCGTGGCCAGCATCGCGGCGCGCTCGGAACGCGACCTGAAGGGCGGCACGCCACGCGCGCTCCTGCTGCTGGTGCTCGCGGGCATGCTGTCGTCGGGCTGCGGGCTCCGTTCACGCCAGATCCTGCTGGTGGCGGCGCCGGTCCGGACCTCGGAGTTCTTCAACGGCGGCGGCGGGATCGCGGTCCTGGAGTTCGACCTCACGCAGTTGCCGCTGTGGCGTGATCACGTCGGCCGGATCCGTGACGTGCAGGATCTCTCGCTCATGGGCACCTTCTCGAATCCGCTCGACGGCCCCTACGTGCCGGTGGTGGCGGGTGACGTCGAGATCGCGATGAGCCCGACCTACACGTTCCAGGGCACCGAGAACGTGTTCTGGTGGGAGCTGCACCTCGAGCCCGGCCAGTCGCACCGCGTCGACTGGGCGGAGGGAGCGGCGAAGCTGCACCTGCCCGCGTCACTTCGCACCGAACTGACCGGGGACGGCCAGTTCACCATTCTGGTGCGCGTATTCTCGCAACAGCCAAACGCCTCGACGTTCGTCTCGGTGAAGAACTTCCGGCTCGGAGCCGTGCTGCAGGCGAAGTGAGGCTTCCGGAGCCGGAGCAGCCACTGCCCGAAGCCCCGCCGCGCGCACGCTGGTTCGCCTTGCTGTGGCTGGC
>JANMAX010000230.1:0-48529 GCA_031360075.1 bacterium | reverse complement strand
GACGCCGCGGGCGAGCCACGAGCGATCGGCACAGCGCGCGACCGCAGCGCCGCACATTTGCAGGCGCGGGCCGCACGGGGTAGTTTCCTTCGTCTTCTGGCGTCTGGGGTAGCGCTGCTTCGAGCAGCCTGACGTCCCGCCGCAACCCGGCGGCGCCGCTGGTTGAGCGCTTGCCGGGTGTTGTCTATAGTCCGCCGCCCGGGCGGACTCGCGGAGGGATGGCCGAGTGGCTTAAGGCGGCGGTCTTGAAAACCGTTGAGCGAAAGCTCCGTGGGTTCGAATCCTACTCCCTCCGCCAGCAACGTTCTGGAGTGGTGGCCGAGTGGCCGAAGGCGGCGGTTTGCTAAACCGTTATACGGGTAAAACTGTATCGGAGGTTCGAATCCTCTCCACTCCGCCATTCTGCACCGGGTCCTAGCACGACCCGACCGCCTCGCCGTTTCGAGACGGGCCCATAGCTCAATTGGATAGAGCGTCTGACTACGGATCAGAAGGTTGGGGGTTCAAATCCTCCTGGGCCCGCCATTCGACTTCGGTACCTCGCGGCGCTGACCTCGCGGGTGCCGACCCCGGCGGCGAAGATCGCGGCGGACCTTGCTCCCTTGCCCCCTTGCCCTGACGAGCAGCCGGTGAACATGCCCCGCCGCGCCGAACGCCGTCCATCGACATCGAGCTCCCCGCTCCTGGAGGTCTCGCACATGCGCCACTCGCGTACCGCCTCGCTGGTGTCCCGCGCCGTGCTCGCGCTCGTACTCGGGGTCGCCGCGGTCGCCGCCGCCGCCGACAGGAACAAGCCCGTCGGCGACCGCTACTGGCTGTCGCCGGAGTTCGCGAACTATCCAATCGCGAGCATCGCGATGCTGCCGCCGGCCACCTATGACGGCAACCTCGAGAACCGCAAGCTGGTCGAGAACGCGATTGGGCAGTCGCTGCGCGGTTCGGGCCACCGCTGGGTGTCGCCGTTCCTGGTGCGGGATTACCTGCTCAAGAGCGGCGGCGACTCGCTCACCAAGGCCATCCACGACAAGCTGCTCAGGAATCCCCGCATCGATTCGCTCGACGCCCCGTTCCTGTCTCGAGCGCTGCGCACCCGGGCCATCCTGACGGTGCGCATCGACCAGATGGAGCGCCGCGAGCTGGAGCAGGGCCAGTCGGGCCGACCGACCACGACGGTGCAGTTGCGCGCCGCGCTTGTGGACTCCACCGGGCGCCTGCTGTGGACCGTGAACAGCAGTGAGACTGCGGAGGGCTCACAGCAGGAGGCCCAGGCCAACGTCATCGGGGTCAAGGTCTCGGGCCTCAACAACTCCGCGATCGGCGGCACCAGTCCGGCGCCGTTGTTCCAGGAGGTCCTGCTCAAGATCTGCAGGCGCTGGGCCGAGCAGTTCCCGAGGAAGGCCGCGCCCGACACGGCCGGCACGGCGAAGTAACGCCATGCTGGTGGTCGACGACGAGTCCGGGATGCGCGCCGCTCTGCGTGAGGCGCGCGAGTCGCTCGCACGCGACGAGGTGCCGGTGGGCTGCGTCATCGTGCATGACGGCGTGGTCATCGGTCGCGGCTACAACCAGGTCGAGCGACTGCAGGATGCCACCGCGCATGCCGAGATCCTCGCCATCGGCGCGGCCTCCAACGCGCTCGGCAGCTGGCGTCTGTCGGAGTGCACGCTGTACGTCACGCTCGAGCCGTGTTCCATGTGCGCGGGCGCGATCGTGCTCGCGCGCCTCCGGCGGCTGGTGTATGGCGCCACCGATCCCAAGGCGGGCGCGTGCGGCTCGGTGCTTGATGTGGTCGGTGAGCAGCGCCTGAACCACCGTGTCAGCGTGGGGCACGGCGTGTTGGCTCCCGAGTGCGGCGAGCTGCTGCGTGAGTTCTTCCGCCAGAGGCGCAAGGCCGCGTTGCGGCTCGCCGACATGGATCCGGTGGACATGGATCCGACGGAGACGGACCCCGCCGACAAAGCGGACGACGAGCCCGCCTGAGCGCGGCGGTTCCCGTGGCGGACCCACCGCAGGCGAGTTCACGAGTGGTCGCCCCGGCAGCCGTCACGCCACGCGCAGCTGGGGAATGCCGGGCCGCAATGGCCGCGCTGGCGCACGGCCATCGGCGCCGCTAGAGTCCTGCGCCTGTCATCAGGGAGGGTGTGACGTCATGAAGCACGTACGGTTCTCGGCCAGCGGCGGCCGGCTGTTCGCGAGCGTCAAGGTCTCGGCCAGGCGCGAGGGTTCATACGAGCTGCGCCTGTGGGAGCGCGAGACCAACGCGATCGTGGCGCCGTCACCGTTCCTCGGGCACTTCTTGAACAACGACACCGATGCGTGGCCGTTGCCGCGCCCGAATCCCGAGAACGACGGGCGTCTGCTGCAGTGCCTGATCGTGCTGTCCCTGCCGCCCGACGTGCGTGCCGCCACCGTGAGCCTCGTCGTCACGCAGGATGGTGAGGAGCTCGGGCGCGAGGCGAAGGACATCCCGGAAGGCGACGAGGACCACCAGCTGTCGCTGTGGGTCCAGCTCCGGACGGGCGCCTGACCGCGCATGGGCGGGACGCCGCGTGCGTCCGGGAACCGCAGGGTGCACGAGGGGTGATCGCCACGAGGTGCCGGGAATCGCGGTGACCTCAGCGGGCTCGATTCAGGCGGGCGGGAACCCCAGATCGGACGTCGCCCCCGAACGCAGCAGGCGTGCAGTCCCTGCCGTCAGCTCCAGCACGAGCGCGTCGAGCATGTCGCGGCCGCTCCCGTGCGGCAGGCAGATCAAGGCATGGCTCGGCTCCACGCGCGCCACGTACCGTGACTTCGTGAGCAAGACCACCATGCGGTTGCCGAACATCCGGATCCTGCCGCGAAGCATCGTCGATTCCCTCATCCTGGGACGCTCGTCCCGCAAGAGGCACTCGTTCCTGACCGTGTGTGCCGCGTGGGGATTGCCGGGACGGTGTGATCCAACCCGAAGCGCATCGGCGACGCCGTGAGTAGCCCAGACCCATCATGAGCCCGTGGCCTGCGGGGGCTCATGATAAGTCCGGGCTAGTGCGACACCACCACCCGTCGTGTGAAACGCTCGTCACCGGCGACCACACGGACCAAGTAGAGCCCCGGAGCCGCTCGGCGGCCCTGAGCATCCTGCCCGTCCCATGCTACACCTTGCACGCCGCTGTCGCGCACGCCATTTTCAACTTGGCGCACCTGACGGCCGAGCAGGTCATGTACCGTGACCTTCACCGCCGTCGGGCGGGGCAGGTCCAGCGTGATGAGCAGCGGACCGCGTGTCGGATTCGGCATGGCCTGGCTCACGCGGAGCGTGTTGGCAGCCGACCGCGGCGGCGACGACAGCACCACCGGCTGATTGCCCGCGACGAGCTGGACGCGCGTATCGGTCACGCCGCCATAGCCGGCGAATGGCCCGCCCGCCTTGCCGGTGAACGTCAGCCCGTAGCCGATGTCGAGGGACGACTCGACGTTCCAGTTGCCGCCGCCCGCGGGCGTGAACGTGGTGTTCCCCTGCGAGCTGAAACCGGCGCCTTCGCCACCGTTGATCGTCAGGTTCGTGAACTCGGCATCGCCTGCGGGCAGCACCGCGTTGAGCGACATGACGAGCGCGGCGAAATGCTGCGGGCCGGGCACCTTCACATAGGGCGCGGTCGCGGTCAGCATCGTGGCGGGCAGATTCAGCGTGCGGGTGTAGCCCGCGAAATCGCCGGTGCCCTGCAGCGTCAACACGAGGCTGCCGGACATCGTCTGGGTCTGGCCTTCGAGCACGCCGCCGTTGCTGCGGTTCGAGACGTTCAGGTTGGTGAGCTGCACGCGTGCCAGCAGCGGTGAGCCCGTGGGGAGTCCGTTCAGCACGGCGAGCGCCGCGGGCTGGCCCACGAACCCGTTCGCGCATGGCGGCGGGAACGCCGCCGAGCCACTGCCGTCGTCCGGAGCTTCGCACTCGCCCGTGCGCTCTTCGCCCGCCTGCAGCTTGAGCACTGCCTGAGTTGCGCCGCCTTCACCCGCGAGCAGTCCAGCCGGAGCGCCGGCCCACTCGATGCGGTAGGTCAGGTCGTACGAACTGTCGAGCTTCCAGTCGCCGTTCGCCTGCTTCTCGATCGTGGTGTGTCCCAGGCTCGGCATGCCGAAGCCGGTGCCCCCCGAAATGCGCAGAAGCGAGAAGTCCGGGTCCCCAGCGAGCTCGCCGTAGAGGAAGTACAGATCCGCCGCGCGGCCTTGGTTCGGCTGGTGATTGGCTTCGGGACTCCAGTTGATGAACGTCTGGACGGGCATGGTGAGCGTGCGGCGATAGCCGCCGAAAGCGCCTTCGCCCATGATCTCGAGTTCGAGCTGATCATTGCCGACCGACAACCCGCCGCCGAGCGGGCTGCCGGGATACATGTCGGCGCCCGGCGTGGCGCGCAAGTTCATGCGCACGAGCAGTGCGCGCGCCGGGTTCAGGCGTTGCGCGGAGAACCAGCCTTCCGTGACACCCGGCCGGCCCGCGGTCGTCACCGGCGGCCACACGATGCTGCCCGCGCCACTCTCGGACAACGTCGTGCGCGGGTTATCGATGCGGCCCGCGAGCAGGTGCAGGTTGCTCACGGTCGTGCCCGACAAGCCGAACAGATCGCCTCCCGGGTCGCCGGTGAACGCGAGCGAATATTTCAGGTCGAGCCGGGTGTTGCATGACCATTCGCCAGCGGGCTGCTTGGTATAGATGGCATGGCCGTGGCTGGGTAGGCCGTTGGCCGAGCCCGCGAGGAACTGCAGCGTCGCGAGGTCCCGGTCGCCTGGCGGCAGCGTCGCGGTGGCCGAAACGAGGTCGAAGTCGAACGATTGCACGCTGTCGGCCGCTGACTGCGGTGAGGTGATGAACGTGCCGGTGAGCGGCAGGATCACGCGGGTATTGAGGCGGGACAAGCCGTTCATGCCCTTCAGCTCGAGCTTGAGCGTGGCGCTGAAGTTCACGGTCTTGCCGCCGAGCGCACCGCCGTTCACGGCGGACGTGATGGTCATCTTGGTCATGCGCAGCCGGCCGCCGGCAGCCGTACCAGCCGGCAGGCCAGTCTCCAGCAGCACGGCGTTCTCATGGGACACGAAGCCATGGTCGCAATTGGGCGGGAACACGCCCCGGCCCTGCGCGTCGGAAGGCGCGAAGCAGGGGGTGGTCTCGTAGGCGGACTGTGCGCGAGCCGGCGCCGGCGCGAACTGCGCGGCGCAGCAGATCGCGAACAAGGCCGCACGGAGAGAGTGCGAACCGAGTCGCAAGGAGTCCAAGCGGGACCTCCTCGGATACTGCTTCCGAACGCGCATCCGACCGGGGGGATTCCGGCGCTGCCGATGCCGAGGGGAGAGACCTCGTGATGTGCGTCCGAACGTGGGGACTTCGGCTGACTGGAGTTTAGCATCGGGTCACACGGCGGTGAATCGAATTCATCAGGTCCACTTCGCTTTCGCGAACATTGCGATGCTCAAGGCGCACTGCAACTTGCATCAGCCGAAATGACCGCGGAAGTGTAAGGTGCCGCTTACGCTTCTCGCGCCGCGTGTTCAGTCACTCCAAACGCCGTGCGAGCTGGCTGCACCTTCCTGAACCCCGGCTCGCCCTGCTGCGAGCGGTGCGGCACGCCTTGGGCGCGCTGCAAGTGGGCTCAGTGGTGGAAGCCCCAGAGCCTGCCGTCAGCGGCCCGACCTGGTGTTCCTCGATGTCCAGATGCCCGAAGGAGACGGCTTCTCGGTGCTCGAGGGCATCGGAGCCGAGCACGTCCCCGAGGTCGTGTTCGTGACCGCGCACGAGCGCCATGCGCTGCGTGCGTTCGATGTCTCGGCGCTCGACTTCGTGCTCAAGCCCGTGCGCGAGGAGCGCTTCCGCGCTGCGCTGGCCAAGGCGCGAAGCGAGCCTGCGCGCGGGGAGGGTCGCGACAATCCGGCCAGGCTGTCGGCCCTGCTCGACCGCGTCCGCGGCAGCACCGGAGCGGCCGGCGTCCGTCGCATCGAACGCTTCGCGGTGCGCACGCGGGACCGCTTCATCATCGTGCCTGGCCGTGACGTGTGGTGGATCGGTGCCGCTGGCAACTACACCGAACTGCATGTGGGTGCGGCAACGCATCTGGTGCGCGCGACGCTGGCCGAACTCGAGGGCGGGCTCGATCCCGCATGCTTCGCACGGATCCATCGCGGCACACTCGTAAGGCTCGACTGCGTGCGCGAGGTCGTACCCGCCACGCACGGCGACTACGACGTCGTGCTGCTCGACGGCACCGTGCTCAAGCTGAGCCGCCGCTTCAGCGCCCGGCTGCTGGGGTAGCGGGCGGAGTCAGGCGCACGTTCACGCGGGTCAGTTCCGGGCCCGGAGGCAGCGCTCCGAGCCGCCTGAAAACGCCGAAGGCGGCGTCCTTTCGGACGCCGCCCTGGACCGGCGTGAGGTGGTACCTCGGGCAGTTCAGGCCTTGCGGACGTTCGCAGCCTGCAGGCCCTTCGGCCCACGGGTCACATCGAACTCAACGCCTTCACCCTCAGCGAGCGTCTTGAAGCCGTCGCCCTGGATGGCCGAGAAATGCACGAACACGTCCTCGCCGCCCGGCTGGGAGATGAAGCCGAAACCCTTCGCCTCGTTGAACCACTTCACCGTGCCACTAGCCACTTGAAGCTCCTTGAAACCGGGTCCGAAGACCCGCACTTACCGCTGGATCACGCTGCGGCTGCGTCCGGTCACTGTGACCGATGTCTCGGCAGACCCTCTTCACAGCCCACAAAAAAACCGCCCGAGAGGTCTCTGGCGGCTTCTGAACGCTGTGCAGCACATCCATGGTCAACCGAGAACGTACGCAGTATCGGCACTCCAGTCGGAATGTTCAAGAAAAATCGATTGGTGCCCCGGGCGGCGCCCCGTCATTGCATGCTATGCCACGCTGGGACAATAAGTTAGCTTGTGGCCCCAGATTCATGAGGAGTGGTCAGGCTGTGGTCCCGCCCCAACGTGCGGCGCTCGAGTGCTGCGGATGCTTCGCTCATGTGGATCGAGCCCGGACTATTCATGAACCGTGGGCCGAGAGGGTCGGATATCCGTGAAGCGCTCGGATGTCCGTGAAGCTCAAGGAGCCGGCCACGCCCGCTCCGCAGCGATTCTCGGGCAGCCGCTACTCCTCGGCGCGCATCCCGAGCTGGTTCATTTTCTTGTATAGATGACTGCGCTCGAGCCCCAGGCGTGCAGCGGCGCGCGTCATGTTGCCGCCTTCGGCCGCAAGCGCGCCCTCGATGTGCCGCCGTTCGAAGTCGCGCACGGCTTCGCTCAGGAGTGCGGGGCCGCTCGTTCCGGGATCGGCTGCGCCGGCGGAAGGCAGGACCGCCGCGACGTGCTCGGGGCCGATGCGTGCCCCGGGGTTCATGATCACCAGCCGTTCGACGATGTTGCGCAGTTCGCGCACATTGCCGGGGAAGGGATATCGCGCCAGGGCTTCGAGCGCGGGCGTGCTGAACACTTGCGCGCGGCGGCCGCTGTCGTGGGCGCGCAACGCCAGGAAGTGCTCGACCAGTTCGGGAATGTCGCCGGCGCGTTCGCGCAATGCCGGCACGCGCATCGGGATGACCGCGAGCCGGAAGTACAGGTCCTCGCGAAACTCGCCCGCGGCGACCAGCGCCTGGAGGTCGCGATTGGTGGCGGCGATGACGCGCACGTCGATGCGGATGCTGCGGCTGCCGCCAACGCGTGTGAGTTCCTGCTCCTGGAGCACGCGCAACAGCTTGGTCTGGGCGCGCGCGGGCAGGTCGGCGACTTCGTCCAACAGCAGCGTGCCGCCATGGGCTTCCTCGAAGTGGCCGCGCCGGGCCTGCGTCGCGCCCGTGAACGCGCCCTTCTCGTGGCCGAACAGTTCGGATTCGAACAACTCTCCCGGGATCGCCGAGCAGTTGACAGCCACGAACGGCATGGCGTGCCGCGGGCTCGAGGCGTGAAGCGCTCGTGCCACCAGCTCTTTGCCGGTGCCGTTCTCGCCCGAGAGCAGCACGCGCGCGGGTGACGGGCCGGCGAGCGCGATCTCGCTCAGCAGTCGCTGCAGTGCCGCCGACCGGCCCACGAGTTCCGCTGCCCACGGCGCACGCAGCCGGCGGTTCTCGGATTCGAGTGCCTGCGCCGCCCCGGCATTCCGCAGCACCACCAGCAGGCGCTCCAGCGACAGCGGTTTCTCGAGGAAGTCCCAGGCCCCGAGCTTCGTGGCCTGCACCGCGGTATCGATGTTGGCGTGGCCGCTCATCATGATGACTCGGGTCTGCGGGGCGTCGGTGACGATCTCGCGCAGCAGGTCCAGACCGTTCTCGCCCGGGAACCAGACGTCGAGCAGCACGATGTCGTAGGCCTCCCGCAGCTTGTCGCGGGCGGCCGCCACGCTGGCGGCGTCGTCGGCCTGATAGCCCTCGCGCGACAGCGCGCCCTTGAGCGTGCTGCGGATATTGGCTTCGTCATCGACGATGAGCAGGCTCGGCATCTGCTACTCCCGTGTTTCCTGAGGCAGGCGGATCTCGAACGCCGTGCCGCGGCCAGGGGCCGACTCGACCGCGATCGTGCCGCCGTGCTCGGCGATGATGCGTTCGACGATGATGAGCCCGAGTCCGTTGCCGTGCGCCTTGGTGGTGAAGCCGGGCACGAACAGTTGGGTGCGCTGCTCCTCGGTCATGCCGGGGCCGTTGTCGCGCACGCTCAGGTAGAGTGCGTCGTCGCGCCGCACGGCGGCCACGCGCACGTGACCGCTCGTGACCGCGCTCGCATCGAGTCCGTTCTGGATCAGGTTCAACAGTACCTGGCGCAACTGGTCGCGGTCGGCCACCAGCGGTAGCACCGCGGACGGCAACTCGAACGACAGCCGGTCCGCCGCGACCTCGTGGTCGTAGAGCGCGCGCAGTTCGCCCAGGAGCTCGCCCAGCATGAAGCGCGTGGGCCGTGCCGGCGGGAAGCGGCCCAGGTCGGAGAACTCCTGCAGCAGCGTCTTCAGGCGCTGGATCTCCTCGCTCACGGTGCGCACGGCGTCATCGAGCGTGGCCGCGAAGTCCGGGTGTTGCTGGTCGTACGAGCGCTTGAGACCCTGCACCGCGATGGCAATGGGCGTCAGCGGGTTCTTGATCTCGTGCGCGACCTTGCGTGCCATCTGCCCGTACGCCGCCTGGCGTTCGCTGACGCGCAGGTGGTCGCGGTAGGTGCGCAGATCGGTGCGCATGCGCTCCAGCGCATCGACCAGCGTCTGAAGCTCGCGCATGCTCTCGAGTGCCAGTGGCTCGTCCCAGTCGCCACGCGCGATGCGCTCCGAGAACCCGGCCAGCCGCACCACGGGCTGTGACACTTGATGCGACCACACGATGCCGAGCACGATGGCGAGCACGATGCTCAGCAGCGCGAGCAGGATGGCGGTGCTGCGCAGGACGGCGATGGCATCGTCGGCCGCGGCAGTCGAGGCCAATGCCGTCAGGTGGGCGGCACTGGTGTCGTGTTCGCCGAGCTTCAGGTCGGCGTCGCGCGTGAACCACGACTGGCCGTCGAGGCGGACGACGCCCACGGTGGTGTCCGCCGATCTCGGTTCGGGCACCATGCGGCCGCGCAGTGTCGTCGCCACGACGTGTCCGCGCGGGTCACGCAGCACCAGTTCGAGTCCGCTGGTGCGCTGCAGCCGGGCGAGAAAGGTCGAGTCCAGGCGCATCCCGCCGCGCACCACGCCGGCGCGCCGATCCAGATACGGGATGCCGGTGCGAGCATCGAGCGCCAGCGCCGGACGGCCATGGAGCGCGGCGACGGCGAGCCCGTCACCCGGTAGCGCGGGCAGGAGTTCGGCCCCGAGCGTGGCGTCGTCGTCATGCACGGTCGTGGAGCTGGCGGCATCCCCCAGCAGCCGGCCCGTGGTGTCGCTCACGGTGAGGTAGTCGAGCCCGAGCAGGAAGCGCTGGTCGGCCAGGTACTGGCGCAGTTCGAGGTCGCCGCCCGCGGGCACGAGCACCATGCGCTTGAGCTGCGGATCACGCGCCAGCAGCGACAGCTGCTTCTGCAGTCGCTCGCCGTCGGCGCGCAGCTGTGTCTGCACCACGCCGATCGCCAGGTCGAGCCGGGCCGCGGCTTGCGAGCGCACGGTATGCTGGATGCGAGTCCCCAGCAGCAGCATCGCGAGCGACAACGGCAGCACGGCCACGACCGAGAAGCCCCAGATGAGCCGGGTGCGCAGCGAGTTCATCGCGGGCCGCCGCCGCACACCAGCAAGTCGGCGAACGCGTTCGCGCCGAGCGCGGCCACGAGCGCGTGCGCGCGCGCCGAGGAGACCACCCGGCACTCCATGGCATAGAGCGGCTGGACGCGCCGCCGCATCCAGTCGGGCGTCGTGCCGTGCGCGAGCGGCGGCACGGGCTCGTCCAGGTAGCGCAACTCGGCCACGTGCGACGCCGGTCCGAGCGGCAGCCGCGCCAGCACGCGCTCGAACGCGCGCGCACCGGGCAGGCGCGCATCGGCGCGGAATCGGGCGGGTTTCACGAGCGTCTCGTCCGTGCCCTGGTCGGGCGGCATGAAACCGTTCCAGTCCGCGAGGTCGCCAGCGAACAACTGGCGGTCGAGCACGCCGAGCCGCGAGACGTCGGCCCACGCCGTGTCGCGGCCCACGATCACCGCGGCGAGCAGCCCGCGCGATCGCCGCGCCGCGAACACGTGCTCACTGCCGCGTATGCGCGCCGACAATTCGCCCGGCCAGAACAGCGCCACGTCCAGGTCGCCGCGCTCGAGCGCGATCTCGGCGTCGGTGGCCTCGGCGAAGAACGTCATCTCGAGGGTGTCGGGTGCCACCGGGATGCCAGGACTCTCGAGCTGGCGGCGCATGCGCAGTGCGCCGTTCATGAGCGTGTCGACCAGGAAGTGCTCGCGGGCGAACGTCGTGGTCACGCCCGGATCCACGCAGTCGAACAATAGATTGCGCCGCGAGCGCGCCGGCAGCCCCACGCGCAGCCGGGTGAGCCGCAGGTCCATGGCGGACTCGCCCTGGATGCTCAGCTCGTGCAGCCGGTCTTCATTCGCGAGCGAACCCGAAAGCGTGCGGACGACAACGAGCCGCGGTTCGTACATGCGTTCGATCCGCCCGGTGGCGAGTTCGCGCGAACCGCGGCGAATCGAGAGCGTCATGCCGGGCGAGAACACCCCGGAGTCACCCGACGCCATATAGATGAGGTCGGCGTGCGTCCAGACGACCATGGCGTCGAGGTCGCGACGCTGGGCGTGCGCGGGAGCGCCGAGGGCGAGCAGGAACAACAGCGCGGCGAGCACGCACGCGGGTGAGCTCGAGCGGCTGGGTCGGGCGGGTCCCGCACCTGCACTCCTTCGGGAGCCCGGAGAGCGGCCGCCCCAAGCCGCGGCACTCGCGATCGCGTGCGGCGCGGCGCGCAGGCTGAGCGTGTGTCGCAAGCACAAGAGTGTGTCCGTTCGGACACGGTCAGTGAGAGTCATTGCGCCCCATGGAGTTGGGTACCGCGCACAAGCGTCGGGCTGCGGGTCGGGCGTGTCAATGGTGACACACTTGGGTATCGGCCAGCGCCGACTCAAAATCCCAAGTGCAAGTCTCGCAGTGCTTTATCGGCACGGCACAACGCTCGCAATGTGAATGCTCGCAGGCCGCCGGCACCCGCCGCGCGGCCACACGGGGAACCGGCAGGGCGCCGGGCTCCCCTGACTCGCAGCGGAGCCGGCACACCCGCGCGGGTCGCAGCACGCGAGCCGGAGGAGAAACATCATGAACACGAATCACGGTGGCACCCCGAATCCCTCGAACGAGGACAACCTGTTCGAGCGGGCCCTGCAGCTTGCCAGCGCACGCGGCCGTGAGCGTCAGCGCGCCATGATCGGCGCATGGGTCGGGGGCACCGCGATCGCGCTCGTGGCCACGGTTGCGCTGCTCGAAGGTTGCAGCGGCGGCGACTCGAGCAAGCTGGCGTCGTCCGTCACTGCTGCCGGAACGTCGCAGCAGCAGGCGGTGGTCGCATCGACCGACGGCCTGGCCGTTGGGTCGGGCACGGTGCCCTTCACGCAGTCGCAGCCGCTCGACGATCCCGAGGGTCTCAAGGCGGTGCCACCCGATATCATCGTCGCGGCTTCAGACACGTTCGTCACGGCGGGGCAGCCCATCGTGGTGAAGGTCGAGGGCACGGAGGACATCACCGAGATGGCGCTTTCGGATGGCCGCGGTGACGCACTGCCGATGGTGCGCGACTCGAGCAGCCATGTGTGGCGCGTGAACTACCGGGTGCCGTTGCGCCCGAGCGCCGATCGGCTGGGCCTCGCGGTCACAGCGAAGAACGATTCCAACCGCTGGCGCCGGGTCTGGCTCTTCCTGCAGGTCGATAATGGCAAGCAGACCACCGAGACCGAGTCGCTGGACGAGAGGCCGAGTGAACCGCAGCGCGAGCATCAGTAACAGCACGAGCACCAGCACCCGGCAACGCGGCGATCGCGGCAAGGCGCATGCCGGCGACACCGCGAACCGTGACGCAGCGCGGCGAGCAGATGACGCAGGGCCCGCAGGCGGAAGGCCGGCGGAACCACGAGGGGCGGTGCCAGGGAGGCGCCGCCCCTCGGGCGTTGTGTGGGGCTCGTGGTGTGGAGTGCGCGGTGCCCAAGTCGCGGCGCGCGCGTGGCCCGATCGCAGCGCCGGTCGCTCGCGGGCGCCCGCGAGCGACCGCATGCGCGCGCCTCGCGGCAACGCCCTGCCGGTGCTAGTTTTCAGGGGTTGTCCTGGGGCTTCCAGCGCCCGTGCCGGGACCGTCACCGGACCTACTCCATAGGAGCAACCGCCGTGAGCTCGTTGCCCGCTGCCGATTCGTTCATCCCGCGCCACCTGGGCCCCAGCGAGGCCGACGTCCGTGCCATGCTGGCCGTGCTCGGATACCCCACGCTCGACGCGCTCATCGATGCCACCGTGCCCGCCAACATCCGCTTCAAGCGCGCGCTCGCGTTGCCCGCGGCCATGTCCGAGCAGGACGCCCTGGCGGCGTTCGCGCAACTGATGGCGCCCAATCAGGTGTGGCGGAACTTCATCGGCCTGGGTTACAGCACGACGCACGTGCCGGCCGTGATCCAGCGCAACGTGCTCGAGAATCCGGGCTGGTACACGGCGTACACGCCCTACCAGGCGGAAATCGCCCAGGGCCGGCTCGAGGCCCTGCTCAACTTCCAGACCGCGGTCACCGACCTCACCGCGCTGCCCATCGCGAGCGCGTCGTTGCTCGATGAGGGCACTGCGGCCGCCGAGGCCATGCAGATGGTGCATGCGTCGCGCGACAGCCGCACGACGTTCCTGGTCGCCGACGACTGCCACCCGCAGACCATCGAGTTGGTGAAAGCGCGTGGCCGCGCGCGCGGCATCGCCGTCAAGGTGCAGGAACTCTCGGCGTTCACGCTCGATGCCACGGTGTGTGGTGTGCTCGTGCAGTATCCGAACACGCTGGGCGCCATCGAGGACCTGCGTGCACTCGCCACGCGCGTGCACGACGCCGGTGCGCTGGTCGTGGCCGCCACCGATCTGTTGGCGCTCACGCTGCTGACCCCGCCGGGGGAGTGGGGCGCCGATGTCGCGGTGGGCAGTGCGCAGCGCTTCGGCGTGCCATTTGGCTATGGCGGTCCACACGCCGCGTTTTTCGCCACCAAGGACGACTTCAAGCGGTTGCTGCCGGGCCGCATCATCGGGCTCTCCAAAGACGCCAACGGCAAGCCGGCGCTGAGGATGGCGCTCGGCACGCGTGAACAGCATATCCGCCGCGAGAAGGCGACCAGCAACATCTGCACTGCACAGGTGCTGCTTGCGGTCATGGCCGGGTTCTACGCGGTCTGGCACGGTCCCGACGGCCTGAAGCGCATCGCGACGCGTGTCCGGCGCATGGCCACGGCGTTCGCGGCCGGTGTGAGGAAGCAGGGCCACACCGTGGTCGCGCCCGAGTTCTTCGACACCGTCCACGTGCAGTTGGGTGGTGGGAAATCGGCCGCTGACGTGAAGCAGTCGGCCGAGGCACGTCGGATCAATCTGCGCTATCTGACCGACGGCACCGTCAGCGTGTCGTTCGGAGAGACCACCACCGACGCCGACCTCGCCGACCTGCTGGCGGTGTTCGGGCAGGGTGCCGCCCCAGCGCTCTCGGACCTGGGCGCGCTCGGCGCCGACAACAAGCTGGGCGCGGCGTTCACGCGCACCACGGCGTTCCTGACGCACCCCGTGTTCCACGCCTACCGGTCCGAAACCGAGATGATGCGCTACGTGCGCAAGCTCGAGTCGCGCGACCTGTCGCTCACGCACTCCATGATACCGCTCGGCAGCTGCACCATGAAGCTGAACGCCGCGGCCGAGATGTTCCCGGTCACGTGGGCCAGCGTCGGCGGGCTGCACCCGTTCGCGCCGGTCGAGCAGGCCAGAGGTTACCGTGCCATGTTCGACGTGCTCGAGCACGCGCTCAGCGAGATCACCGGGTTCAGCAGCGTGTCATTGCAGCCCAACGCCGGCTCGCAGGGCGAATACGCCGGTTTGCTGGTCATCCGTGCGTACCATGAGTCGCGCGGCGAAGGGCACCGCAACATCTGCCTGATCCCGCAGTCGGCGCACGGCACGAACCCGGCCAGTGCGGTCATGGCCGGTATGAGCGTCGTGGTCGTCAAGACCGACGTGAACGGCAACATCGATGTGGCGGACCTGCGCGCCAAGGCGGCCGAGCATGGCAGGAACCTGGCCGCACTCATGGTCACCTACCCGTCCACGCATGGCGTGTTCGAGGAGGCCATCACCGAGATCACCCGGATCATCCACGACAACGGCGGACAGGTGTACATGGACGGTGCCAACATGAACGCCATGGTGGGACTGTGCCGCCCCGGCGACATCGGCGCCGACGTCTGCCACCTGAACCTGCACAAGACCTTCTGCATCCCGCACGGCGGCGGTGGCCCCGGGATGGGCCCGATCGGTGTGGGCGAGCACCTGGCGCCGTTCCTGCCCGGTCACCCGGTCATCCCGACCGGCGGCACGCAGGCCATCGGTCCGGTGAGCGCCGCGCCGTGGGGAAGCGCCAGCATCCTGCCCATCTCGACCATGTACATCATGATGATGGGCTCCGACGGGCTGACCATGGCGACCAAGGTCGCCATCCTGAACGCCAACTACGTGGCCAAGCAGCTCGAGCCCTATTACCCCGTGCTCTACAAGGGCAAGAACGGCACGATCGCGCACGAGTGTATCGTCGATCCGCGCGGTCTCAAGCCCGCCAGCGGCATCGATGTCGAGGACATCGCCAAGCGCCTCATGGACTATGGCTTCCACGCGCCCACGGTCTCGTTCCCGGTGCCCGGCACGCTCATGATCGAGCCCACCGAGAGCGAGTCCAAAGCCGAACTCGACCGCTTCATCGGTGCGCTGGTCGCCATCCGCGCCGAGATCGACGAGGTCGCCTCGGGCAGATGCCCCAAGGATGACAACCCGCTGAAGCACGCACCGCACACGCTCGAGGTGGTGCTGTCCGATGGTTGGTCACGGGCCTATGCGCGCGAGCGCGCGGCGTTCCCGCTGCCGTGGGTGCGCGAGCGCAAGTTCTGGCCGAGCGTCGGCCGTGTCGACAACGCATTCGGGGACCGCAACTTGGTGTGCGCGTGCCCGCCCATCGAGGAGTACGCTTCAGTCTAGCCGCAGCGGCGATTCCCTCGCCCGCTCACGTTCACGGCCAACGGGCCGCTCCTTCGCGGAGCGGCCCGTTGGCCGTTCGGGACGCATGGCTCGCATGGCCCACTTCCATCGTCGGCTCGCGCCCGCCGGAGCACCGCGGTCGCGATGGGCGCGAGCTGGATCGTACGGATCCGGGCGCCGCCATCGTGCGGGACGCACGTTCGAGGAGCGCTCCAGTGCAGCATGCCATCGCGTGAGTATGCGCACAGCGAACTCCGCTCCGTGTTTACTCACATGAATCTCAGTGCAAGTTGCGTGAACTTGTGAGTGCACATCGAATATCAGCGTGCATACCGCAAACATCTACGTGAGCGCGGGAGTAAGTGGTCGGTGTATCGCGCGCAGGAACGGCAGCTGATGGGATGGGTCGCCGTGTGCGTCGTATCTGTTTGCACATGCCATACATACTAAATTCTTCGCTTTGTGCTTGTTTGTGCCCATGCTTGAAATGTATGCTTCGCTTGCGTTCGACGGATCTCTGCCGGTCCCCCGATCGCCCACTCCATTCATCTCATTCACCCACAGGCGACTCTCCTCCCTTGTGCGGGGCGCACCCCCAACATCCGGACGGACCCGGACGGCTCCGCGCAGGCGCGAACCCCTCTCCTCGCGCTCTTGGTGGCAGAGCCCCTGGTCTACGTGCTTTGCACAGGAACTGCCCCCACCATGTTCCGCACCGATGACTACGATGTGCGTGAAGCCCTTCGGGCGATTGCGCGGCGTCGCACGGTCGTTGCCGTTTCGACGCTTGGATTCCTCGGGCTTGCCTTGGTCCTGAACCAGGTCACCAGCCCCGTGTACCGCAGCTATTCGCGGCTCACGATCCATGCGACGGCCAGCCGTTCCGCGCTCACCGGACTCTCGGTCGAGAGCCCGACGCAGAACTCCGAGAACCTCACACTGCTCACGACCGCGGAGCGGATCGTGAGCCGGGACGTCCTCGAGCAGGTCGCCATCGAACTGCGAGCCTCGCGTCTGGCGCTTCGCCCGGTCCCCGTGCGCTTCACTGCGGGCTGGGGGGCCTCCACGGTCGACGCCCAAGAGCAGAGCGCGGCCGCCGAGCCACTGCGCGACGACGTCGAGACCTTGATCCGCACGGTGAGCGTCCGTCCGATTCGCGACACCCGGCTGGTCGACATCCAGGCCGAGCACTTCGACCCGCGGGCGGCCGCGACAATCGCCAACAGTGTCGCCCAGCAGTTCCTCGCCAGTGAGGCGGACCGCCGCCGTCACGAGAACGGCGCTCGCATCGCCGCACTGCAGCAGCAGATCGACGATGTGCGGTGTGCCATCGAGGATGCCGAGCACGCGCTCTACGGCTCACGCCGGGCCAGTCTGGCGCTGAGCGGCGAGCGCAGCCGCCAGCTCGCCGATGCCGCGGGCGAGATCGGTTCGGACCTGCTCAAGGTGCGCGCCGAGTCCCGCGTCGTGGAGGCCCAGCTCGGGCGTATCCGCGCCTTCCGTACCACTGCTGCCCCGGACTGGAGCAACCCGCCGGTGCAGACCGCGGCACTCGACGAGCTCTACCGCCAGTTGCAGAAGGTCGAGACGGAAGCCGCCGGGCTGCGCCGGTTGTACCGCGACCAGAGTCCCGAAGTGGTCGCGTCCGAGAGCCAGGTGCAGGCGGTTCGCGAGGCGATGCGCCGCGAACTGCAGAAGGCCGGCTCCGATCTCGAGGGCCAGCGCGAGGCGCTGCGGGCCCGCGAGCAGGGGCTGCAGCAGACTGCGTCGACGACCGAGTACACGCTCAAGACACTCAGTGACAGCACCTACAAGTACTCGACTCTCGAAAGCCGGCTCGCCACCCAACGCGAGGTGTTCGCCCTGCTCCTGAAGAAGGTCCAGGAGCAGGAAGTCGCGCAGACCGTGGAGCCGCCCTCGGTCGAGGTCGTGCAGGCGGCGGTCGTCCCGCTCGATGCGGTGCGCCCGCGCAAGCTCATGAACCTCGGGGTCGGAGGGGTGCTGGGACTCCTGTTGGGCGCCGGTCTCGCGCTGTCGCTGGAATGGGTTCGTCGGACCATCCGGACGCCACGAGACGTGGTGCACGAACTTCAGCTGCCGGTCGTCGGGATGATCCCGCGCCGTCAGTAGTTCCGGTCCCTTCCGCAGCGCCGCACGGGTCCCCCCACCCCGCGGTTCCCCTCTCTCTCACCCCGGCCGCAGGAGGCTCCATGGAGCGCTTCAACGGAAGTATCAAGATCGATCGGCGCCCGCGCCCCGGCGTTGTGGAATCGTCCTATTTCGAGACCCTCGGCGCCACGGTCAATGAGCATGTACAACGCGGCGTGAAGACGCTGGTCATCACGAGCTCCGGCGCGGGCGAGGGCAAGTCGACGGTCACCGCCGGCCTCGCACGCGCGCTCGCGCGTTCGGGCCGCCTGAGCGTCGTTGTGATCGACACGGACCGTTACCGGCCCACCATCCACAAGCTGTTCGACCTCGATCAACGCCGCGGTCTGGGCGAGCTCCTGAAGGAGCTCTATCACCTCGACATCGCCCGCGAGACGCCGGACCAGTTCGGTATCGGGGACTGGCTCGAGATCCTGCAGGCACAGTCACGCAGCGGCGAGCTGCTGGTGACCGACGGCGACGAGACGTTCCGGCTGACGCTGCACAAGGGCCACCTGCGCAGCATCGAGATGCCGACACATGACGACGACATGCGTTTGGGCCGGCTCCTGCTTCGCGACCAGCGCATCACCGAGGAACAGTGCGAGCGCGCCCTGGCGCTGCAGGGCACGTCGCGCCGCGCGCTCGGTGAGGTGCTGTTGGGCCTCGGCTACGTCAATCGTGAGGACCTGAGCGCCGTGCTCACGACCCAGATCCGCGAGTCGCTGCGCCGGTTGCTGGCGCTGCGCCGGCCGGAGTGCCGTTTCACCGAGAGCGCCGATGCCTGGCTGCCCGCGACGTCTGGGCAGCACGCCGAGGCCCCGGAGGCCCCCATGGCGCGCGACGCCCAGAACGGTTCTGGCCCCACGGTGAACGGACTCATGGGCGAGCGCGTGCTCGACCGGCTCGCCGACTATCTCAAGCGGCCGTTCCTCACCAACCAGATCCCGGGCTATCTGCAGGACACCGAGTTCGGGAACCTCAAGGTGCTGACCTGCGGGTCGGTCCCGTACAACCTGCTCGAGGAGCAGTCGTTCCGGCCGTTCACGAACCTCGTGGAACGGCTGAGCCGTGTGTTCGACGTCGTGCTGCTGGATACGCCGCCGGTCGCGCATGCCAGCCCGGCCGAAGCCCTCGCCGGCATGGCCGACGGCACCCTGCTCGTGGTCAAGGCCGACGGCTATGACATCCAGGTCGTTCAGCAGGCGAAAGCCCAGTTGGAACGTTCACGCGCCCAGTTCCTCGGAGTGGTGTTGAACCACCTCGACGTCCGGCACGCCGACCCGCTGCTGTACTACTGCGGGGCCTACCAGCACTGAGCTTTCTCCACCGTCACCGCGGCGCGGTCTCTCCCCCCGCCGCAGAGGACATTCGCCATGCGCAATGAATTCTTGCCCTTCGCCGCCCCACTCCTCGGGCACGAAGAGATCGAAGCCGTCGTCGAATGCCTGCAGTCCGGCTGGCTCACCACCGGCCTCAAGGTGAAGCAGTTCGAGAGCGACTTCGCGGCGTACATCACGCCCCCCGGGTCGCCCGCGCCGCATGCGCTGGCGGTGAACTCCTGCACGGCCGCTCTGCACTTGGCACTTGAAGCCGTGGGCGTCGGGCCGGGCGACGAGGTCATCACGACGCCCATGACGTTCACGGCCACGGCTGCCGTCATCGAGCACCTGGGCGCCCGTCCGGTGTTCGCGGACATCGATCCGGTCACGATGAATATCGACCCGCTGCAGATCGAGCGCCGGATGAGTCCGCGCACCAAGGCCATCCTGCCCGTGCACTTCGCCGGTCAGGCCTGCGACCTCGACGCCATTTCGGCCATCGCGCGTGCGCACGGCGTTCCAGTCATCGAGGACGCCGCCCACGCCATCCCAACGCGCTACCACGGCCAGCTGGTGGGCACGTTATCGGACATCACGTGCTTCAGTTTCTACGCCACCAAGAACATCACCACCGGCGAAGGCGGCATGGTCGTGACCGGGAACGAGGCGTATGCCGAGCGCATGAAGCTCATGCACCTGCACGGTATGAGCCGGGACGCCTGGAAGCGCTACACCCAGAACGGCACATGGTCGTACGACATCCTGGCGCCGGGGTTCAAGTACAATCTCACCGACATCGCCGCGGCCATCGGCATCCAGCAGTTGCGCAAGTGCGACGCGTTCCACGCCCGCCGCCGCGCCATCGCCGACCAGTACGATGCGGCGTTCGCGAACATGTCTGGGATCCGCGTGCCCCAGGTCGCGGAACGCGATGCGCATGGCTGGCACCTGTACGTCATCCAGGTCGATCCCGCACAGGTCCCCATGGGCCGCGACGGCTTCATCCGTGAGTTGGTGGCGCGCAAGATCGGCATCTCGGTGCACTTCATCCCGCTGCACATCCAGCCCTACTACCGCGACCGGTACGGGCTCGCTCCGGGGGACTTCCCGAACGCGCTCGCGGCTTACGAGCGCATCGTCTCGCTGCCGATCTACGCCCGCATGACCGATGCGGACGTCCACGACGTCATCGAGGCGGTCCAGGACGTCATGCTCGGGGTGCGGTCATGAAGCGCACCCTCGATATCATCGCCTCGGCTATCGGTCTGCTGCTGTTGTGGCCCGTGTTCCTTGTCATCGCCGCGTTCATCAGGGCGGAGGACGGCGGTCCGGTGCTGTTCCGGCAGGAGCGCATCGGCCGGCTTGGCCGGCCGTTCGCGATCCTCAAGTTCCGCACCATGACCGTCGATGCGCCGTTGCGCGGCCCGGCCATCACCGCGACTCACGACCCCCGTATCACGCGTGCCGGTGCGTTCCTGCGTCGCGCGAAGCTCGACGAGCTGCCCCAACTGTGGAACGTCCTGTGCGGTGAGATGAGTCTGGTCGGTGCACGCCCCGAAGTGCCGCGTTACGTCGACCTGTTCCGGGCCGAGTACACCGAGATCCTCCGCCTGCGGCCCGGCATCACGGACCCGGCTTCGATCCGGTTCCGCGACGAGTCCGAACTGCTGAGCGCCTCGGCGGATCCCGAAGCCACCTACATCGAGCGCATCATGCCCGAGAAGCTGCGGCTGGCGCGCGATTACGTGCGCCACTCCTCGCCGGCGTACGACCTGCAGTTGGTGTTCGCCACGCTCGTGTGCCTGATCTACCCGGCGCGCGCCCTCGAGCGGATCGCCGACCTGCTCCTGCCCTGGCGCATGGTGCTCGGCGTCATCGTCCAGGTGGCGGCGGTCGCCGGCGCTTACGTCCTGGCTGCCCTGTTGCGGTTCGACGGTCGGGTGCCGGCACCGGATGCGCAGTTGCTCCTGCGCGTGCTGCCGTTGGTGCTGCTGGCGCGGGTGGCCTGGTTGCATGCCTTCAAGCTGTTCCATGGCGTGTGGCGCTATTCGGGCGTGCATGACCTGCGCAACATCGTCGCCGCGGTGACGCTCGGCACGCTGACATGGTGGGGTGGTGCCCACTTGCTGCTGGGCTCCGACTCGCTGTCGCGTGGCGTGGTCGCCATCGACTGGCTGCTCGCGATCGTCCTGCTGTCGGGCATCCGGATCTCGCGGCGCTTCCATCGCGAAATGCGGCCCGGCGTCATGCCGACCCGGCGCGTCCTGCTCGTGGGCGACGAGGACCTCATGGCGCGCGTCGCCCGGGACCTGCTCGAACGGCCGGCGCGCGACTGTGAAGTCGTCGGCATGCTGAACGGCGACATCCGCCGCAAGGGCGTGCTCATCCATGGCGTCCCGATCCTCGGCACGAAGGAAGACCTCGCGGATGTCATCCGCGCGACCGACCCGGACGAGATCCTGCTCGCCATGCCGGCCTCCGCGGAGGAGGCCAAACGCGAGCTGCTCCAGCAGTGCCGCACACTCGGTAAGACGGCACGCTCGGCCCCGGACTTCAGCGAGCTCCTGCTGCGCCAGGAACGGCCCACGCTCGGCGGCAGCTATCGGCCGGAGGACCTGCTGTTCCGCGACGCCATCACCACCGACGGTGTGGCGGCGCGCACGGTGGTCGGCGGTCGTTGTGTGGTCATCACCGGGGCTGGTGGCTCGATCGGCTCCGAGATCTGCCGTCAGGTCGCCGCTTGCGAACCGTCGCGTCTGGTGCTGTTCGAGCGGCACGAGTTCGCCCTTTACGAGATCGAGCGCGAACTGCGGCGTACGTTCCCCAAGCTCGTGCTCGAGCCGGTCATCGGCGACGTCGCCGACGAGCAGCGCGTCAACGCGGTGTTTGCGGCGTTCCAACCCCACGCCGTGTTCCACGCCGCGGCCTACAAGCACGTGCCCATGATGGAGCGCAATCCGGGCGAGGCGCTTCGCACGAACGTCGCCGGGACGCGTACGGTCGCCGAAGCGGCGGTGCGCCACGGCGCCGACGTCTTCCTGCTGATCTCGACCGACAAAGCGGTCGAGCCGGTGTGCATGATGGGCATGTCCAAGCGTCTGGCCGAGCTCACGCTGCAGCTCATGAAACAGGGCGCGAGGACGCGCATCCTCACCGTGCGATTCGGCAATGTGCTCGAGAGCAGCGGCAGCGTGCTGCCACTGTTCCGTGAACAGATTGAACGCGGCGGCCCGGTCACGGTGACGCACGCCGAGGTCACGCGCCTGTTCATGACCGTGCCCGAGGCCGTGCAGCTCATCCTGCACGCCGCCAACATGGGCCGGGGCGGCGAGGTGTTCGTGCTCGACATGGGCCGGCCCATCCGCATCGTCGACATGGCCAAGGCGCTCATCCGGCTCTACGGCCTGACCCCGGGCAAGGATATCGAGATCGCCATCACCGGTCTGCGCCCGGGCGAGCGCCTGTTCGAGAAGCTCCTGAACGACCACGAGACGGTATGGAAGTCGTCGCATTCCAAGATCCTCCGAGCCGTCAGTCACTTTTCGGACAACGACGTGCGCAACGAGATGACCCGGCTGCTGCGTGCCGCCGAGGCGCGCATGGGCGGCGCGCACGATGTGCTTCGTGCCGCACCCGAGCACGAACTGGTATGAGCACCGCGGTCCTGCACGGGTCGGCGCGAGCAGCAGCGCGCACGGGGGCGCACGCGATGGCGCAGCCGACGGCGCCTGCCGCGCGTCAGGGCTATCTCGTGGCGATCGCCGTGCTGGCGCCGTTGTGCGTGCCGGCCGGCCCCGGGCAGAGCGCGGTACTCGACTTCGTCAACCTCATCGTGCTGGCGTCGGCGGCGTTCCTGCTGCTCGTGCCCGGTGTGCGCGTGCGCGTGCCGTTCCTGGCGCCCGCCGCGCTCATCGCGGTCGGCAGCCTGCTGGCACTGTGGCAGGCGCCGTCGCTCAAGCTCGGTGCGCTCGCACTCGCACAGGATGTCTACCTGTTCGCGTGGTTCGTCCTGGTCGTGAACCTGCTGCGCGATGAAACCGACATCCGCGTATTGATGGCCGCGTGGACCGCGACGGCGGTGGCGGTCGCGCTGTGCGCACTCGTGCAGGTCGTGCTGCACGACGGCTCGCTCGTGGGTTTCCTCGGCTCGCGCGGCTTCCGCCCGGCGGGCACGCTCTACAACCCCAACATGCTCGCCGACTACCTGGTCACGAGCCTGTTCATCTCGGCCGCCGCGCTGTCGGGCCGGGGCTGGATGTTGCGCGCGCTCACGGGCACGGTCCTGCTTGCGGGGCTGCTCGCGACCAAGTCCAACGGTGGCATGGCGGCACTGGCTGCCGGCGCACTGGTGTGGGTGGTGGTGCGTGCGGTCACGCGGCGCGTGCCACTGCAGGCGATGGCGGCCGCTGCCCTGCTCGCGCTGTCGCTGGCCGGCCTCGGTGCCTGGGTGAACGGCGAATGGGGTGTGGGGAACGCGGTACTCGCGTCATTCCGCCAGCACACGTTCGCCGGGCGCCTGGAGCACAGCTCCGAGAGCCGGCTGCGCATCTGGGACCAGCTGCAGCACAGCTACGCGCGCTCTCCGCTCGGCATCGGGCCCGGCAACAGCGGGGCGATCACGCTCGGCATCGCCGACCGCGAGCGTCCGGATTCGTGGAAGTCCAAGGAAGCGCACAGTGACTACCTGGCCTATGCCATCGAGCGCGGGCCGTTGGGCGTGATCGGACTGCTGTGGTGGACGTGCGCCGGGTTCGCGGCCGTTGCTGCATGGGCGCGTCGCGCCGGTGCGGTGCGTCGTGGCACCGCGGGTCGCAGCGCCACACACGGCAACCCGCGCGCCCACGACCCGGGTGCGTGGACGGCGGCCATGGCGGGTTTGCTCGCGGCATCGGCGCTGCACTCCACGGTCATCGAGAAGCTGCACTTCCGGCACTTCTGGCTGGTGCTCGCCATGGTATCCGCTTCGGCGCTGCTCCCCGCGCGGCGCACCCAGTCGGCCGCAGCCCCTGCCGAGACACGCACGCCAGCGCAGCCGGGCGGGCGCAGCGGCCTCGTACCGCGCACGGTCATCACGGGTGCGACGGTCGCGGGTGTGGCGGTCGCCGTCGCGTCGCTCGATCAGGTGTGCGCATGAACATGCACGAGCGTTCGAGCCCGCCCGTCCACCCGGACGCGTTGCGCATCGTGGACGTCATCAACCTCGGGACCTCGGCTGAGACCCTGCTGCGCGAGCGCGTGCTGGCGCTGCGAGCGAAGGGCATCGACAATCGCATCGTGTGCATCAACGGTCCGGGCGTCGAGCGCTTGCGTCTTGCCGGCATCCCGGTCGAGACCGTGCCGTTGCCGCGCGGACTGGATCCCGTGAAGCTCGTGCGCGCGACGCTCACCATGGCGCGCTGGTTCCGTCGGGTGCGGCCGGACGTCGTTCACACGCATTGCACCGTACCGGGTGTCGCGGGACGCATCGCCGCCCGACTCGCGGGTGTGCCGGTGATCATGCACACCGTCCACGGCTTCTACTTCCACGACGCCAGTCCGGCGCTCGAGCGCATGGTGGGTGTCGCCGCCGAGAGGCTCGTGGGCCGCTTCACCGATCTCATGCTGAGCCAGAACCACGCCGACATCGAACAGGCGGTCCGGCATCACATCATTCCCCGGGACCGTCTGCGTCATGTCGGGAATGGCATCACGCTCGAGAACTTCCCGTTTGCGGCCCCGCGCGCGGGAGCCGGGGTGCCGGTGATCGCATGCGTGGCGCGTTTTGAACCAGTCAAGAACCACATCCAGCTGCTCGGCGCCGCGCGCGAGCTCGTGCGTCTGGGCGTCGCCTTCGAGCTGCAACTGGCGGGTGGGGGTGAGGGCCAGGCCGAGTGTGAAACGCTGTGCCGTGACTGGGGCTTGAGCGCGCACGTGAGGTTCCTGGGCTATCGCGCCGACATCGCCGACGTGCTCGCCGGTGCCGACATCGCCGTACTGACGTCGCGCAAGGAGGGGATTCCACGCGCCGCGCTCGAGGCCATGGCGGTCGGCCGTCCGGTGGTGGCGACGCGTGTCACCGGCACGCGCGAAGTGGTGCGCGATGGCGATACCGGCCTGTTGGTCGAGATCGACGACGTGCCCGCACTGGCCGCCGCCCTGAGCCGCCTGCTGTCCCGGCCCGACGAGCGCGCTCGCATGGGTGCGCGTGGCCGAGAGGTGGTCGAGTCCGAGTTCGACGAGGCCGAGATCGTGCGCCGCATCGAGCGCGCCTATCGTGACGGGCTCGGGCTGCGCGGCATCCCGGTTCCCGCGGCACTCGCTCGCGAGGTGCGCGCATGAGCGCGTTCGCGCCCGTGGCACCGGCCGTCGTGCCGGCTCATGGTGCAATCCGCGTTGGGCGCAACACGGCGTTCCGTGTCGGCGCGCAGGCGGTGAGCGCGGTCATCAACATCGCCGGCATGGTGCTGTTGGGCGGGCAGTTGTCGGCCGCGGGCTATGGTGAGTACGTCTTCTGGTACGCGCTCGTGCCGCTGTTCGCGAGCGTGGCCGATCTGGGCGCGGGCGTCATCGTCACGCGCGCCATCGCGCGCGAACCCCGGGACGCACGACGGCTGCTGGGCGACGCGCTGCTGGTGCGCGCGGCCGTCGCGGCCGTACTGCTCGTACTGATCGCCGGGCTGTCGTGGCCGCTGCTTGGAGCGGGGCGCACCGTGCTCGTGCTCGTGGTGGCAGCTGCGGCGCTGCTCGATTTCAGCCAGGACGCCGCGGTGTGGGCGTGCCGCGCCTACGAGCGGCTCGACACCGAGGCCGTGCTCCTGCTGGTGAGCCAACTGGCGTGGCTCGCGGGTATCGCGGTCGGCGTGCGCTTGGGTGCCCCGCTACCCGTGCTCATCGGCACGGCGGCGGCGGCGTTCGCGTTGCGCGCGGTGGCGGGCGCGGTGTGGCTCGCGCGGCGCGACTTGCTGCCGAGCTTCGTGGTGGATCGCGCCCGGCTCGTCGCCCTGGTGGCCGAGGGCTGGCCGATCGGACTGTCGTTGCTACTGGTGGTGTTCTACGGCCGTGCCGGTGTGTTCGCGCTGCAGGCGTGGTCCTCGGCTTCCGAGGTCGCGTGCTTCAATGTCGCCTACATGCTCGCCCAGCCGCTCGGCTTCCTGGCTTCGGCGCTCGCCATGGCGGTGTTCCCCTCGGTGGCGCGCCTGGGCGCGGCCGATCGCGGCCAGCTCCAGCGCACGTTGCGTGCCGCGAACAAGTACCAGTGGCTGTTGTCCCTGCCCCTCGCTGCTGGTCTATCGCTGCTGGCCGCCCGCATCGTGCCCCTGTTCTTCCATGACGGCGCCGGATTCGCGCACGCCGCGGATGGTCTCGCCATCGTCGCTCTGGGCCTGCCGTTCGTGTTCTTCAACCTTCAGTCGCGTTATCTGCTTGCCGCGTTCGGCGAACAGCGCGTCTACCTGCAGGCGGTCGCCGCGGGTCTGGTGGTGAACGTCGTGGGCTGCGCGCTCAGCGTGCGCGCGCTCGGTGCGACTGGCGCCGCTTGGACGTTCGTGCTTGCCGAGGTCGTCGTGTTCGCGGTCTGCCAGCACGCGACGCGCGCCCGCGCCGGGTCCACGGGCCTCATCGCCGAAGCCGTCCGCCCGGCGCTCGCCGCCGCGGTCATGGCGCTGGCGGTCGGCGCGCTGTCGCGTGCTCCGCTCGCCGCGGCAGTGGCCGCGGGTGTGCTCGTCTATGCCGCCGGGCTCGGCATCTCCGGGGCGTGGGGTCGTTCCGAAGCGCAACTCGTCCGCAATGTCATCGCCTCGTTCCAGCCCTCGCGTGCTCCCCACGTGTCGGCCGGTCGGGGGCAGTCATGAATGCGCCAGTGGATTCGGCGCGCACTCCGGAGCCCGTGATCTCCCCGCGGGTTGCCGAGGAGAAGTCCATGTCATCCAGCAGCGTGCTCGAAACGGCTTCGGTCGAGGTCCCTGAGCTTCGCAGCCCGACTCACGTGAGCGGTGTGCCCGAGTTCCTGTCGCTGCCCGGGCACGACACCTCCGCGGTCGATGCAAGGCTTGCCGACATCGCCGCGCTCGAATACGTCACGTCGGTGCTGGGGCTCCCGGACCGCCACCAGAAGGGTGCGATGGAGGTGCCCTCGAGCATCGGCATCGCCACTCGCGGCATGATCGTACCGGAGTTCACTTCGGTCGCGGTCAATGATGGCATGGGAGTCATCGCCACCGACCTGCTCGCCCGCGACCTTTCCCCGGGCCGCATCCAGGCGCTGTTCGCTCGCATCGGTTCGCACGCCTCGGGACATGTCCTCGAGCGCAACCGCTACAGCCTCAACCGCGACGAACTCCGCCGGGCGCTGGTCGAGGGTGGCGCTGGCGTGGTGCAGCGCTACGGCCTCGACCCGTCGGTGACGGACCGCATGGAGAACGGCGCCCGCATCGCGCTGCCAGAGGATCCGGACCGCTGTATCGAGCGCTACGTACCCCCGATGCTCCTGAACGAGCGGCTCACCGCATCCGAGATGGGACTCAACTTCGGAGGCAACCACTTCCTCGAACTCCAGGTGGTCGACCAGATCCTCGATCCGGTCGCCGCCGCGGAGTGGGGCCTGCACGCCGGGCAGGTCGTGGTCATGTACCATCTGGGACCCGGGCCGTTCAGTGGCACGCTGCTGCACCACTTTTCGCGCCGCAGCAAGATCGATTCGGCACGCGTACCGGCGTTCTTCCTGTCGAAGCTCTGGTTTCACTACCTGCAGCGCGCCGGCGACGGCACGCTCGGCGACAAGTGGCGCACCCACTTCCGGCGCAATGGGCTCACCGCCATCCCCGAGGCCTCGCCCGAGGGAGTGGCGTTCCGTGCCGCGCTCGCGATGGCCATGAACTTCGGCTACGCCTACCGGCTGGCCACGGTGCGTGCGGTGGTCGACGGGCTGCGCGAGACGGTGTCGCCACGGGTACAGGCCAACCTGCTGTTCGATGTCTCGCACAATGGCATCACGCACGAACAACTGGGCGGCGAGCCGCGCTGGGTCGCCCGTCACAACGCCTGTCGTCTGGTCCCGGGCGCACCCACGATCGTGGCGGGGGCATGGGACGTGCCCTCGTACCTCGGTGTCGGTGGGCACGACGGCGATGGCCGCCTGCACTCCTACGACCATGGCGCGGGCCACCTCATCGAGCAGGCGCGTGACGCCGGCCGGATGGCCCCGACTCGCGACACCGTCACTCGTATACGCATGACGCGCGGCCGTGACGCCCAGGTCACGAGCTCGCGTTCAGTCACCGTGCTGGATCCAGGCCCCTTGGACCAGCTCATGAATCGCCTCGCCCAAGACGGGCTCATGCGCTCTGCCGTGCGCTTGCGCCCCATCGGTAACCTCAAGAACTAGGACGGAGCCATCCCGCCATGCTCACTGCCCACGACATTCGCGAAGTCTGCCAGGCCGGCAAGGACCGTGATCCCGGTTGGTACCGGGTGCATCGGAGCCTCTCGATCCACCTGACGGCGCTGCTCTTGAGCACGCCGGTGACGTTGAACCAGGTGTCCCTGCTCATGATGGGCGCCGCGGTCGCGGGCGCAGTGCTGTGCGTGTCTCCGGACCTGCGTGTCAACGCGGCGGGGGCGATCCTGCTGTACCTGTCGTTCCTGCTCGACAAGGTCGATGGCGAAATGGCGCGCTATCGCGGCCAGCAGTCCGTCATCGGCATCCTGCTCGACCGCTTCCACCACCGGCTCGCGGAGCCGCTGTTGTTCCTGGCGGTGGGCATCCGGGCATTCCAGGCCAGCGGTTCGATCGTGCCGGTGATCGCCGCTCTCGCCAGCATGCTGGCGGCGAACATCATCGAGGAGACCCAGCAGTTGCCGGCGTTCATCGCCGCGAAGCACGCCCGCGAGACCCAGGTGTGGCCGCTCGCCAGTTCGCGGGGCCCGTCACCCGGTCTGCAGCGGGTGGCAGGCGTCATGCGCGCGCTCAAGACGTTCCGCACGTTTATCACGCTGGTGCCGCTGGTCATGGCGGCGTTCCTCGCCGAGGCGGTCGGTGGCCAGCCCGTCACGACGTGGCTGTTGCTCACGAGTGCCGTGGCACTCTGGGTGTACGTGTTGTTCCAGGCCTGGCTCTACGCGAACGGCCAGCTCGAGGCCGACATCGCCACGCTCACGCGCCAGCTTCCCGCGCTGCCCGTGCGCCCCGACCCCGCGGTGACTCGTTTGGCCGCGCCGGCGACAATCGTGCGTACGGCGGTCCCGAGCCCGCGGCACTCCCCGGCGCGCGGGATCGCGCCACTGGCGGTGCTGGTGCTGTCGCTGGCCTTCGCGACGCGTGCGTATGCCGGCACGTGGTACGTCGATGCCGCGAGTAGCACCTGCTCACCCACGGGGCCCGGTACCGAGGCCCAGCCCTATTGCTCGATCACCGCGGCGCTCAATGCTCGGGGTGGACCCGGCACGACGCTGCTCGTCAAGCCCGGCGTGTACCGTGAGCTGGTGCAGGTGCCGGCGTCAGGCAGTGCAGGCCAGCCGCTGGTGCTGCGCGCCACGGGGCCCGGCGTCATCATCGATGGCGCCGATGACTTCTCGGACCCGGCCAAGTGGAAGCTGTTGTCCGGAAACGTCTGGAAGGCGAGCAGCGTGAACTGGGCGCCCAAGCAGGTGTTCGGCGACGGCGCGCGTCTCACCGCGTCGACCGCCTCGGCCGGCTCCCTGCCGGCGCGGACGTTCCGCTATGTCGCGGGCACCGGGCTCTACGTGAACGCCGGTGGTGGCAATCCGGCGACCCACCAGTTGGCCGTGGGCCGGCGGCAGAATGCGCTGGTGTTGAACGGTCGCTCGTGGGTGACGGTGGAGGGCTTCACCATCACGCGCACCGAGGAGCGGACGGTCCAGCTGGCCGCGCAGTCCAATGACGTCGCGCTGATCGGCAACATGGTCACGTTCTCGAACAAGTATGGCATCTACGTCAGCGACTGCGCGCGCGCGCGCATCGCTTCGAACCTGGTCACCGATCACAACCACCACGGCATCATGCTCACGGTTGGCAGCACCGACTGCGTGGTCGAGGACAACGAGTCGGCGCGCAATGCACTGCCGGGGACCCGCGCGGCGAACGGGCTGTACATGTATGGCGCCACGAACAACATCGTCCGGCGCAACAAGTGGCACGACAACCAGGACTCCGGCTCGCACATGCAGAGCGGCGCCAACGACAACGTCTCGGTGAACAACCTGAGCTGGAACAATGGCGACCACGGTTACGATCATCTCGGTGCCACGGGCACCGTGCATGTGGGTGACGTGGCGTGGGGTAATTTCAAGGACGGCTTCTCGATCGAGGGCGTGTCCCCGAACACCCGTCTCAGCAACTGCATCGCGGTCAACAACGGCCTGACCACCAGTGAGTACAACCTGTGGGTGGAGTCCACGTCGGTCTCCGGATTTGTCTCGAACGACAACCTGTTCTGGAACTCCACCAGCCAGCAGCCGGTCAAGTACATCACGACGGTGTACTCGAGCGTCGCGGCCTACGCGACCGCTTCGGGCAAGGACAGCCGCACCATCCAGGCCGATCCGCGCTTCGTGAACGCGGCCGCCGGCAACTTCCATCTGCAGCCGACGTCGCCGGCCATCGACAATGGCGACACGCGCGAGGCGGCGTGGCCGCTGCTCGATGCCGAGAACAACCCGCGTGTCGATGATCTGGCCGTCGCCGACGCCGGGCTCGGCAGCGTCCTGTATGCCGACCGCGGCGCGCTCGAGTACCAGCCGGCCGGTCTGCCGCCGGCCGCGGTGCTCACCGCCAGCCCGGCTTCGGCGACCGCGCCGGCGGCGATCACGCTCAGCGCTGCGGGCTCGACCGATCCCGAAGGCGCGATCGTCTCGTACCGATTCGACTTCGGCGACGGCACCAGCGCCGGCCCTCAGGCTTCGCCCGTGGCTTCGCACACCTATGCTGCCGGCTCGTTCACGGCGAGCGTGCTGGTCGTCGACGCACAGGGCTTGTCCGCCACCGCCACGGTGGCGGTGTTCTCGAACCGGCCACCCGTCGCGGTGCTTTCCATGACGCCGGTCACGGGCCGTGCGCCGCTCACGGTGGCGGCGAGCGCCTCGGGTTCCACCGATTCCGACGGCAGTATCGTGGCGTACACATTCGATTTCGGTGACGGCAGCAGCAGCGGCCCGCAAGCGGCCGCGACGGCCACGCACAACTACGGCACCGGTACCTGGCTCGCGCGGGTTACCGTGAAGGATGACCGTGGTGCCACCGCCACGCTTGCCACACCGGTCACGGTCACGGTCGGTGCGCCCAACCAGCCGCCGGTCGCCGCTCTCACACTCACGCCGACGCTCGGCCCAGCGCCGCTCACCGTGAGCGCGGATGCCAGTGGTTCGACCGACAGCGATGGTGGCATCGTCTCGTACCTGTTCGTGTTCGGGGACGGCACTCAGGCCGGGCCGCAGGCGAGCCCGCTGGCGTCTCATGTGTTCACCGGCGGCACGCATACGGTGACGGTCACCATCACCGACACCGACGGCGGCACCGCGGCCGCTTCGGCCACCGTGACGGTCACCACCGCCAATCAGGCGCCCAATGGCATCATCGTGGCGCCGGCGGGCAATGTCAGCATCTCGGCGGGACAGAGCGTGTTGTTCACGTCCACCGCCAGCGACCCCGACGCGCAGCTGCCGATCCGCTACGCCTGGGACTTCGCGAGTGGCGCACCGGCCTCGCAGCTGCAGAGCCCGGGGCCGATCGTGTTCTCGCAGACGGGTACCTACAACGTCACGCTCACGGTGCGTGATGCGCTCGACCTCGCGGATCCGACGCCCGATACGCGCGTCGTCACGGTGCTGCCAGCCGACACCACGGTGGCAGCGGACGAGATCCACTGGACACTCAACGGCCAGACCTCGGTGACTTTCGACTGGCGCGGTCCCCGCAGTACCATTCAGTACGGGCTGACCTCCGCCTATGGCATGTCCGCTGTGGCGGTGACGCCGAGCCCGCTGCCGTACTCGTCGCCGGGGCCGTTCTGGGAAGCACGGCTCACCGGGCTCCAGGAGAACACCACTTATCACTACGCCATCGCCGGCGGTCCGGATCATACGTTCCGCACGCCGCCGCCGCGCGGTTCCTCGGGCTTCACCGTGATGGCCGAGGGCGACATCGGTGCCGCCAGTGACTACCCGCCGCTCGCCGTCGTGCATTCACAGATCGCCGCGCAGACGCCGGCATTCGTGCTGGCCCTGGGCGACCTGACGTATGGCAACGTGAACGGCGCCCGCGCGGTCGACGACCACTTCAATGACGTCATGGCATGGTCGCGCGATGCCGCCTACATGCCGGTGTGGGGCAACCACGAGTGGGAGAGCGTCACCGACGACCTGCGCAACTACAAAGGCCGGTTCGACCTGCCGAATCCGCGCGTCACGCCCGACATCGCGCCGCCGAACGATGGCGGTGAGGACTGGTACTGGTTCGATCACGGTAACGTGCGTTTCATCGCCTACCCGGAGCCGTTCTCGAACGCGCTCGACGACTGGTTCCCGCGCGCCCGGGCCGTCATGGATTCAGCCCAGTCCGACCCCGTGATCACGTTCATCGTGACGTTCGGGCACCGGCCCGCCTACTCGTCCGGCCATCACGCCGGCGAGACCCGGCTCAAGGGCTACCTGGACCAGTTGGGTGCCACGCACTCCAAGTACGTGCTCAATTTGAACGGTCACAGTCATAACTACGAGCGCACCACGCCGCAGTCGGGCGTCGTGCACATCACCGCGGGAACCGCGGGCAGCCCGCTCGAAACCGATACCGTTGGCAACTGCGACTGGCTCGGCGGTTGTCCGCCGCCGGCATGGTCGGCGTTCCGGGCCTTCCATCGCGGACCGTTGCGCTTGCGCTTCACGTCGGGTGGCATCGAAGGGGCGTTGATCTGCGGCCCCAACGGCACCAGCTCAGGGGCCGGGCGGGACGACCTGACGTGCACCACCGACACCATCATCGACTCGTTCACCATCGGCAATCCCACGCCGGACCGCGCACCGGTGGTGACCGCGCCAAGCCTGGTCGTCGGACGCGAGGACAGCGTGCTCACCGTTGCGGTGACCGTGGCGGATCCCGACGGCAACGCCATCACGCAGCTGAGCGCCGACCTGTCGCGCTTGCCACAGGGTAGCGACGCGGTGTTCGTGCGCGCTCCGGACTTCGCGTCGGGCGTGCTCACGTGGCATCCGACCTTCGCGGACTCGGGCCGGTACACGGTGACGTTCTCGGCGAGCAACACGCTCGCGGGTGCGGCCACCGCGGCACTGCACGTGCTCGACATCGACCGCGCGCCGCAGCTGGCCGTCTCGGTCTCGCCGGTCACGGTCACGGAGGACAGCCTGTTCACGCTCTCGCTGACGGCGTCCGATGCCGATGGACACCCCATCAGTGCGCTGAGCGCAGCGCTCCTACCAGCACCCGTCGGGTCCGCGCCCGTCTTCACGCCCGGGCCCGGACTCACCTCGGCGACCTTCAGTTGGCGCCCCTCCTACTCGGATGCCGGCAGCCACGTCGTGACGTTCACGGCGAGCAATGCACTCGTGGGCACGCTCGCCGTGCCGGTGGAGGTCATGAATGTCGACCGCCCACCGGTGGTCACGGCGCCGGCAGCCGTGGCGGCGCCCGAGGGCATGAAGCTGACGCTGGGATTCACCTTCGCGGATCCTGACAGCGACGCCATCACCACACTGCTCGCCAACCTCAGCGAACTGCCGCAGGTGAACGACGCGGTGTTCACGGCGGGGCCCGGCAATCGCACCGCCACCTTGACGTGGACGCCGAGCTTCACGGACTCGGGCTTCTATCACGTCTCGGTCACTGCCGCGAATGCACTCACGGCGTCCGCGGCCACTTCGATCAGCGTCGGCAGTACGGACCGGCCCCCGGTGGTGACGCACCCAACGGACGTCGCGGCAGAAGAAGGTGTGCCGCTGAACGTCTCCATCACGGTGGCCGACCCCGACAACGACGACATCACGCTGCTGAGCGCCGATCTGTCCGGGCTGCCGGTGGGGCATACGGCAGGGTTCACCTCGGCCCTGAACAAGAAGAGCGGCGTGCTGGCTTGGACGCCGGGCTACAGTGATGCCGGCGACTGGACGGTGCGCTGGATCGCGGCCAATGCGCTGGCCGAGACCACCACCACCATCCTGCACGTGGCGCCACGCGACCGCGCGCCGGTCGTGACCGCGCCGGCCACGATCAGCCAGCCGGCGGGCGCGCTCATCACCGTGACCGTGACCGCGGCGGACCCCGATGGCGACGTCATCAGCGCGCTGCAGGCCGGACTGGCGGTGCTGCCGCCGGGGCACAACGCCACGTTCGTGCCGGCGGCGGACCGCCGCTCGGGCGCGTTCACATGGACGCCAGCCAGCGCTGACACCGGGACATTCGCGATCGTGTTCACCGCGAGCAATGCCTTGTCGGCTCAGGCCACGACGCTCGTGCAAGTGACGCGGCCCAACCAGCCACCGTTCGCGGTGTTCACCGTGACGCCACGCACCGGCAATGCACCGCTGACCGTGACGACCGATGCTTCCGGCTCAGTCGACCCGGACGGCACCATCCTGTCCTACCGGTTCGACTTTGGCGACGGCACGAGTGCCGGACCACAGGGCTCGACGATCGCGACGCACACTTACGCCGCGGGCAACTGGACGGCACGTGTCACCGTGACGGACGCGTTCGGAGCGGTGAGCACGGTCGCACTTCCGGTGACGGTGGCTGCGGTGGGGCCGACCGCCAATCTCGTGGGCAACCCATCGTTCGAGAGCAACAGCCTGGGCTGGAGCGCTTACTCGTCGAGCACTTACACGCGCGTGACGGGCGGCTTCGACGGTAATTCCGCGCTGCAGATCACGGGTCCGGCGAGCCTGTCGGGCTTCGGCCTCAATGACAGCCCCAACTGGGTGGGCAACGCCGGTGCGGCGGGAACGCGCTATCGGTTCAGCGTCTGGGTGCGCTCGGTGAGCGCACTGGGATCGGCGAAACTCCAGGTCCGCGAGTATCTGGGTGGCACCAAGATCGGTGCCACACTGCTGTCGGCGCCGGTGCAGCTGACTCCGGTGTGGCAGCTGGTCACGGTCGAGCATGTCACGCAGGCCAGCGGTTCGACGCTGGACTTCCAGGTCTACGACGCCCCCGTCGTGCAGGGGGAGGTGTTCATCGTCGACAACATCTCGATTTGCACGATTCCGGCCGCTGGACCGGCCCTGGTGAGTGCTGCGCCGGGCGATTCCACGATGCTGAGCAGCCGTGGCGGCGTACCCTTATCGGAGGGACGTCCGGAAGGCTTCGTGCCGGGCGGCCCGACCAGCGAGCCCGTGGCAGCTCTCGCGTTCCGCGCCGGCATCGTGCCGAGCGTGACACGTGGCCACGCCACGCTGCAGTTCGTGACGACGCGACCGGGAGCGGTGCGCGCCGAGTTGTTCGACGCGGCCGGACGCCGAGTCCGGGTGCTGCTCGATGCCGCAAGCGTCGAGCCGGGCATGCATCAAGTGCCGGTCGACGGCCATCGTGACGATGGTGCGTCGCTCGGTTCGGGTCTCTACTTCTATCGCCTGCAGGCGGCCGAGAAGGTGGCCACCGGGCGCTTCGTGATCGTGCGCTGAATCGCGCGGGGCATGCCGCCCCGCGCACAGGAAGGGCAGGACGTCGATGTGTGGCATCGCTGGGCGGTTGAACTTCGATTCCGGGCACCCGGTCGCGCCGGAAGCCGTGGGCCGCATGTGCGATGCCATCGCACATCGCGGGCCGGATGACGCCGGCGTGTGGTGCGACGGCGCTATCGGGCTCGGGCACCGGCGGCTCAGCATCGTCGACCTGTCCGCCGCCGGGCACCAGCCGATGTCGAATGCCAGCGGTACATGCTGGATCGTGTTCAATGGTGAGATCTACAACTTCCTCGAGCTGCGGGCCGAGCTCGAACGCGACGGTGTGACGTTCCGCTCGCGCACGGATACCGAAGTCATCATCGCGTTGTACGAGCGGCACGGCATCGCCTGTCTCGAGCGGCTGCGCGGCATGTTCGCGTTCGCGCTCTGGGACGTGCAGGAGCGCAAGCTGTTCCTGGCCCGCGACCGTGTCGGTGTGAAGCCACTGTGCTACCACGCCGGCCGCGATGGCATCGCGTTCGCTTCGGAAGTGAAGGCGTTGCTGCAGGATCCGGCGGTGGGACGCGAACCGGATCCGGTGGCGATTCACCACTACCTCACGTACCAAGCGGTGCCAGCGCCGATGAGCGCGTTCCGTGGCGTGCGCAAGCTGCCGCCGGCGCACTACCTCGAGGTCCACGACGGCCGCATCACGCTCAAGCGCTACTGGAAGTTGTCGTATGCCGAGCCGTTCACGGTGAAGTCCGCGGCCGATGAGCGGGCGCTCGAGGCCGAGCTCATGGAACGGCTGGAGCAGTGCGTGGCGCTGCGCATGATCAGCGATGTGCCGCTCGGGGCATTCCTGAGCGGCGGCGTCGATTCGAGCGCGGTGGTCGCACTCATGGCACGGCATTCAAGCGGCCCGGTGCGCACGTTCTCGATCGGCTTCGACGACGACTCCTACGACGAACTGGTGTTCGCCCGCCAGGTCGCCGCCCAGTTCGGCACGCGGCACATCGAGTTCACCGTGAAGCCGAGCGCGATCAACGTGCTCCCGCAGTTGGTGCGCCAGTACGATGAGCCGTTCGCCGATGCTTCGGCGATTCCCACGTGGTACGTGTCGCAACTGGCCCGCGAGCACGTCACGGTGGTCCTGAACGGGGATGGGGGCGACGAAAGCTTCGCCGGCTACGACCGCTATGTGGCGAACTCCTACGCCGAACGCCTGCGCTTCCTGGCGCCGCTGCTCGGCAGCAGCGCGGTGCGCGGACTGCTGGACCGTCTGCCGCATGGCGCCACGTCGGCCAGCACGCGCTGGCGGTTGAAGCGTTTCGTGGCCCAGCTGTCGCGATCCCCCGAAGCGCGCAACGCGGCGTGGCTCGCTCAGTTCGATCCCGAGGCCAAGGCTTCGCTCTACTCCTCGGCGTTTCGTGCCCAGACCGGATTGCGCGACGCCGAGCAGGTGCTCTATGACCAGTTCAAGGCGAGCGACGCACCGGACTTCCTGAGCGCCGTGCTCGACGCGGATGTGCAGAGCTACCTGCCCGACACACTGCTCGTGAAGGTCGACATCGCGACCATGGCGCACGCGCTCGAGGCGCGCTCACCGTTCCTGGACCATACGCTCATGGAGTTCGCGGCCCGGATTCCCATGAACCTCAAGCTGCGCGGTGGTCAGACGAAGCGCATCCTGAAACGCGCGCTGCGCGGCACCGTGCCCGATGCGGTGCTCGACCGCCGCAAGATGGGCTTCAACGCACCGGTGGACCGCTGGCTGAAAGGCGAGCTTCGCGACATGGCGAACGACCTGTTGCGCTCGAATCGCGCGCGCGCACGGGGTTGGTTCCGTCCCGAGTTCGTGAACCGCATGCTGGATGAACACGAGCGCGGGACGCGCAACTGGCACGTGCAGATATGGAACCTGATGATGCTGGAGTCCTGGCTGCGTGAGTTCGTCGACCAGCCGGCTCCCACGGGCGTGTTGACGCGATGAACCTCAACCCGCACGAGGCGCGACTAGCGCGTGCCCTTCACGCCGGCGGGCGGGATGCTGTCGCGGCTGGCACGCGCGTCGAATACGAAGCCGCCGTAGACGGACGTGCTGCCGCAACCCGTGCCGCATGCTTCGGCCCAGTCGCTCGCGAACAGGATGCGCCGGCCGTCGGGCGACGGGACGGCGTGGGCTTGGGCCCGGTAGGCGCTGGCGGTGCTGTGGTAATGCCCGAAGCGCTGTACCGATTTGCTGCCGTCGAGCTTGACCGCGACGATCTCGCTGTAGAAGCGCCGGCCCACGAAGGCCGGGTCGCGCCCGTAGGTCACGTAGAACCAGCCGGGCCGGGCGGTGTTGCGTGCGGAGCCGTGCGAGTAGCCAGCCTCGTTGGCGGGATCGGTGAGCGCCGTGACGAGGCCGTCGCGCAGCCGCACCTTGACCACGCGTCCGAGAGTGGAGCCCGGGCAGGCGCGCCCGCCGATCAGGACGTCTTCGTTCTGGTCGAACGGGTCGAGCGCCATGTCAGCATGCTTCAACGGGAACACCCAGCCGTTGGGGCGCGCCACGAACGAGCCGCAGCGCAGCGATCGGGCCTCCATGTTGTGGGGCCGGATGACCAAACCCGAGTCGACTTCGAAGATGCGGTGCATGTCGCACAGCGTGTCACAGCTGGCGCCGACGGCGGCGTACTTGACGTCGATGTAGCGGCCGGACGGCGAGATGGAGATGTTGCCGATCGGGCACAGGCTCGGCGAGCCGACCTCGAGACTGCACGCGGGCAACGCGTACACCGGGCCGATGCGCTTGAACGGATAGGCCGGGGCGTTCGGGGTTCTGGGATCCATGTCGATGACGACCATGCGGGATGCGTCGGAGATGACCACGTAACGGCCATCGGCCGAGACATTGCCCTCACCCGAGCCGATGCCGTAGTCGGCCGCGAACGGCAGAGCCCAGGTGCGCGTCTTCACGCAGCGCCTGACGTCGAACCACATGAGCTCGGTGCCCGCACGGTTGACGTTGATCTGCTCGTCGGCGTGTGCGGGACTGGGGTGCCAGCGGTAGTCGTAGGAATCGTAAGCGCTGCACGGGGTGGCGATCGGCGCGTAGGTCTCGCCATCGAGCAACAGGGGCGAGCTGGTGGCGCCGCCCGCACGATTCTCGATGGTGAGGAGTGTGCCGGTGGCGTTCCACGGCTGTTGCTTGGAATACACCTGCCGCGCATCGCTGCCCCAGACACCCGGAGCGGCGCCGAGCGCGCTGCCCGGGTCGCCCGTGATGCGCGTGACGCGCGCACCGAACACGGCATCGGGCACGGTGTCGCGGTACGCGGGCTTCGCGGCCTGCGGCATGGCGAATACACGCAGCGAGTCGGTGAGCGTGCCGGCGAATCCGGGGATGGCGGCGGCACGCACCGGGACCTCGCTGCTGCTCGCGAGCAACGCGATCGCGATCGTGGCCAGCAGGCGCGGCCACAAGCGCGCTGCGGTGTGCGGGGCGCTGTGGTGCGGGGGTCGAGTGAGCCGGGTGCGAGTGGGCATACGCTCAGCATCGTACCACGCGCGAGCGGAACGCCGGGCGGTTCACGCACACAGTGATGAAAAATCGTAGTGGTGAAGTCCGCGCTTCACGGTGCTTCGGTACAGCAGGGCACGACCCGCTTCGGCGGCAGTCGTTGTAGTCGGCAGTCTCTCTCTCTCTCTCTCTCTCTCTCCACTGCCCAGTAGCAGGACCCCGGGGGTTCTCATGCTCATTCATTCGTATTCACGCGGGCGGCCTGCGCGCCGAAGCCCGGCCCGTCCATGGAAGTCGCATGCGCGCACGGGTCTCGCACGGCTCGCGCTCGTGGCACTATGCAGTTGCACTGCTGCTCTCGCGTCCGCTGGCACCTACCATGTGGACAAGGCCAGTCCGTCCGCATCGCCGGCAGGGCCCGGAACACGCGCGCGGCCCTATGACTCCATCATGAACGCGCTGGCCGCGCAGCGCGACACCGGCACGGTGATCATCGTGCACCCCGGCATCTACCGCGAGCGCGTCGCCCTGCCGGCGTCTGGGAACGGTCCGCATCCGATCGTGCTGCGTGCGAGCGGTCCGGGTGTCGTGGTCGATGGTGCCGATGACTTCAGTTCCATGTCGCAGTGGCTGCCCTATGTCGGTGATGTCTGGCTGGCCCCGAGCGTCGATTGGTCACCGGTCCAGGTGTTCGCCGACGGTGCACGGCTGCGGGCGGCGGCGGTGCCGGCAGCCGGCCTCGCGCCAGGTGAGTTCGTCCATGAACCCGGCAGTGGATTGTTCGTCAATGTCGGCGGCGACCATCCGGCGCTGCACGACGCGGCCGTCGGCCACCGCTCGCATGGCTTCCTCGTATCGGGCAAATCCGACATCTGCATCGATGGCTTCGAGATCATCCGCGCCGAAGCCAAGGGCATCGATGTGCTCGGCAGCCAGCGCGTCATCGTGCGTCACAACATCGTCACCGGCTGCGACGGCGGAGGCATCTCCGCCGAGAGCAGCTCGCGCGTGCAGGTGTACGCCAACCGTGTGAGCGACAACAACCATCACGGCATCCTGTTCCGGTTGGGGGTCACGAACTCGATCATCGACGACAACGAGTCGTTCGGGAACTTCCACGGAGGCGAGTCGTGGGCCACCGGCATCTATCTGGCCGGCTCACCCAACAACCTGGTGGAGTGCAACCGCGTCCACGACAATCAGGACAGCGGCATCGAAGTGCAGACGGGCTCCAACGACAATCTGGTCCGGCAGAACATGTCGTGGTCCAACGGCGACCATGGTTTTGCCCTGCTGTACGCCAGCGGGACCACGTTGCTCGGGAACGTGGCGTGGGGCAATACGCACGAAGGCTTCTCGGTCGAGGGTGCGGCCACCGGCACGAGGCTCTACAACTGCATCGCACTCGATCCGGGCGTGGCCACCGGCAGCTATTGCCTGTTCGTGGACACCAGTTCCACCGCCGGCTTCGAGTCGGACTACAATATCCTGTGGAACTCCTTGGGCGCAGCGCCAGTCAAGTACGGACGCGATGTCTATGCTTCGGTGAGCGCGTTCCGCAGCGCGACCGGCATCGGTCCGCACACGTTCGGCGCCGACCCGCGCTTCGTCGACGCCGCGAACGGCGACTTCCATCTGCGCGCGGAGTCACCCGCGATCGATGCAGGTACCAGCGCCGTCACCGGCTGGGACAAGGACGATGCCGAGGGCCGCAACCGGATGGATGCGCTGGGTTCGCCCAACGTGGGGGAAGGTCCGGTGAGCTTTGCCGACCGTGGCGCACTTGAGTTCCAGTCCGGTGTGCTGGCGGTCGGTGGCCGGTCGTCTTCATCGGGTCTGGCCTTGTCGAACGCCTATCCCAATCCGAGCCGGCGCAATGTCGCGTTCACTCTCGAGGTGGGAGCGCCGGCCGACGTGCGATGGGCGGTGTTCGACGTGCTCGGCCGCGAAGTCTGGACCGCTTCCGAACGGCTGACCGGGGGCCGGCAGGAGTTGCGCTGGCCGCTCACCGACCGCCGTGGCGGGCGCGTGCCGAACGGCATCTACATGGTGCGGGTCGAGCGCGGTGGTGAGTCCTCGACGATGCGCTTCGTGGTCATGAAGTAACCCGGCCGGCGGTGGGGATCGCGGCAAGTCCCGCGATCCCCGCCCGCATCGGCGGTCGCGTGCTTCAACCGCGTCCCGAGCCGAGCGCAGCTCGCCATCGGCCGATTCCGCCACCGGCCGCCGCCAGCGATGCCGGACATCGCGACGGGGCCAAGATGGCGCTTGTCGTCGCGTTCCGGCCGTCGCATGCTGGGCGGGCAGCAAGAGCCACGCCGTGACGTGTCGGCGCAAGTCGCGCCCCGGTCGTGATCGGAGGTGCCCTGTGAAGTGCCTCAACTGTGGCAGTGAGGTGGAACTGCACGCGGCGAGTTGTCCGCAGTGCGAAGTGGCGATCCGCTGGACAGGGGATGAGGCCGAGTTCCTGGTGGAGGAGTACTCGGTTGCGGTGTTCGCGGCCTATGATCCGACGGCGCTGCCGGTGATCGAGTCGCTGCTGCTCGCGAACGACATCCCGTACATCGTGAACAACGAGTTGGGCCAGGATGTGGTCGGGCTCGGGCGTGTCGCGGGCTATAATATCGCGCTCGGCCCACCGGTCGTGACGGTTCCCGCTGCCTACGAACAGGCGGCCCGCGAGCTCATCGCGAGCGCGGAGTCCGGCCCGATCGGCGACGGCGCGACCAGCGAGTGAGCCGGCAAGTTCAGCGCTCGTTCTCACCCTGCGCGGGATATGCCGTAGACTGCGCCGTACGCCACTCGTCTGGGTGACCGTGCTGACATCCCGGAGCCAGCCATCCGCATGAGCACCTCGTTGAACAGCACACCGCGCCCGTTGCCCGAACTCAGCCACGACGAGCTGATCCGCTATAGCCGCCATCTGGTGCTGCCCGAAGTCGGCATGAAGGGCCAGCAGATGCTGAAGGCCGCGCGTGTCCTGCTGGTGGGTACGGGTGGGCTCGGAGCGCCGCTCGGCATCTACCTCGCCGCTGCAGGCGTGGGCACCCTGGGACTGGTCGACTTCGATGTCGTCGACGCCTCCAACCTGCACCGGCAGGTCATCCACGGCACCCGTGACGTCGGCCGGCCGAAGATCGCTTCAGCGCGTGACCATCTGCACGACATCAATCCCAACGTCGACCTCGTCACCTATGAGACCCGGCTGACCAGTGCCAACGCGCTCGAGATCATGCGCGGCTACGACATCATCGTGGATGGCACCGACAACTTCCCGACGCGCTACCTGGTCAACGACGCTTGCGTGCTGTTGGGCAAGCCCAATGTGTACGGCAGCATCTTCCGGTTCGAGGGCCAGGCCAGCGTGTTCAGTGTGCCCGGCGGGCCGTGCTACCGCTGCCTGTACCCGGAACCGCCGCCGCCGGGTCTGGTGCCCTCCTGTGCCGAGGGCGGCGTGCTCGGCGTGCTGCCGGGCATCATCGGCACGATCCAGGCCACCGAGACCATCAAGCTCATACTGGGAGGCGGGGAGTCGCTCGCCGGACGGCTGCTGTTGTTCGACGCCTGGGGTATGCACGTTCGCGAGCTCAGGCTGCGTCGCGACCCGGCCTGCCCCATGTGTGGCGACGAGCGCAGCATCCATGCGCTCATCGACTACGAGCAGTTCTGCGGCATCGGCGGGCACGCGGCCCCGATGACGTCAGGAGCCGAGATCACGCCGCTCGAACTCAAGCGCCGGATCGACGGCGGTGAGGCCCTGCAGATCATCGACGTGCGGGAGCCTCATGAGTACGCCATCTCGCGCATTCCGGGCACGCGGTTGATCCCGCTCGCACAGGTGACCGCACGCATGGCCGAACTCGACGCCACGCGTGAGCTGATCGTGCACTGCGAACTGGGTGGCCGCAGCACCCAGGCCATCGAAGCGTTGCGTGCGGCCGGTTACACCGGCACGCTCCTGAACCTCGCCGGCGGCATCGCCGCCTGGTCGAAGGACGTCGACCCGAGCGTTTCGACCGACTGACGCCGGGGGACCAGGATCACGTTGGATCAGGGGCACTCCGGCTCGGTCCTGGCCGCACGCGTTCATCCGTCCGACACGGCCTCGGTAGATTTGTTTTGCGCTTTCACGATGGGTTGCCGTATCGCTATAGTGCGGCTGGTCACACTGCACGGATGTCGCACGTCACGGCTCCCCCAGGGCCGATGCTGCGTCGGCCGGGGGAGTCACACTCGTGTTTCATGGACGAAAGGCCCGCCCGATGCGTCGCGTGCTCCTACTGCTGCTCGTGCTGCTGTCGCTGGCTTCGACCGCGTTCGCGCAGAAGCGTGCGCTGTTCGACAATTTCCACGCCGAGACCGCGGGCAACGCGGACTGGACGATCGACAATGACCAGCCCACGCCGTCCCCCGCCCAGGGCGCCATCGTGCCGTCGACTGCGCGCACCTATTGGACGGGTGCCATTTCGTCGTGGGGTGTCGACCTGGTGAAGCGTGGCTTCGCGGTCACCATCAACAACGCGACGATCACGTACGGCAACACCTCGAACCCGCTCGATCTCGCGAACTTCGACGTGTTCATCGTGCCGGAGCCGAACATCCTGTTCACGGCGGCTGAAGCCACGGCGATCAAGAACTTCGTGCGCGAAGGCGGCGGTCTGGTAGCCATCAGCGACCACCACATCTCGGATCGCAACAACGACGGCTTTGATTCGCCCATGATCTGGAACGCTTTGGACCCGGCGTTCGAACTCGGCGTGCACTGGGGTACCGCGGGCGATGCCAACAACAACCTGGTGCAGACGTCGGGCAACGTGCGCGCCGCGGCATCGGACAGTGTGACGCGCGGCCCGGTCGGCAGCGTCCTGTCGCTGGCGTTCCACAACGGCACCACGCTGACGATCCATCCCGAAGCGAACCCCACCGTGCGCGGTGAGGTATGGATGACCGGCGTGGCCCAGACGAGCACCACCGGCATCATGGCCGCCTCGTCGCAATGGGGCAGCGGCCGCGTGTTCTTCTGCGGCGACAGCTCGCCGATTGATGACGGTTCCGCGCAGCCCGGCAACACGAACATCTTCGACGGCTGGTCCGAGGTCGGCGACAGCCTGCTGTTCATGAACGCCACGCTGTGGGCCGCACGCCGCACGAGCGGCGGCGGTGGCGGCGATGGGACTCCACCGACGGTGTCCGTGACATCCCCGGTGGGCGGCGAGACCTGGAAGGCAGGCTCAGCGCATGCCATCACGTGGAGCGCCAGTGACAACGTCGGCGTGACGGCCGTGGACCTGGCGTACTCGACGGATGGAGGGGGCACGTACCCCAACAGCATCGCGACCAACCTCGCCAACAGTGGCTCGTTCCCGTGGACGGTGCCGAACCTCAGCAGCACGACCGTGCGGGTGCGCGCCATCGCGCGCGATGCCGCCGCCAATGCAACGGCGGCGGTGAGCGCCGCTAACTTCACGGTCGACCGGTGGGTCATCACGGCCAGCGCCGGCGCGGGCGGGAGCATCAGCCCCGCGGGCGCGGTGGGTGTGGCACAGGGCTCAAGTCAGGCGTTCACGATCGCGGCGAACGCCGGTGGCACTGTGGCCGGGGTCACCGTGGATGGTGTGGCGCAGGGTGCGATCACGAGTTTCACATTCACCAACGTGACCGCGAACCACATCATCAGCGCCACGTTCTCGGCACCCACCACGGGCCCATGGATCATGGCCAACGGTAACTACCTTGAGACATTCGGGGACATCGCGAGTTGGACGAACAACTTCGCCAGCCCGGCAGCGGCGACCCGGTTCGCAGCGGTGGCGGTGGGCGGCACGGCCGCCATCCCGAATGCGACGCGCATCACGACCGGGACGTCGACGTTCGTGACCGGAACGAGCGGCGGTGTTCAGAGGGGCACGGCCGACGTGCAGTTGCTCTCGACGGGCTCGACCGACAACACAAGCTCGGCGGCCATCGACCTGCGATTGGACTTCTCGCACACCAATGCCGGCGCGCTCAGTTTCGATTGGGCGTCGGTGGCGAACTCCACGGGTGACCGCAAGGCATCGCTCCGGGTGTATACGAGCCCGAATGGCACGACGTGGGCCGAACTGACCGGCGCGGCCGTGCTCAACTTCACGAACAACGTTGGGACTTCGGGCAGCCGGACCGCCATCTTGCTGCCCGCGGGCCTCAGTAACTCGGCGACGTCGCGCATCCGATTCTACTTCCACAACGGCAGTGGCGGCACGACCGGTTCGCGGCCGAAGATCTCGATCGACAACGTCTCCGTGACGGGTACGCCGAGCGGATTGTCGATGACCCCCAGCGACGAGACGGACCTGCCGGCGGCAGGTGGCGTCGAACTGGCGCTGGCGCGCCCGCTGCCGAACCCAAGCGCGGGGGAGACCGTCCTGGGCTTCTCGATGCCGCAGACCGGCGTCGCTCGCGTCGAGATCCTGGACCTGACGGGCCGCCGTGTCTGGTCGAGCGAGGCGCTGTACGCACCCGGCGCGCACAGCCTCCGTTGGGACGGCCGTGAATCGCGTGGGGGCGCGGTGCCCGCAGGTGTCTATTTCGTGCGCCTCGTTACGGCATTCGGCGAGCGCGCCGCGCGCGTGGCGCGGTTGTAACGCCAAGCCGACGCATGAGAAGGGCCCGGAGTGGATGCCTGCTGCGGGCCCTTTTCGGATTCCTGGGTTCCCGAGCGACAGGGCGCGCGCGTGTTCACCGGCGCGAGCCGGAGTTCAGCACGACTGCTTCGCGCGCACCACCAGCGCTTCCATCGCGAAGTACTCCGGCAGCCCGAGCTCATCGACCACACGGGCGGTCGCGCGATTGCGCTCTTCGACGCGCTGCCAGAACTCGCGTTCGTCCACGCCCGGGAACGGCGCGCGGTCCTTCTGGCTCTGGTGCTTGAAGATCGCACTGATCTTGAAACGCAGTTCTTCCTGCGACATGGGCACCAGCATGTCGGCATCGGTCACCGACCATTCCTGCCACGCGCCGCGGTAGAGCCAGACCTCGGGCGGCTCGCCCGTGTAGCGTGCCAGTGCCTGCTCGATGGCGTCCTTGCACATGCGATGCGTGCCGTGTGGGTCCGAGAGGTCGCCGGCCACGAGCACGATCTCGGGGCGCCTTTCGATCAGCAGCGCGAGGATGATCTCGACGTCGCGCTCGGTCACGGGGTCCTTGCGCACCTTGCCGGTCCGGTAGAACGGCAAGTCCAGGAAGCGCGCCTGTTCGGGCCGCAGGCGCAGTGTCTCGATCGCCGAGACCGCTTCGACTTCGCGGATGCGCTGCTTCAGCCTCAGCACGGCCTCGGGGTCCACCTCGCCGGGCTGCTTGCGCGCCAGGAAGTCCTCGCACTCCTTGATGAACGCGCCCAGCCGGTCGCCGCCGAACCCGAAGTCGGCTCCCGTGCGCCGCAGGAAGTCCAGATATCGCCGCACCTCGTGATCGAACACGGCGATGTTGCCGCTGGTCTGATAAGCCACGAGCACTTGATTGCCGTGGTCGTGCAGCTTGCGCAGGATTCCGCCGGCGGAGATGACGTCGTCATCGGGATGCGGTGAGAACAGGATGATGCGCTTGTCGTGCGGCAGCTCGCCGCGGCCGCGGATCTTGGCGGCGAGTGCGTTGAACACCACTTCGTTCAGCGCCGTCGCGGAACCGTATAGCGCCAGCAGCCCGGTCATGTGCTGGTCACGGTAATCGCCGTCGTCCAGCTTGAGCACCGATTTGCCCGTGGTCTGGGCGAGCCACACCACGGCCTTCAGGGCGACCGCATTGCTCCACTCGACCTCACCCAGCAGCCAGGGCGTCTTCTGGCGGGTGAGCTCGGCGGCCGCGGCGGCATCCAGGTACACCGTGGCGTGCGGGTGCTGCTGCAGGTAGGTGGCGGCCACCGCACGGTCGATCTCGCCTTCCACCGCGCGTTTGACGATGCCGGCCTTGTGCTCGCCCATGGCCACGAGTGCGATTTCGCGCGCTTCGAGGATCGTCGCGACCCCGAGCGTGATGGCTTCGGAGGGCACGTTCTCGATGCCGAAGAAGTCGGCCGCGGCCGTGCGCCGGGTCATGGTGTCGAGCACCACCATGCGCGTGCGCGAAGTCACGGCCGAGCCGGGCTCGTTGAAACCGACGTGACCAGTCTGGCCGACGCCGAGGATCTGGAAGTCGATGCCGCCGGCGTCGGCGATGGCCTGCTCGAACGCTTCGCAGTGCGCCACGACGTCGGAACGCGCGATATCGCCGCGCGGGATGTGCACGTTACGCGCCTCGATGTTGACGTGCTCGAACAGGTGTTCGCGCATGAACCGATGGTAGCTGTGCAGGTTCTCCGGCTGCATGGGGAAGTACTCGTCCAGATTGAACGTCACGACGCGCGAGAAATCGAGCCCTTCGTGCCGGTGCATGCGCACGAGTTCGCGGTAGATGCCGATGGGCGTCGAGCCGGTGGCCAGACCCAGCACCGTGGCTCGCCGGGCCGCGTGGCGTTCGCGGATCAGCGCAGCCATGCGCTGTGCGAGTTGCCGGACGATGTCGTCGGATTCGGCAGCGACGACCACCGGGATGCGTTCAGGCTGAGCGTGCACGTGAGTTCCCTCCTTGGAACAGCGCTGCGCCGGTGTGATGCGGCAGGACGTGCCGGCGGGCCGACGCACGCACGGTACCGAGGCTAGTGTGGTGTCCCGGAAGTCGTGCACATGCCTCGACGGCCCTCGTCGCCGCCGGCTGCGTGGCTCCTCCTCGACGGATCCCCCGGATACGACTTCGTCGTCGCGCCTTGCCAGCGACCATGATGGCTCGCCGATCCATGCACACGACTGCTGGGACGCCACACTAGTACCGGGTCCGGCGTCCGTCCACGCGGCCCCGCCGCCGAGCGAGTCCGGAAGCCGTCGGTATCGGGGCTGCCAAATCTCGCCACGAAGCGGTGTGGGCCTGCGCGGTCGTGCGAGGCCGCGGATGCGCTCACATCCCCCGCGCCCCGAGCCACAAAGGTCACTGTCTGATCCGCTTGCCCGCAGTGCTCGTGAGGGTCCGATGCGGGGGGCGCTGGGTCGATCGGTGAGTCGCGGCGACCCTCCGGGGCAGCGGACCTTGGGAGGGGCAGCGATCTCGGGATTCCCATTGACCCAGGTTCACCCCGGGACTACGGTCGCTGTGGGCACAGGGCCGGGAGTTCGGGAGTACCGCATGTTCAGACTCTTCGGTTCCTCGCTGCTGCTTGTCGTGTGCGTCACGCTGGCCGTGGGTTGTGCGAAGCCCGTGACGCCTGTCTCGGGCGGTGCCGGGTCGCGCGACGT
>JANMAX010000229.1:0-13180 GCA_031360075.1 bacterium | reverse complement strand
GTGGCGCGGTCGCGCGCGGCACCGCGTCCGGTGCGGCCACGCGGCGGGCGCATGCGTTGCTCGCGGCCCCGCAGGTGGGCCCGCGCGCCGAGTTGCCAGCCGTAGCGCTGTTGCGGTTCGATGATCGCGTGACGCCAGCGGGCGGCACGCCCGTCGAGCTGACGCCGGCGTTCGCGCTCGCGGCCCGTCGCGACGGCCCGCCGGCGCTGTCGGTGCGTGCCGGCGCGCTGCCCGTGCTGGAGACCTTCACCGAGCAGCCGTGGCCGCGCTGGCGGTTCCGCGGCGACGGCTGGGTCATCGACCGCGAGTTCCGCTTGGTCGAAGGACACGCCGCGCTGCTCGCCAGCTGGCGGCTCGTGGAAGGCGGCCCGGTGAGATTGCATGTGGCGCCGCTGCTGGTGGCGCGCTCGCTCCAGGGCCTGCAAACCGAGACGCCCGAGTTCCGCGGTGCGGTGAGCGGCATCCCGGGTCGCGTTCGTGTCGCCACGGTCGACGGCTATACGCCCGTGACGTTGTGGCACAACGGCGTGTTCATGCCGGCGCGGGCGTGGATGCGCGGACTGGCTTACCCGCACGACGACGGCGGCGACACGCGCGACCCCGATGCCGGTGGGGGTGCGGCAAGTGAGGACGCCTTCCTGCCGGGCTGGGTGCAGATCTCGCTCGCTGGCCCCGGCGCCGTGCTGCACGTGGTGGCCTCGCCCGAAGAGGGCCTGTTCCGCGCGCTCGCGAGCGAACAGCGCCTGGGCACACCGCCGGCGCGCACGCTCGCCGACTGCCTCGCCGCGCTCGACCTGCTGCTCGGCGACCGCCGCGCCAGCTGGCAGACCGCGGCGCTGTCCGGTGCCACGAGCACCGCACGCCAGGCCGCGGCCGCGCACGCGCTGCGCAAGGCCAACGCCGAGGCCGCCGCCGCGGGCCGCAAGCCGGCCGCGGCACCCGAGCCCGAGCCCGCCGATGTCGCCAACGCGCCGTTCGTCGTCACACTCGCCACGCGCATGCTCGACGCGCTGCACGAGCGCGCCGATCGCACCGCCGTGCTCACCGACCCGGTGCGCGCGCATGAACACGGCCCTGACGCGCTGCGTGTCGCCGCCGGACTCGTGTCGCTCAAGGCGTTCGGGCCCGCGCGCGCCAGCGCGCGCGGCTACTTGGCGTACATCGATGAGGGCCTGGCGCCCGAGTGGTTCGACGAGCTTGGCCTGCCGCACTATGAGAGTCCCGAAACGTCGCTGTGGCTCGTGCACGTGGTCGACCTGCTGTCGCGCCGGGACTCGGAATCCGACGCCACGCAGACGTTCCTGCGCGATGGCGCTTACCGCGTGCTCGAGGGCATCCTGCAGCACCTGCGCGCCGGCTCACGCCACGGCGTGCGCTGTGACCGCGACGGCTTCCTGTGGTCCGGCGAAGGACTGCACGCGCGCAGCCGCGCCGACCTGAACGCGCTCTGGTATCACGCCCTGGTGGCCATGTCACAACTCGCCAAGCATGCCGGCCGGCGAGAGAACTCCGCGTTCTACATGGCGTGGGCGCGCGAGTTGCAGCGGGCCTATGTCGAGCGATTCTGGGACGACGCCACGGGCTGCCTGTTCCCCGAATACGGGCCCGACGGGCCGCTGCGCGGCATCACGCCGTCGCAGCTCTACGCCGTGAGCCTGCCGCCCATGTTGTTGCCGAACGAGCTGAGCGTGCGCCTGGTCGGGACCGTGACGCGCGAGTTGTGGAGTCCCCGTGGCCTCCGGCCACGACCGGGCGATGGCATGCCGGAACCGGCGTGGCTCGGCACGTGGGCGTCGGCAGCCCTGCGCGCGAACCAGCGGGATGCCGCCAGCGAAGCGCGCGTGCGCGCCGCGCTCGAGACGTATGCATCGATCGGCGAAGGGGATGCGGCCGAACTCTCGGCGCGCGGCGCGGCGGACCTGCTGCGCGCATGGATCGAGGAAGTCGATCATACGCTCGCGCCGGTGATCCCTGCCGGCTGACGCGGTCGCAGGCCCTGCTTAGCTCCGGGAACTGGCGCGGGCTCGGTCACATGACGACGGCGCCGGCACCCGCGCGTGACCGACGGAAGCAGGACCGCGGCTTCAGTGCGGCGTGCTGTCGGGGACGGCGCTCGGGACCGGAGCGGGTGTCGGCGGCGGCGGGGCGGGTGGCGTTCCGGGGCCCTTGCCGAAGAAGCTCTTGAGCAGGCCCCTGGCGGCGGCGCGGATCGAGTCCCGCGCATGGTCGGGGTGGCGCGGGATGAGCTTCGATGCCGAGTCCTGCTGGGCACCGAAGCGGCGTAGCAGGGCTTGCCGCGCGCTCTCCCTGGCGGCGGCTTCGAGCTTGTCGCGCTGCGCGCTGAGCGCCTCGGAGGCCTTGCCGGCGAGGCGTGAGCGCATGGCGTTCGTATCCCAGCTGATGCGCGGGGAGCGCGCCGTGCCGCTGACGTGCAGGTCGAGCAGCATACGGCCCTGCGGGTCGCTCAGGGCACCGGCGGCCAGCGCGTTCCTCGCACCCAGCGCGGTCACGACCTCGCTCGGCAGCGTCACCGACACCGCGTAGTCGAGTGCGCCGTCGAAGCCGATGGCGCCCGCCAGCTTCCATTCGCCGCTGGCGCCGTTCAGCACCACCGGATCGGTGATCAGGCGACCCTGCTCGATGCGCATCGGCAGTTCGAGTTTGGCGAAGTCGAGCTGGTTGAGCCGGGGCACTCGCACGAACTTAGCGACGGCATCGAGCGCCGGCCCGGGACCCAGGCGGCCGTCGGTGAGCGAGGCGAGCCCGACCAGCGTGAGCGTGTGCTTGATGTCGTCGGGCGTCTGGCCGGCGCCCGAGAAGTCGATGGTGGTGCTGAGCGTGCCCACGAGCAGGTCGCGCACCGGGGTCCAGGCCGCGAGGAGGGCGGCGGCCTTCACGCGATCGACCTGCGCCTTGATCGCGTACCCCGGCTTGCGCGTGTCGCGCAGGTCGAAGCGTGCGGTGCCGGTCACGCTGCCGCCGTAGCCTTGCAGCGAGAACTTCGGCGACGACAGCTGCGCGGGCTCCAGCGTGACGTCGGCGAGCACGCTCGTGACGTCGAGCTTGCCCTGCTTCAGGCGGTCGATCGAGACGTGCCCGCCACCGCTGGCGTTGGGCAGGAACGGCGCGCCCGGCGTGGTCGGCAGGATCTCGGCCAGGTCCAGATACGACGAGCGGAACGAGAACTCCACATCGGCCGGCGCCACCTTGCCGGGCGCCGCCATGAGCGCCAGCGGCCGCGCGACATTGGCATCGATCGACAACGACGACTTGCCGGCGCGCGCGGTGAGCCGCTGGATGGTGGCGCGCTCGGGCAGGAAGTCGACGCGCCCGTTGACGTTCTCGAGCTTGGTCGGCAGCCCCGCGCCCTCGACGCTGACGTTCTGCAACTGCGCGCTGCCGCCCACCGCCATCGCGCCCGGATCGCTCGCCGGGCCGCGCGCGCTCAGGTTCACGACCGCACGGCCACCGAGCCTGGTACCACCCGGCGCCAGCAGCGGCGCGACCGCGGCCAGGTCGATGTTGCCGCGGAGCGCCGCGTCGACCATGGGTGCGGCGAGGTTCCATACCAGCAGCCGTGCGGCCAGCGGCTGGCCGGCGACCATGCCCTTCACGTCGGGGACGAACAGCGTGTCGGGCCGGAAGTTCGCGGTGAAACTCAGCGCGCTCACCTCGGCGGTCGCGCCGGCGTAGCGGAACGCGGCGTCCTGCAGCGACAGTCTGCCGTTCAGCGCCGGCAGCGCTCCCGGTGCGGCGCTGCCGCGCAGCCCCAGATCGAACGCGATCCTGCCGTGTCCGGACAGCCCCTTCACCGCCCTGGAATCGGCGGCCGAGACCCACGACAGCAACTGCTCGACGTCGAGATCGTCGCCACGCGCCTTCAGGTCGTAGCGCGCGCGCGGCCCGAGGCTGTCGACCAGACCCGACACGGTGAGTTGCGTGCGCCCCAGTTGCAGCGCCAGCTTCTCCAGCGCCAGCCGGTTGCTCTTGCCGTCGTACTTGCCCCGGTGCTGCAGCGTCCAGCGCAGCTTGGCGAGCCCTTGTTCGAGGTCGCTGGCGCGCGCGGCCGTGATCGGGCCGAACGCCAGCCCCGAGATCACCGTCTCGCCGGCGGTGGCGATCCGCGTGCCGCCCTGCTCGGCCGACAAACTCGTGCGCGTCTCGAGCGTGAGCGTCGTGCGGCGCGCGGCCGCGACGTCATCGAGCAACAACTGGCCCTCGTGCACGCGGAACTCGCGCACATCGAGGTCGAGCGCGCGTGCGGACGGCGCGCCGCGCGCCGGCGCTGAGCCGATGCTGTCGAAGTTCGTGGTGCCGTCCGCACGCAACAGCAGGTGCACGGCGGGCCGGTCCAGGACGAGACGGCGCACCTTCACACGCTTCGAGAGCAGCGCCGCCACATCGAGGTCGAGGTCCACCGCCGCTGTCGAGAACGCCGCCCCCTGTTCGAAACCACCCGGCTCGGCCAGCTCGACTTTCTTCACCGACACGCGCACCGGCGGCCACAGCGACACCGACACCGCTTCGAACCGCACCTCGCGCGCCAGGCTCCTGGCCAACCGTTCGCGCACGAGCTGCGTGGCGCGGGCCGGCGGCAGCAGCACCAGCAGCGCCCCCCAGACAATCGCGAACAGGACGACCGGCACAGCGACGAGCCACAACCACAACGGCGGACGGCGCGACGAGCGCATGGGCGGGTCTCCGTGAGGGGAGCGACAGCAACGTTCGGCCCGAATATGCCACAGTCACGCGAGGCGGTGGCACCACGTGCGGCCGAGCGCGGCGGGGGCGCCGCGGGAGTGCAGCTCGAGCGAGCCCCCGGCGCGCCGGGCCGTCCATACGGTGGACGCCTCCCGGGCCGGACCGTAGAGTCCGTCGCATGACCACCCCGAGCGTCACCCCGGCCCAGGTGTTCGACGTCTTCCGCACGCAGCGCCTGGTGGCGGTGATCCGCGCAGCCACGCCCGAAGCCGCGCTGGGCACGGCACGCGCCGTGATCCGCGGCGGCATCCGCCTGGTCGAGGTCACCTACTCCGTGCCCGATGCGCCCGCGGTCATGCGGCAGCTGTCGTCCGAAGCCCCCGACGGCGTCATCGTCGGAGCCGGCACGGTGCTGACGCGCGCCGAAGGCATCGCCGCGGTCGAAGCGGGCGCGCGATTCATCATCGCGCCCGATGTCTCAGAGGCCGCCGCCACGGTGGCGCGCGAGTCGAACACGTTCTATTGCCCGGGGGCTTACACCACCACCGAGATCCTGCACGCCATGGCCATGGGCGCGCATCTTGTGAAGATCTACCCGGTGGGCGTGGCGGGCGGACCGGACTACATCCGCATCATCCGCGACCCGTTGCCCAGCATCCCCATGCTCGCCGCGGGCGGCACGAACCTCGATAACATCGTGCCGTTTTACGCGGCGGGCTGCATCGCGTGCGGCCTCGGTGGCGCGCTCGCCGACCCCGCGCTGGCACTGGCGGGACGCTTTGGCGAGATCGAGGCGCGCGCGCGTGCGTTCGTGACGCGCGCGGCCAGCTTCGCGCCGCCCGCGGTCGTGCGCACGTGATGCGCGGGTGCCTGCTGCGCTTGGCGTCGCGGCTCGCGGTCGCGCTCGCGATGTGCGCGGCGACGTGCGTCGCACCGCCCGCGGCCCGGGCCAGCTACGAGGAGTTCTGGACGCTCGATGTCGCACGTCAGGAGGAAGACGACGAGAACCTGCTCGACCACGTGCTCGTCGAGCCTCCGGCCGGCTGGCGCGACGATTGGGAACAGGCGAGCGGGGCGTTTCGCAGCTCGCAGGGCTGCTTCACGTCGGGACAGTGGTACATCGACAACGAGCTCAAGGTGCGCGTCCCGATGGGCGACACCACTTACTTCGATCTCGGAATGCGCGAGGTCTCTGACGATGAATCCGTCTACGGCTGGACGTCATTCGACCTGCGCTTTCCCCTCCGGCACGCCGGACTGTGGGGCCTGCGCTTCCGGCCGACGTTCGACAAGAGCAATCAGGACGCCGCCGTGCTGTGGGATCACGGCAGTGGCACCACGCCGCTCCACCTGAAGGCCGTGTTCGGCATCGAGGACATCTTCAACAAGTTGTGGGCGCTGCGTCAGACGCGCGTCGGTGACGACCGGGAACCGTACGAACGCCACCCGTTCGAGCCCGCGCTGAGCATGGTGTGGCGCGGCCGCGGCCCGCGCGTCGAGGCCGGCGGCAAGTGGCTGACGCCGTCACGCAAGCGGTTCGAGACGAAGGACCCTGCCCTGCGCCGGCGTGAATGGTTGTGGGGCGCGCGCGGCGACGCCGCGGTCACGCAGGCGTTCGGTGACTACACCGGCGCGCTGCGGTTCCAGATGGTGCAGGCCTCGCGCTTCGCGCTCTGGGAGACGCGCGCCGGCGACCATCACGTGTTCGCGCGGCGCTGGCGTGGCGAAGCGGCGCTGGCGCGGCGCGTGGGTGAACACGGCCGGGTCGCCCTGCGCTGGATCTATCAGGAGCGCACGCAGGTCTACCGGCCGCCACTCGGCAATGGCGCGTTCGGGGTGATCGACCGCATGCCGGTGGTGGAGGGCTCGTTCCGCGCCGGCTGGGACCTCGGCGTGCGCACCGGGTTCATGCGCAACCGCATCAGCGTCGCGGGCGCCGATCGGGCGCCGTTGTTCACATTCGGCTCACGCCACGAGACGCGCGCATTCATCAGTGTCGAGAAGCGATTCGGTCGGGTACGTCTGGAGGGAATCGAGTGCATCGAACTCGACAAGGAACCCTACGAGGTGGTCTTCCATCACGACAAGGGCTTCATCCACATCCAGACGACGTTCTGATCGCGGCTCCGTCCGGCAGCCGCATGGCCGCAACTCCCGGAGGTCCTTCATGTTCAAGAAACTGCTCTCCATGCTCGAAGGTCTCAATGCCATGTCGTTGGCGCTCGGTGTCATCATCGGCGGCGCCATCGGCAAAGTCGTGGGCTCGCTCACGAGTGACGTGCTCATGCCGCTCCTCTCGATGGCCATCCCCGGCGGCTCATGGCGCACGGCCGAGATCGTCCTCAAGAAGAGCGCCGCCGGTGAAGTGCTGAACGCCATCAAGCTCGGGACGTTCCTCGGCACGGTCGTCGACTTCATGATCATCGCGCTGGTCATCCAGTGGCTCTCGAAGGCGCTGGTCAAGCCGACACCGGCGGCGCCCGCGGGCCCGGTGTTGAAGGCCTGCACGGAGTGCCGCGAGCAGGTGCTGGCGGACGCGCGCAAGTGCCGCTATTGCGGGAGCGCGGTGTAGCCTGCTGGATCGCGCGACTCCAAACGGAACCTCACGCGAGACTCCGAGCGGCCCCTCCTGCCGCTCGCGCATTGCACCTGCAGGCGCCCGCACGCCGGGGGGTTCTGCGCTTCGGGCGCCGCAAACCGCCGGCAGCGCACGTTCACGGGAATAGATCCGCGCGCCCCGTCGTACCCGGGACATGCGCACGATCGACCACGCTCCCGCCACTGTCACCTTGATCCGGATCCTGGTGTCACCAGGTGACAGGATCGCGCTCGCCGGGCGCGTGGCCGTGCTCGCGGCCCGCTTCACTGGCGTGGGGATGTGCCGGGGTGTCCGGGCGTGCGGCGCGGGCACGACGGTTGCTCTGCTCCATCGGCGACCGTGTTCGGGAGAAACGGAGCCGTGATGGGCCGCATCGAGGAGATCCGCCGGTTCGCGCGTGACCCGCGCAACTACCAGCTCGGGGCGCTGAGCACGTTGCTGGTGGTGGGGATCTCGCGCTTCGGTTTCGACGTTCCGCCCTTGCATGTCGCGGTCACGCTGATGAGCGCGCTCGCCGCACAGGGACTCGCTGGACGACTGGCATGGCAGGCCAGTCGAGGCCGGCGGACAACGGCTGGAAGCATGGGCGGGCCGGTCCCGGCGGAGGCGCCCACCTCGCGGCCTCCATTCGCGGCTGCATTCGAATGGCGGAGCGCGCTCATCAGCGGACTTTCCCTGTGCCTGCTGCTGCGCACGCGCCAGCCGGTGTGGCTTGCGGTTGCAGCACTGCTCGCCGTCGGCTCCAAGTTCGCGCTGCGTGTGCCCCGGGCCAGTGGCGACGGCGACAAACACGTGCTGAATCCCACCAACGGCGCCATCGTGCTGTTGCTGCTGGCCGGAGCACCGGTGTGGGTCTCGCCGGCGCAATGGGGACATCATCTGGCGCTGGCGTTCGGTGTCGCCGGCTTCGGCAGCCTGGTCGTGCACCGCTCCGCGCGCAGCGACGTGACGCTGGCGTTCCTCGCGGCCTGGGCGGCGGTGCTGTTCGGTCGCGCCGCTCTCGTGGGGCAGGCGTGGGTCGCACCGCTGCATCAGCTCGAGAACGGCTCGGTCGCACTGTTCGCGTTCCACATGATCAGCGATCCCAGAACCACACCGGACTCGCGAGCGGGCCGCATCGTGTTCGCGTGCCTGGTCGCACTGGGCGCGGGCTTCGTGCAGGTCGGCTTGTATCGCCCCAACGGGCTCCTGTGGTCGCTCGCAGCGTGCTCGCTGTTCGTCCCGCTCATCGACCGTGCGCTTCCGGGCCGCGGCTTCGATTGGTCCGCGCCAGGGACGGGCGCAATTCCCAAGGAGGTTCGCCATGTGTCACCCGGGATTCCGGCTGCTGTGCGCGCTGCTGGCGGTGTGCGCACCGCTTAGCGCCGCGCACGCCTTCTGTGGCTTCTACGTCGCCAGCGGCGAGTCCAAGCTGTTCAATCACCGCTCGCAGGTCGTGCTCGTGCGCGACGGCGACCGCACGGTGCTCACCATGGCCAGCGACTACGAGGGCGATCCCAAGGAGTTCGCGCTCGTCGTGCCGGTGCCGGTGGTGCTGAAACGCGGGCAGATCCACGTCGGTGATTCGTCGCTGGTGGGCAAACTCGATGCGTACTCGGCGCCGCGCCTGGTCGAGTACCACGACGAGGACCCCTGTCAGGACGCGATGCGGGTCCGGATGCTCTCCATCGGCGTCGGGAGCCTCCAGGAAGTTCGCGTGAGCGCGACCAAGTTCATGGACCAAGTCCGCATCGAGGCGCGCTACGAAGTCGACGAGTACGACGTGCTCATCCTGTCGGCCGACGACAGCGGCGCGCTGCTGCGCTGGCTCACCGCGCACCACTACCGGGTGCCGATGCAGGCGTCGCGGGTCGTCGACAGCTACTTGAAGCAGGGCATGAAGTTCTTCGTCGCCAAGGTCGATCTGCGCCGGCGTGCCGAGCGCGGACTCACACAACTGCGCCCGCTGCAGATCGCCTACGAGTCACCGCGTTTCATGCTCCCGGTGCGGCTCGGCATGGTCAACGGCAACGGCCCGCAGGAACTGTTCGTCTACGCCATCACGCGACAGGGCCGCGTTGAGCCGGTCAACTACCGGAGCCTGAAGCTGCCCGAAGCGGTCGATGTCCCGGCGTTCGTGAAAGGCGACTTCTCGACTGTGTGGCGCGCGGCGTTCGACCAACTCGTACGCAAGCACGGCATGGGCGTCGTGTACACCGAGTACGCCTGGGACATGACGTGGTGCGATCCGTGCCCGTCGCCGGCGCTGACGCGCGAGGAACAGCAGGCGCTCGGCGTGTGGTGGCTGGGCGAGCCCAACGCGAGCGTGTTCGTCACCCGACTGCACGCACGCTACGACCGCGAGTCGTTCCCCGAGGACCTCGTGCTGCAGACCACCGCCGACCGCGCGAACTTCCAGTGCCGCCTCGTCGTGCGCAACGAGTGGGCGGGCGAAGCGCGGTGCGAGAGCGCCAATACGTACCGTCAGGGCCTGCCCGCACGCCGTCAGCGGCAGGCGGCCGCGCTCGCGGAACTCACGGGCTGGCCGCTCGCCGACGTGCGCGGGCGCATGCACGCCAGCACCGCGTGGACGCTCCCGGGCGAATCGCTGACGCCGTACCGGGCGGCGGCATGGTGGGAGAAGTTGTGGAAGTGACGCCGACGCGCGCGACCGCCTTGCACCCCCCGCCCCGGCCCCGTAGGCTCCCGCCCTTCGCGCCCCATTCCGGGTCCGCCCAAGCCCAGGGCCGGGCTTTCGTCATCGTTCAAGGAGATCGAGATGCGCCACCGTCTTCGCTTCGCCCTGCCGCTGTTGGCCGCGCTGCTCGCGGCGAGCGCGGCCGTGGCCGAGCCCATCGGATCGCACTTTGAATTCACGCCTTTCGGCGGCTTCACCATCCTCGACGGCAAGACGCGGTTCCCCGGCAGCAACCTGCCGCTGACCGACGACCTGCATGTCGGCGCACGCCTCGGCTGGCAGTCCAGGTCGTGGATCGGCCTCGAGGCCGCTGCGGGCTTCTCGCCGACCGCCGAAGACGTCCCCGGCGGCCGCGACTTCGACTGGACGCACGCCAGCGGCAACCTCGTGCTGTCGCCGGCACGCGGACGCTGGGGCGGTCCGTTCCTGTTCGTGGGCGGTGGCTACACGCAGGCCAAGCCGTCGAACGGCCCGCAGACCTCGACCGGCACGATCGAGTTCGGGGGCGGCGTGAAGCTGTGGATGACGGACAACGTCGGCCTGCGCTTCGAGGCGCGGGACGTGTCGTTCAAGCCGCTCAACAACACCGCGCCCTCCGACCATCTGCACAACATGATCCTCGGCGCCGGCCTGACGTTCGCATTGGGAGCCACGCCGCGCGATACCGACGGCGACGGCGTGCCCGACAAGAAGGACAAGTGCCCGGACACGCCCAAGGGTGCCAAGGTCGATGCGACCGGCTGTCCGCTCGACAGTGACGGCGACGGCGTCTACGACGGACTGGACCTGTGCGAAGGCACGCCCAAGGGCGCGACGGTCGACGCCAAGGGCTGCCCGAGCGACTCCGATGCCGACGGCGTGTTCGACGGCATCGACGCGTGCGCCGACACGCCCAAGGGCGCGACGGTGGATGCCAAGGGCTGCCCGAGCGACTCGGACGGTGACGGCGTGCTGGACGGTATCGATCAGTGCCCGGACACGCCCAAGGGCGCGATGATCGACGCGAAGGGCTGCCCGAACGACTCCGACGGCGATGGCGTCGCGGACGGCCTGGACCAGTGCCCCGACACGCCCGCCGGCCTCAAGGTGGACGCGCAGGGCTGCCCGATCGAAGTCACCGAGCGCGAGACCGAACTGCTCGACACCGGCATGATCCGCTTGCAGAACGTCAACTTCGAGACGAACAAGGCGGACATCCTGCCCGAGAGTCACTCGACGCTCGACGCGGTCGGCATGCTGCTCACCAAGTGGCCGCAGCTGACGCTGGAGATCGGCGGTCACACCGACGCGCGTGGTTCGGCGATCCGCAACCAGAAGCTTTCGGAAGCGCGTGCCGAGTCCGTGCGCAGCTACCTGACCGTGAAGTTCACCGGACTGCAGCCGGCGAACTTCACGGTGAAGGGCTACGGCAAGACCAAGCCGATTGCGCCCAACACCAACGAGCTCAACTGGGCGAAGAACCGCCGGGTCGAGTTCGTGGTCACGAACAAGGACGTGCTGAAGAAGGAGATCGAGCGCCGCCGCCTGCTGAAGACCAACGAGGGCGCACCGGCCGACTCGACGAAGCGCTAGCACGCACCCGCGACGAGTTCACGGCGCCCCGGCCCATCCGGCCGGGGCGCCGCCGAGTTCGCCGCGCCACGCCCGCCCGCACGACTGTTGCCACCGGCGGGTGCTTCACACGCACGACAGGCGCCGGTCCGGGGCCGTGCTTGCATCGCTTGCATCGCGGCATCGCGCCATGCAGTCTGCGCGCCATGTCGATCGAGACCGAGGAAGACCTGCAGGGCATGCGTGCCGCGGGTGCGGTGGTGCGTGATGCGCTCGCGGCCATGCGTGCCGCGGTGGCGGCCGGCGTCACCACCGCCGAACTCGACGCCGTCGCGGGACGCGTGTTCAGGGCCGCCGGCGCGCGCTCGGCGCCACAGCTGGTGTACGAGTTCCCCGGCGTCACCTGCATCTCGGTGAACGACGAGATCGTGCACGGCATCCCGTCCAGGCGTCGTAAGCTCGCGGAAGGCGACCTCGTGAAACTCGACGTCACCGCCGAGTTGCGCGGCTACATGGCCGACGCCGCCATCACCGTGGGCGTTGGCCGCATCTCGGAAAGCGCGCAGCGGCTGTTGCGGAGCGCCGAGCAGGCGTTCAAGAAGGGGCTGCGCGAGGTGCGCGCCGGCCGCCGTGCGATCGATGTCGGCCGCGCGGTCGAAGACGAGGTGACGCGCAAGGGCTATTCGGTGGTGCGCGTGCTGCAAGGCCACGGCATCGGCCGCACGATCCACGAGGAACCGATGATCCCGAACTGGCCCGACCCCGAAGCGCGCGGCTGGCTCACCGACGGCCTCGTCATCACGCTCGAGCCGATCATTGCAGCGGGCACCGGCGAGATGCTCGAGGACGACGACGGCTGGACGCTCCGCACCGCCGACGGCTCGCTCGCCGTGCACCACGAGCACACCCTGGTGGTCCGCAAGGGCGCGCCCCTGCTGCTCACGGCGGCCTGAGCCCACGCATGGCGGCAGCGCCCGGCGAGCGCGCCCGCACACAGCGCACGATCATCGCGTCGGGGCTCGCCGCGCTCGTGCTGCTGGCGGTGGGTGTGAGCGCGGTGCACAAGCAGGTGCGCGACGGCAACGACTTCCCGATCTACTGGCAGGCGGCGCGCGCGCTGCTCTCCGGACAGTCGCCATACGACGTCGGGTCCGGGCTCCACGGCTACGTCTACCTGCCGTGGTTCGCGCTGTTGCTCGGCCCGCTCGCGCTGCTGCCACTCGCGGGCGCGGCGACGTGCTGGTATGCGATCAACGTCGCGTTCCTGTGGCTCGCCGGCCGCGCGCTGCTCGACACCATCGGAATGGTCGCAGCCGTGCCGCGCGCCCGCGTGCTGGTGCTCGCGACGCTGCCGTTCGCCGGACTGCTGCACGACAATCTCGTGCTCGGCCAGGCCAATCTGCTGTTGCTTCTGCTGGTGGCCGCGACCGCACAGGGCGCACTGGGCCCGCGGCGCGATGGGGTGCACGGCATGGCACTCGGGCTCGCGACGGCGCTCAAGATGCCGGCGGGCCTCGTGCTGCTGCCGCTCCTGCTGCGCGGGCACACACGCGCGATCCTCGGCTGCTTGCTCGGCGCCACGCTTGCGCTCGCGCTGCCGTTCATCACCACCGGCGTGCCCTTCGGCCTCCGGCTCCTGGGGGAATGGCAGC
>JANMAX010000171.1:0-2021 GCA_031360075.1 bacterium | reverse complement strand
CGAGGTAGGGCGCTAGAAGATCGACAACGTCGAGATCTACATCCCGCCCGGCCCGCGCCTCTGCAACGTGGTGATCGAGACCACGAACCTGCGCAAGGGCTACGGCGACCAGCTGCTGATCGACGACCTGTCGTTCAAGCTGCCGCCCGCCGGCATCGTGGGCGTGATCGGCCCCAACGGCGCTGGCAAGACGACGCTGTTCCGCATGCTCGTGGGCGAGGAGACACCGGACAGCGGCAGTCTGCGTGTGGGCGAGACGGTGAAGATCGCGTACATCGACCAGAGCCGTGATTCACTGAACGGCGAAGCGACCGTGTACGAGGAGCTCTCGGGCGGCAACGAGATCCTGACGCTCGGCAAGCGCGAGATCAATGCGCGTGCGTATTGCGCATGGTTCAACTTCAGGGGTGCCGACCAGCAGAAGAAGGTCGGCACGCTGTCCGGCGGTGAGCGCAATCGACTGCAGATGGGCAAGCTGTTCCAGGCCGGTGGCAACCTGCTGCTGCTGGACGAACCCACCAACGACCTCGATGTCGACACTTTGCGCGCGCTGGAAGACGCGCTGCTCGACTTCGCCGGGTGCGCCGTGGTCATCTCACACGATCGCTGGTTCCTCGACCGTATCGCCACGCACATCCTGGCATTCGAGGGCGACTCGCAGGTGACGTTCTTCGAGGGCAACTATCAGGACTACGAGAAGGTGCGCCACGAACGCCTCGGCGCCGACGCCGACACACCGCACCGCATCAAGTACCGGCCGCTCGTGCGGGCCTGACCACGGTACCGTGCCCCACCACTGGGCGACCCACCGGCTGGTTCGGGAGGGCGCCCGGTGCATTCGGCATCGACTCTGGCCGAGCGAGCCGCCCAAGCCTCAGCGCATTGCGAGGTCACCCCGGGAGACATGGGATGAGCGCTTCTCCCGCTGAATACCGCCCGCTGGCGCGCAACGCCCCGGCGTCCGGGACCGGGCTCACGCTGCAGCTCGCAGCCGGCCGTGCGACCACGGCCCCACTCGTGCTGAGCGCTTCATGATCATCGCGCAACTCAGCGACACCCACATCACGCCCGACGCCACGCGTGCCGATGGCAAGCCCACGACGCAGGAACGCTTGCGGCAGGCGGCCGCGCATGTGCTGGCATTGCCCGCGCAGCCCGATGTCGTGCTCGTGAGCGGGGACTGCACGGATCATGGCGCAGCGGAGGAGTACGAGCGCTTCAGGGCACTGTTGCAGCCGTTGCCCATGCCGATCTATGTGATCCCGGGCAACCACGATGACCGCGGCAGGCTGCGCGACATGTTCGGCTCGCAGGGTGCGCACGCGATGGATGGGTTCATGCAGTACGTCGTGGACGACTGGCCGGTGCGCCTGATCGCGCTCGACACGGTCGTCCCCGGGCAGGATGCCGGGCTGCTGTGCGCCGAGCGCCTGCGCTGGCTCGATGAACGGCTCGCCCAAGCACCGGACAAGCCCACGCTGATCGTCATGCACCATCCGCCGTTCGCCACCGGGCTCGACGTGCTCGACCAGCTCGGGCTCGCGGGCGCGGACGCGTTCGGCGCGATCGTGGCGCGGCACCGCCAGGTCGAGCGCGTCGTCGCCGGCCACATCCACTGCACGATGCAGCGGCGCTATCACGGCACGCTCGCGATGACATGCACCTCGACCGCGCTGCAGATCCGCGTCGACCACGCCCACCCGCGCACGCTCCACGTCAGCAACGAAATGCCGTCGTGCCTGGTCCACACCTGGAGCGACGCCACCGGGCTGTTGACACACCCCAGCCCGATCGGCGACCACGGGCCCTTCCCGCTACTGCACGATGGTGTCGCTTGGGTGAAATAGGGGTCCCACGACGACGCTGACCCAGGCCACGGGCCGTGGTGGCGGGAGTTCGCGCAACCATCCGCCATGGACAGCATGGCGGTCCGTCAGGGCGAGATTTCTCGCACCGCATTCGTGGTGGCGTGCATCCGAAGCGCACGCTTTTCGGGATCTGGTCTTGACGCACACCCCGCC
>JANMAX010000159.1:0-25823 GCA_031360075.1 bacterium | reverse complement strand
CGAAGAAGAAGACCTCGACCAGGAAGACCACAATCGCCAGCTCGAGGAAGACGCCTTCGACTACTGCCGCCAGCGCATCACCCTGCGCGACCTGAAAATGGAGCTGTCCGAAGTCGAGGTGGCGTTCCGGCGCAACCGCATCACGTTCTACTTCACCGCCGAGCAGCGCGTGGACTTCCGCGAGCTGGTGAAGGATCTGGCGAGCCGGTTCCAGACGCGCATCGAGCTGCGCCAGATCGGCGTTCGCGACCAAGCAAAACGCGTCGACGGCTGCGGACCGTGCGGGCGGGCGTTCTGCTGCTCCACCTGGATGAAGAGCTTCCATCCGGTCACGCTCAAGATGGCGCGCGAGCAGAACCTGTCGTTGAACCCGACCAAGATCTCGGGCGCGTGCGGCCGGCTCATGTGCTGCCTGAGCTACGAGCTGGCGCAGTACCGCGACAGCGCCGCCAAGCTGCCGCCCGTGGGCACCAGGATCAGCACCGGCCAAGGCCCGGTCACGGTGACGCGCACCGACGCCTACCAGGAGGCCGTGTGGGTGCGCGACTCCGAGGGCGCCGAGCACAGGATCGCCTACGAGGACATGCCGCCCGGCCCGTACCACAAGTGCGGCGACTGCGGGTGTGGGAAGAAGAAGCCGCAGGCGGACACGGGTGAGCCGGGCGCGGGCGACACGCCGTCCTAGGTTGCAACACGCATCTCGGAAGAGCTGCACCGCGAGCCCACCCCAGGAGGTCCCCCGACCCATCCAGGATGGAGTCTCGCGGCATCTCTCTCGTCGCTCGAGCCCCCCGCCGTGTGACCGGCGACTATGAAAGTCCCCCAGAATCCTGCGGCCGGACTCCGCATCCTGTGATATCCGTTGGGGATGGACCCCGACCCCAGCGCCCCGGGCGAGCTTTCTCCGCGGCTCGACGCCGCCGCCACCCCGCCCGACTGGCCGGAGGCCGCGCGCTTCCTGCGCGCCCGGTTGCGGCGCCTTCTGCCCGGTTGCCAGGCGGTGGATATCGAGGACCTGACCCAGGAAGCGCTCATCGACCTGGTGAGGACCAGCCGGCACGAGCGCATCCGCAACCTGGACGCACTGCTCAACACGCTGGCGCGCCGCAAGGCGATCGACCTGGTGCGGCGGCGCGATCGCTGGAGCGCGCTGGTCCGGCCCCTGTCCGACGGCGACGATGACGATTCGCCGGCGCGCTGGCGCGGCACGGACCCGGCGGAACGGCTGGCGTTCGTGGTACTGCAGTTCTTCGCACGCGAGCGCTCGTCATGCGAACCGCTGGCGCGGGCGTTCCTGGCGGGACACGACTGGGTCCAGGTCGGCGCGGCTCTGCACCTCGAGGGCGCCGCGGTCCGCAAACAGTGGTCACGTTGCGTGGCCCACCTGCGTCGAACACTCAAGGGCGGAGCCGTCGCGAGCGGGGACCCCTGGACATGGCTGAACCGGCACGAGGGCCGGGACCACGAGGGCCGGGACGATGCGCAGCGCTGACCACCACGAGCATGCCTGGGCGCAGGCCCGGCTCGAACTGTACCGGGCCCGCCTGCTCGAGCCCGACGAAGACGAACGTGTACAGGCGCACGCACGGCTGTGCGCCGCCTGCCGCGACGGGCTCGGCATGTCGCGCGCCGGGGCACCGGACGCCGCGACGGGCGAGCACGTTCCGTCGTCCGTGCTGGCGCGCTGGCCGGGAGCGGCTGCCGACCTGCCCACACTCGAACGCGAACGGGTCGAGCAGCACCTGAGCGACTGCGAGCATTGCCGCGACGATCTTCACATCGCGGCAACCGCAGCCACGGTCGCGCCGTCACCACGGGTAGTCGTGCGCTGGGAACGCGTCTGGGCCATCGCGGCAACAGCGGCCGCCGCGAGCCTTGCGGTCACGTGGTGGGCCGCCCCACTCGGGCCGCGCGGACCTTCGCGCCAGACGGCGCCGGATCGCGCTTCGGCCGAACCGCAGCCGATGTCGGCCATGCCGTTCACGCTCGCGCCGTCAGCCGTGGTACTTCACGATGTCACGCGCAGCGGCGGGGCGGCCGCGGCGGTGCTCATCGAACCCCGACCGCGCGAGCCCGTCGTGCTGGCGGTCGAACCGTTCGACCTACCCGACAGCACTCCGATCGCGTTCGAGTTCGTGACGCGTTCCGGCGGCACCTTCGCGCGACTCTCCCGCACGCAGGCGGAGCTGTACCCGCACCGGCAGCTCGTGGTTGGTGATGCCAGCCATCCGGTCGCGGATGGCGACTACGTGCTACGCATGATCGCGTGGCCGGGTGCCGCGAACGCTGATACGCAGTCGTTTGCGCTCACGGTTCGCCGGCGCCACTAGCCGGCGCCTCGTCGTCGAAGCCGTTCGCCACGAAGCCTGCCCACGTGCGCGGCGAGTCGGATAACCCCAGCCGGCGGCGCGCCTGCAGCGCGCGGAGCGTCGCCCCGCGAACGGCTTCACCCGTCGTGACTCGCTGCCGCCAGCGCAACCGATAGAGCCATTCCATCCACTGGCGCGACATCCGGTCCTCGACCGGCCACAGGCTCGTGATCACGACACGCGCACCTGCCAGCTTGAACGCGCGCTGCAAGCCGATCGAGCCCTCGCGCACCATGGCGCGGCCGAGCCCGGTCTCGCACCCCGAGAGCACCACCCAGCGTGTGGCGTGCAGGTCGAGCGTCGCAGCGGAACGTGCGCTCAGGAATCCGGTGCTCGCGCCCGGATCGTCCGCGCCCGCCGCCAGCACCAATCCCGACCGCAACAGCACTGATCGCCCGCGGCCACCCTGCACGGCGGCGCGCAGCGCACGCAACGGGTCGATGCCATCGCCCTCGAACACGCCATGCGCCGCGATGTGCAGCACCTCACATCCGGCCGCTGCGGCGTTCAGGGCAGGCACCGTGGCGCTTGCGGCCCGAAGCACGACGGACCGATGCGGGCTCGTGGGCGAGGACATGTCGTTCCAGAGCCCGGCGACCGCCTCGGCCTCGCGGGCGGTCTGCGGTAGCTCCGGCCGGCCACGCGACCCGCTCGCACCGCTCACCGCGACAATCACGCCGTTGCCCGGCGCTCGGGCGCTGTGCGCGGCCAGCTCCCGCTCCGCCGACAACCGCTCGATGACCGCGCCAGACTCCACCAGATACCCACCCTCCCGTGCCGGCAGTGCGTAGAAGTCCACGCCCTCGAGCGCGCCGTCCAGCACGAGGAACACCCGCGACGCCGCACCGAGCGCCGGCTGGAGCGGGTCCCACAGCTGACGCCTCAACCGCTCGCCGCGCAGCCGAGCCGCACGTTCGTCTGCTCCGTCAGCCGTTCCTGAAAGCACGGCGAGCCGCCAGTGTGCCACCAATGTGTCGAGTGCCCCTGCAGTCCCCAGATCGCAAACGGCGATTGAATCGTTGCCCGAGCGCACCACGAACGCAACGTACCGAGCAAGCTGCGCGAACGGCACGGGCTCATCCTCGCAGCGCAGGAACGACACCAGGGCCGTACCTGCCGGCAGCCGTCGGCGCGCGTCGTCGAGCCCGACCTCGGTGCGCGCAGCTCCGCCCCGCACCAGCATCGCGTCGAGCACGCGTGAGCGCGAGCGCACCAACGCATCGAAGGCTTTCTGGCGCTCGTCGCCGGAAGCACTGGGCCGCGCGGCCAGACGCACGGCGAGCCCCAGCCCCGAGACGCGCGTGGCCTCGTAGGCCAACGCATCGGTTTCGGACAGCCCCGGGACCGACGACGCCAGATGCTCGCGCATGATGCGTTCGGTCTCGAGCGCGGCTCGCGAAGCCGCAGCGGTGTCCCCGGCTTGCCACTGCGCCCGGGCCAGCAGCTGCCATGAGCGCGCGACATCAGGGTGTCCGGCGCCCAGGCCGTGACGCTTGCCACGAATGGCGTGTTCGCACATCGCCAGCGCCGAATCGGTCCTGCCGCACGCGAGCTCGACCTTCACCAACTCATCCAGCACGAGCGCCGTCACCGGGTCATCGGCACCGAACACGCGGGAGCGGATCGCCAGCGCACGGCGCAACGTATCCTCCGCCCCGCGGTATTCGCCCGTCTCGGCAAGCACCCGCCCCAAGGCCAACAGAGACGTCGCGATCTCGGGGTTCTCGGGATCGAAGCGGCGCTCGCGGATCATCAGCGCGCGCAGCGCCGCGCGCTTGGCACCCGGCACGTCTCCCAGCGCCCGCAACCGGCCCGACAGACTGGTGAGCGCACGGGCCACCTCGGGGCTGTCCGTACCCTGGGCACGCTCGAACATCGACATCGAGCGCTGCTCGAACTCGAGCGCGCGCACGAAGTCGCCGAGCGCGTAGTGATCGTTGGCCAGCGCTTTCAGGGCGCGCGCGATGTCCGGGTGGTCGCGCGGCAGGACACGGGTCCGCACCAAGAGGCACTCCTCGCGCAGCTTCCGGGCCGCGACAAAGTCCCCTTCGGACTCGAGCGCGTTCGCCAGGTTGCTGAGGCTCCACGCCACGAGTGGCTGGTCGCGCCCGAGCCCGCGCCGGCGCAGCGCGAGCACTTGCTCGTAGGCAGCGCGGGCCGCCGCGGGGTCGCCCGCGCGCAATTCAAGCGCGGCGAGTTCGTTGAGCGCAGCCGCGAACTCGAGACTGTCGCGGCCCGGATACCGCCGGCGCACGGCGCACGCCCGCGTGAGCAGCAGGCGTGCCGGCACGACTTCGCCGTTCTGCGTGCGAATGGCGCCGAGGTTCAAGAGCGCGGGCACGGCGGCCGGGTCACGGTTCGCCGCAGTGGTGTCGCGCCACGCCAGCGCCTGCTCGGCGAGCCGTACGGTCTCGCCCCGGGTAGCGAAGCCCTGACGCCACAGGGATTCCACCAGCAGATCGGTGGCCATCGCGAGCGAGTCGCGCGCCGCACCGGGCTCGCGCTGAAGGCGATCAAGCAAACGACGCGCGACGGGCTCGACGCGCGCGTAGTCGCCGGCGGTGAGCCACGTGCGGGCGATCTCGACACTGTCACGGGCGGCGGCGCTCGCGGCGGCCGGGCACGCGTTCGGCGCCAGCGCTCCCACAGCCATGCAGAGCACGGCACAGACACGCCACGCGACGGAGCGCAGGATTCGCCATGCACGGGGCCGCTCAGTCCGTCCTTGAGCACGCGGTTCGGGGTACTCGGGCATGTCGGACGGCATCGGCTTCCCCGGGGACACGTCGATACACCGAAGCGGTGGTCTGCGCTCGGTGGGGCGGCGCGATCCGCCCATCGGACGATTATCGGGGGCCGTGACTATAACCCGCCCGCAAGACACGGACGAGTCCCGGACGGAACTTCCCGCCCGGGACTCGTGCAGTGCTGCACTTCGCCTGTGGATCGAACGTCAGTCCACCACGTTGATACGTGTCGAGAGTTCGCGCTGCGGCGTGGTCAGGCGCACGAAGTACACTCCCGCTGCGGCACGCGCGCCATCTTCCATGCGGCCGTCCCACGTCACGGACTGGCGGCCCGCCGCCATCGTACCGCTGGCGAGCGTGCGCACACGCCGGCCGGCGGCATCCATCAGCGTGAGCTGGACCTTCCCGGCGTCCGCCAGCGAGAACGAGATGCGAGTACCGTTGCGGCACGGGTTCGGCAGCGGTGGCGCGATCCAGGTGAGCGACGGCGTGTCGCCGACACCGGCCGCGGCCGCCACGTTGATCACAAACTGCGTGTTCATGGCCCCGCCGTAATAGTTCCATTCGTCAGCCGAGGTGTCGTCGCCACCATCCGCGGCCAGCGCGATGGCCAGGAAGTTCTGCGGACCGGCGGCTACCGGGGCGGTCCATGAGAACGTCCACGAGCGCAGGGTGCCGATGCTGTGCGTCACTTCGAGGCCCACGACATGATTGTTGGCGCCCGCGACGAACGTGCCGCCGCTGCCCTTCAAGTTGAAGCCGCCCGAGGGGCTCACGGGACCACCCGACACGGTGACCGTGTATTGATTGGTGCTCCCGGTGATGACGGCCTGCGGGCCGGTGATGGCCACGGTCACGCCCGGCGTCTGGGTGCTGCCATGGCAAGAGCAACCCGTGGTCGACTGGGTGCGGCCGGTGCGGCCGGTGTTGTCCGCGAGCACCTGACCGGCGCCGATGAGCAGTGCAGCAGCGAACATCGCGGAAACAGCAGTCCGCGTCTGGGTGCGAGTGAAGGTCATGGTGAGCGCTCCTGGGCGAAGGGTGGCTGCGGACGCGCGCGTCGTGGGCGCGGCGCTCGTCCGCCCGGTATCCCTCGCAATACCCGTGCTGCAAATCATCAAGCCCTGTACAACCCGCCGGGCATGCGCCCCATGGACCATGAGCGCGTCGAACCTGTTGTCCCAGCTACGCCTTGGATGGCGCCGCGATCATGGAACCACTCGGTCACGCCACTCGTGGTCCCGCGAAGCGTGGCGCGGGGGTGAAAAAGTGGCATTCGGTATGCCGCCTTGTCGTGTCGGACCACACCTGACGGGCTGCCTTGGGTGCACGAAGCACGTGGGATGAGGCCTGCAATCGGGAGCGCCTGGCCGTATGCCAAGCGCTCGTCGCGACCCCGCGGACGCGCTACAACGCCCGCTTGGCGAACCCGCGCACGCCGAGCGCCAATGCGACCAAGGCATACCCTGCAGCCCACCACACCATGGCGGGACTGGGCAGCGAGCCGGACGAGAACGGTGTCATGTGCAGGTCGCGCATGATGCTCGGCTGCATGTAGTAGGCGGCGCGCTGCCACAACGCTTCGGTCGGCATGATCAGGCTCGCCACGGCACCGACGTTCTGGGCTGCCCGGTTGCCGGCCATCGCACCGACTTGCTCGACCCAGCCGCCGATGAACGCCAGACCGTAGAGCCCGAACACCATGACGCCGTTCGTCACGGTGGACAGCCGTGCACCACCGCCGATGGACAGCGACACGAGCACCACGGCCTCGAGCGCCATGAGCGGCATGCCGGTCGCGAGCCCGGGCGGCGTGAAGTGGCCGATCAGCCGTGCAATCACCAGCACACCGCCGGCCACGACCAGATAGTACGCCACCGCCACAAGCGAGAACGCCAGCCACTTACCGAGCACGATACTCGAGCGCCGCACGGGCTTGGACGCCACCGTCTGCACGACGCCCGAAGCGATGTCGCCCGACAGCGTGTCGACCGGGAGCAGCACGGCAGTCATGATCGTAAGAAAATTCGTCGCGTAGAGCCCGGCGAGCGTGAGGAAGTTGAGCAGCAGCCGCTGGCGCACCACCGTGACGCCGACTTCCTTGGCGACGTTCGCGGCCACGAAGTAAAACCCGATGCCGTAGAGCAGCAGGAACGCGCCAGCGCCGATGAGCGTAGCGGTGAGCACTCGGCGCCGGCCGGCTTCGTGTAGCGTGATGTGCAGGATCGTGAGGATATCTCTCATCCCGGCCTCTGGTCATCGCCCATGACCGCGAGGAATGTGTCCTCGAGCGAGCGCTTGTGCGGCGTCATCGCGTAGAGCCGCGCGCCGGACTGCACCAGCGCGGCCGCCAGCAGCGGCAGCCGGTCGTCGGCATCGATGCGCACGCGCGCCACGCCATCGGCGTGCGACAACAGCGTGCCGTGCGCGGCGAGCACGGCGTCGGTGGCGCCCTCGACGCGCAGTTCGACTTCGAGCCCGGCCGGTGTGGCAGCCATGTCGAGTTCATGGATGACGCGCCCTTGCTTCAGGAACACGACGCGGTCGCAGGTCGCTTCGACCTCGCCCAGCAGGTGCGAATTCAGGAACACGCTGGTGCCGCCCGCGCGCAGCTCCCGGATGACATCGCGCACCAGCAGCCGTCCGAGCGGGTCAAGCCCCGAGGTCGGTTCGTCGAGGAAGATGATGTCGGGGTCGTTCAGGAGGGCCTGCGCCAAGCCGACGCGCTGCGTCATGCCCTTGCTGTACCCCTTGATCGGCCGGTCAGCGGCCTCCTGCAGCGCCATGCGCGTGAGCAGCGCGTCGGCCTTCGCTTCGAGCGAGCGGCCCGAGAGCCCGTAGAGCCGGCCGTGGAAGCGCAGCAACTCGCGGCCCGTGAGCCAGTCCTGGAAGCGGAAGTGCTCGGGCAGGAAGCCGACCTTGGCGCGCGCCGCGCGGTCGCCGATCGAGCGGCCGAGCAGCGTGCCGCTGCCCGTGGTGGGCTCGATCAGCCCCAGCAGCATCTTGAGCGACGTCGTCTTGCCCGCGCCGTTGGGGCCCAGGAACCCGAACACCTCGCCGCGCTTCACGCTCAGGCTCAAGTCGGCGACGGCGAGCTTCTCGCCGAAGCGCCGACTCAGGTGGTGTGTCTCGATGGCGAGGTCGGTCATGAGCCCCAGTATCGCGTCACTGCAGCGACTGCGCGACCTCGAGCACGGCCTCGGAGCCGATATCACCCTGCACCGCGAACACGCGGCCGCCCTCGCTCCACAGGACCATCGTGCCGCTGCGGCGCCGGTGGCCGTCGGGCGCGGTCGCGGGCTCGGGATTCATGCGCACGAACAGCCCGGGGTGGCCATTGACGTCGACCGTGCGGAACGACGCGGCATTGGTCGGCACCGGCACGATCATCGTGCTGCGCCAGTCGATGGTGCCGGCCATGCGCCGTGCTTCGTTGGCGTCGAGCCCCAGCACGCGCAGCCCGATCTCGCCCATCTGCCGCAGGTCGGCACCCGGCGGCAGCGACACCTCGGGACTGTTGGCCTCGATGATCGAGAGCGAGAACTCGCCGCTCGTGAACCGCTGCACCACGCTCGTCGGCATGTGCACGCTGATCGTCTGGCCGTCCATCGCCATCGGCACGTGCACGTCGTTGATGCCGAGCGCTTCGAGCACGTGCTGGATCCTGTCGGCATGCACGATGAACCGCGCCGAACCCTGGCCGGTGGCCACGGCCGTCTTGAACTGCAGCCCCGAGGGCAGCGGGCCGGGCAGGCGTAGGCCGGGCAGGCCGGCGGCCGAGGCCGCCAGCTGGGCGGACGGATACTCGACCGGCTTCCCGGGCTCCTGGATGTCCTGCTTGGTGAACATCATGCCCGCCGGGTCGCCGCTGGTGCCGTCGCTCAGCTGCTTCAGCTTCTGGATGCGGTCGCCGTCGATCTCGATCGCGGCGAACGAGCGCACGCGGAACATGTCGAGCGCGTTCTGCGCCGCCACGCCCACCGCGGGCAGCGTGAACGCCGCGGCCACGAGGGCGACCGCGAGCGCGCTGGCGAACGCGGGATGCAGCCGGAAGCCGCGCGCCGGGGCCGCCGAGGCCTCGATGCCGCGCAGGTGCTCGCGCAACGAGCGGGCGTATCCCGGGCTCGGTTCGCCGCGCTGCTCGTGCAGGAACTTGTCGTCCATCGCTATGCTCCTTGTGAGTCCCAGCCCGCGCGCAGCTTCTGCACCGCTCGGTGCAGGATCGAGCCGACGTTGGTCTCGGACAGATGCGTCTGCTTGGCGATGGCGCGGTTCGTGAGCCCCGCGCCGTACTTGAGCGACACCAGTTCGCGATCGCGCTCGGGAAGCCCGGCCAGCAACCGCGCCAGCTTCTCGAACTCCTCGTGCGCCTCGGCTGTGACGTGCGGCTCCTCGCCACCCGCCACATGCGCCGCCGCTTCGAGCGGGGCATGATCGCGCCGCCGCCGGTAGTGATCGGTCGCCACGTTGCGTGCGATGGCCATGAGCCACGTGGAGAAGCCCGCCAGGTCCCGCCGGTAGCGGTGACGCGCCGTCCACGCCTTCTCGAACGTGAGCGACGTGAGGTCCTCGGCCACGGGCCCGCTGCCAACGCGGTAGCGGAAATAGTTGAATACCCGCGGCAACTGGTCCGCGTACAGCGCGTCCCAGTCCGACTCACGGGCCGGGTCCAGCGCCCAGAGCCTGCCGAATACCGTGTCGCCGATGACCATCGTGAGTGAATATACGCGCGCGGGGGCGGGGTATCACGCGTGGCGTTCGCGGCGAGTCCGCGGGGCGCCGGAACCGACACCCGCTGCACGGCGCTGGGGCGAGACCCCACCGGCCGAATTCCCGTGCTATTCGCGCCCGCCGGACCCGCCGCTCGTTTCCGCTATACTCCGCCGCCGTCGCTTTCCAACCCCCTCCGGAGCCCGACTTGTCCCGCTTCTACATCACGACCGCGATCGACTACGTCAATGGCCGCCCGCATCTGGGCCACGCCTACGAGAAGGTCCTGGCCGATGCCATCGCCCGGCGCCACCGCCAGCTGGGCGACGCCACGTATTACCTGACCGGCACCGACGAGCACGGCCAGAAGATCGCGCATGCCGCCGCCGCCGCGGGCAAGACGCCATCGGCATTCGTGGATGAGCTGTCGCAGACCTTCGTGAGCGCGTGGAAGTCGCTCGACGTGCAGTACGACCAGTTCTTCCGCACCACCGACCGCAAGCATCATCTGGCGGTGCAGGAGCTGTTCCGCCGCCTCAATGACGCGCTTTCCCCCAAGACCGGCCAGCCCGTGCTGTACGAAGAGTCATACGAGGGCCTGTACTGCGAGGGCTGCGAGGGCTTCAAGACCGAGAAGGACCTGGACGAGTCCGGGCGCTGTCCCGAACACAAGGTGAAGCCCAAGGAGATCAAGGAGAGCAACTTCTTCTTCCGGCTGTCGGAATACGACGACGCGCTCATGAAGCACCTGGAGGCCCACCCCGACTTCATCTGGCCGGACTACCGCCGCACCGAGGTCATCAACGTCATCAAGGGCGGACTCCAGGACATCAGCGTGTCGCGCCCCAACGTGGCGTGGGGCATCCCGTTGCCCGACGAGATCGAGGGCGGCGAGGGCCACGTCGCCTACGTCTGGGCTGACGCACTCCTGAACTACCTGTCGGCCATCGGCTGGCCCGAACGCAAGTACTCGCTGTGGTGGATGGCGAAGCAGAAGGACGTCGGCGGACCGGGGGCCGCGCGCCAGGATGAGTTCAAGGACCTGGACGGCCAGGGCCGACCGGGCGCGGCGTGGGCCGGCACCAAGGAGGCCTACTTCACGAACACGTTCCACCTGATCGGCAAGGACATCAGCCGCTTCCACTGCATCCTGTGGCCGGCGCTGCTGCTGGCCGCCGGCGTGCCGCTGCCGCGGCAGGTGTACATCCACGGCTTCATCTATGCGCGTGGCGAGCGGCTCTCCAAGTCGCTCGGCAACCTGGTCGACCCGGTCGAGATGACGAAGGCGTTCGGTCCCGACGCGCTGCGCTTCTACCTGCTCGACTCGTTTCCCACCGGACGCGATGGCGAGTTCACGGTGGAGCAGTTCGTGGAGCACGTGAACACGCACCTGGCCAACAAGCTCGGCAACCTGGCCAGCCGCACGGTGACGCTGGTGAACAAGCATTTCGACGGCAAGGCACCCGCCGCCTGGAACCCCGAAGCGTTGACCAGCGATGACGCCAAGGCCGGCTACGGCGCACTGGTCGCGACCGCGGCCACGACGGCGACGGAGTCGCCGAAAGCCTGGGAAGAACTGCGTATCAACGATGCGCTGGAGCACGTCTGGAACGTGGTCGAACGCGCCAACGAGTTCGTGGACCGGACCAAGCCGTGGGAGATCGCCAAGGACGAAGCACGGCGCGACGAGCTCGCCACGGTGCTCAACACGCTGCTCGAGTCGCTGCGCCTGGTCGCGATCTGGGCATGGCCGGTGATGCCCGGCAAGTGCGAGGCCCTCTGGACCGGCTTGGGCCTGAACGGCACGCCCGGCCAGCAGAAGGACGCCGACGCGCAGCCGCGTTTCACCGGCGGCGACGAGCACGCCCTGGGCGCGCCCCAGATCCTGTTCCCGCGCATCGACTTGAAGAGCATCGCCGAGGGGTGAAGCCGATCGGCACGGTGATCGCGGTGCGCGCGCGCAACAACGTGCGCCCACACTCGGGCCGGAGGCCCGACGAGCTTCAAGCCCGGAGGCGCGAAATACGCACAACGGTTTCGGGCCGGAGGCCCGAAGAGCTCCAATGATCGACACGCACTGCCACCTGTGCGACAAGCGGTTCGACAAGGACCGCCAGCAGGTGTTCGACCGCGCGCACCATGTGGGCGTCACGCACTTCGTCGAGATCGCGTACGAGCCCGGCGTCTGGGAGCGGGGCTTCGCGCTCGCCGCCCAGCACCCGAACGTCTTCCTCGCGGTCGGCGTGCACCCCAACGCCGCGGGCAAGGTGGGCATGGAGCACTTGCCAGCGCTGCGCGACCACGCCCGCCACCCACGCGTCGTGGCCATCGGCGAGATCGGCCTGGACACGTTCCGCGACTACGCGCCGCTCGAAGCTCAGCAGGAGTGGTTCCGCGTGCAGTTGGCGCTCGCCGACGAAGTCGGCCTGCCCGTGGTGATCCACCAGCGCAACCAACTCAAGAACGTCATGGACATGCTCGAGGACGCCAAGCCCCAGGCCGGCGGCGTGCTGCACTGCTTCGACCAGGACGTCGCCACCGTGGAACGCGCGCGCGCGCTCGGTTTCAAGCTCGGCTTGGGCGGCGTACTCACCTATGGCCACGCCGAACTCGACGAGGCCGTGCGTCAGGCGCCCGAAGACATGCTGATCCTCGAGACCGACGCGCCCTATCTGGAGCCCGAACCGCGCTCGCTGCGCCGCAACGAACCGTCGCTGCTGACGCGCGTCATCATGCGGCTGTGCGAGTTGCGCGGCTGGGAGCCGAAGCAGGCGGTCGAGATCACGCGCCGGAACTCACGCGAGCTGTTCCGGCTGCCAATCTGAACGCCGGGGCTCGGCCGGCCGCTCGGCGCGTGACGGCGCACGCCACCGGATCGGTGCCAGGGCTCGCGTCCGGGAGCGGCATCCGTTCGATCAGGCCTGCCCGCCATGCCCGGACCGTGCTTCACTTGGCGCGGACGCGCTCCACGAGCTTCGCGATTGCACGCACCGACTCGAAGTGGTCGGGCAGCATGTCCTCATCGGGAATGGTGACTCCGAAGTTGTCTTCACAGAACGTCATGGTCTTCAGGATGCTCATGGAATCGAGCAACCCCCGAGCGAGCAGCGAATCGTCCGGGCCGAGATCCTTGAGGTCCTGATCGTAGAACACATCCTCGATGAGGAACTGGCGGACGGCGGATTCGGTGGGCGTCAGGTTCATCATGACTCCTTCGAGGCACTGGGGTCGATGAGCGCGCGGCGGTCGACCTTGCCGCTGCTGGTGCGCGGCAGCGTGCGGCAGAACTCCACGGACTCCGGAACCATGTATCGGGGCAGGGTCGCGGCGCAATGCCGGCGAAGCTCGTCGTCACTGACGCTTGCGCCCGCGCGCGTCACGACGAACGTCAGCAGGCGGTTCGTGATCTCCTCGTCCGGGACCGCGATCACCACGGCTTCGGCGACCGCCGGGTGGGCGCACAGCCGGGTCTCGATCTCGCCCAACTCCACGCGGTAACCGCGCGTCTTGACCTGATGGTCGCGCCGGCCGAGAAACTCGAAGTCACCATCGGGCTGAACGCGCACCAGATCGCCCGTCCGGTAGGCGCGGCCACGCAATCCGGGCGCGATGTCAATCGTCTGCAGCGCCAGCGCCGTGCGCTCGGGACGGCCCCAGTAGCCCTGCATGACCGAGGCCCCGCGCACCCACAGCTCGCCGACGCCCCCTTCGGGCACCTTACGCAACTGGTCGTCCAACACGAGCGCCTCGGCAAACGGACAGGTACGCCCGATCGACAGCGGCGTGTCACCCTCCGGCGGAGCGGGCACGTCGAGCCACGTACAGACGTTCGTCTCGGTGGGCCCGTACAGGTTCACGAAACGCGCCTGCGGAGCCAGCGCCATGAGCTGCCGAAGGTACTTGGGCGGGAACACCTCGCCCGCGAACAACAGCACGCGCAACGCCGACAGATCCTGCTTCTCGAGTCCGCCCCGCGTCAGCATGAGCACGAGCGAACTGGGTGTGCAGTACCACACGCTCGTCCGGTCCTGCGCCCAGCGCATCGCCACGGCGGACAGGAATGGTGCGATGCGCGCGCTCACCGGGTACACCGCAGCACCGGCATAAGCGGTCGCGTAGAGATCGAACGTCGAGAGATCGAAGTGGAATGGCGCCTGGTTGGTGACGCGGTCGCGCGCCGTGAGACCGAACGTCTCGGCAGCCCAATCGGTGAACGCGCGGCAGTTGCGGTGCGACAGCATGACCCCTTTGGGTTCGCCCGTGCTGCCGCTCGTATAGAGGATATAGGCGAGATCGTCCTCGAGTGCCGGCGACCGGAACGTCTGCGGTTTCTCCGCCGCGAGCGCAGCCCACGGCACACCCGGCAGCCCCGCCACGCGCGGCGCCTCGGCGCGCGGGTCCTCGAGGTCGGCGAACCACAGCGCGCGCATCGGCGCGCGGCCAGCGAACGCTTCGTCGAGTGCCGCGGCGCGGTCGCGTGTCGTCACCAGCCCGGCCACTTCGCAATCGCGCGCGATGTACGCCAGTCGCGCGGCCGGCGCGCCCGGATCCACCGGCACGTACGCCGCGCCCAGCTTCATGATGCCGTACAGCGCGACGATGGTGTCGTGCGACTTGCCCAGCCACAGCCCGACGCGGTCGCCGCGCCGTACGCCGTGTGCCGCGAGCGAGCGAGCGAACTGGTTCGAGCGTTGTTCGAGCGTGCCGTAGTCCAGCGTTACGCCGTCCATGACCACGGCGGGGGCCGAGGGGTTCCGGTGCGCGGCGTCGGTGACGAGGCGGGGCAGCAGGCGTTGCATGGTCACAGTCCCAGGCAGCTGGCGATGATCTTCCGCTGCATCTCGCTGGTGCCCGAGTACAGCGTTCCCGAGAGCGCGTCCCGCACTTCGCGTTCGATCGGGTACTCGGTCATGTAGCCATAGCCGCCGTGCAACTGCAGCGCGTCGAGCGCGGCCTTGCTGTGCATCTCACTCACGAACAACTTGGCCATGGCCGCCTCGAGCACGGTGCTCTTGCCCTGACCGGCCAGCCAGCCGACGCGGTAGAGCAGGTACCGGCCGGCTTCGATGGCCACCTTCATGTCGGCGATGCGGTCGGCCACGGACTCGAACTTGGCGATCGGCTGCTTGAACTGCCGCCGCTTGCGCGCATAGGCGATGCAATCGTCGAGCAGCCGGTCCATGGCGCCCAAGTGCCCCGCGAAGATGCAGGCGCGCTCCCATTCCATGGCCGAACTGAATATGCGCATGCCGGCGCCTTCGGGACCGAGCCGCGCGGACTCGGGCACGAAGCAGTCCTCGAACACCACCTCTCCCATCGGCGAGGTGCGCAGGCCCATCTTGGAGATCGGCTTGCCGAACGTGACCCCCGGAGTGCCGCGCGGCACCAGGAACGCCGTGAGCGCGGGGCTCTGGCCGTCGCGCTGCACATAGGCGAAAGCCAGCGCCAGGTCGGCCACCGGAGCGTTGGTCGCGAATGTCTTCTGGCCGTTCAGCAGGTAGCCGTCCGCACGCCGGTCGGCACGCGTCGTGAGCGCGAACACGTCGGAGCCCGCACCGGGCTCCGTTATGGCGTGGGCGCCGATGGACGTCCCGCTGACCAGTCGCGGCAGCCATTCGCGCTTCTGCTGCTCGTTGCCGTAGTGCAGCAACGGCATCTGCACCGCCCACATCTGCGCGTTGAGACTGAACACCAGTCCGTTGTCGCGACAGCCCCAGCCCAGCGCTTCGATGGCGATCGTGGTGGTGACGAGGTCGAACCCCTGGCCGCCGTACTCGGCGGGCATCGACAGTCCGAGCACGCCGAAATCGGCGCACTTCCGCCAACTGTCGCGCGGGAAAACGCCGTCGTGGTCGTGCGCCTCGAGGTCGTGGTTGAGCTCGGCGCGCGCGAACTTGCGCACGGCCGCGCGCAGTTCGGTCTGCTCCGGACTGAGGTCCAGGTCCATGCGCTCAGGCCCCCCTTGCGACACTGGCCGGTGCCGCTCCGCCCGCCGCGGAGGCCGCCGCGGAGGCCGCATGAAACGTTTCACACCACTCGAGTGTGCGTTCGAGGGCCCTGCGCTGCACGGGCAGGTTCAGGAAGCCGTGCACGTCCCCTGGCCAGACTTCGACCTCAAGCCGGGTGCGCTCATCCGGCGACAGTCGTGCGAACACGGTCTGCAGCGCGACCTGGAAGGACGCGTACTCGGGATCGAGCGCGCCATAGATGAACAGCGCTCGCGCCCTGCTCTGGACCAAGGCGCGGAAGTGGTCCACGAAGCTGTCCGCGAGCGGCGTGTCGTTGCGCGAACCATTGCGCGAGCCGCCACCCGCCACGCGCGTGAGCACCGTGGTCATGTAACGCCAGCGTTCAGCGCTGCCGAGCGCGCGCCAGTTCTCGGGATTCCCCAGCGCCCTCAGCAGGTGCTTCCAGTCCTTGTGGTCGGCGTGCGCCTTGACCAGCGTTTCGAGCTCCATGACCGGGGCGGCGAAGAACACCAGGCCGGCCACCAGCGAGCCTTTGTCGGCGAACGCCGACAGCGCGGTGCGCGCGTCGAAGCAGGCCCCGACCACGATGAACCGGGTGTGCGCGTAACGTTCGCGCAGTATGTCGATGACCGCATTGGCGTCGTCGCGATAGGGCCGGTTCGGGTTCAGGAACGGACTCTCGCCTTCGGAATCACCCGCCCCGTGGTAGTCGAAGCGGAACGCGGCGAAGCCCCTGGTGGCAAGACGTCGCGCGCCCTCGACCCACATGCGGTTGCGATGCGAACGCGGGCGCGTGAAGAACACCACGCAGTGCTGGGCCGGTGGCACCGCGGGATCCGGCGGAGTGAAGATGCCGAACAGCGTCCCGGCCGCAGTGGGCACCTGGATCGCCTGTTCGGCGCGCACCCGGTCCAGTTCGGACGGCGCTTCACGCCAGGGCATCGAGCCACTCCACGGTGACGTGCGTCAGCGCATCCGAATGCCACGCCGGGTTCGACATGAGCTGATAGCCGGGTTCTTCCTGGATGTTCGCGGTGGCCACGGCGGCATGTCCGCCGACCCCGCCGACGCGCTCGCTGCCCGAGGCCACGGCTTCCGTGTCGGCCGAGCCGTTGGCACCACCCTGCAGCGCCTCGATCAGCCGCACGTGCGCGGGCGCCAGCTTGCCGCGGGCCTGCACCTGCGCCAGGCACACCGGCGAGTGCACGCCGGCAAGTGCCGCGGCGAGCGAATGATTCGCGAAGCTGTGCACGAGCGCACGATAGAGCGTGTAGCCGAACACGTCGAGGCTGCCTTCGTTCTCGAGCCGGGCGAGCAACTGGTCCACCGTGGCATCCGGCTTCTTGCCGCCCGCCACCTGCGAGAACAACATCGTGCGCAACTGCTGCCGGAAGCACTCCATGGGATTCGCGACCGGCTCCCACAACACGAAGCCAGCGGCATCGTCACGGCCCGAGCCGGGCCCGCCCGCAAGGGCTGCGACCAGCGCACCCATGCGCACGCCCAGCCACACGACACGCTCGGCGCCAGTGCGGCGCTTGGCTTCGTCGGCGGCGGCACGGGCGTCGGCCACCAGGCTGGCGAGCGTCACGTCGGCAAATGAGCCGGCGGAGTCGCCATGACCGCGCGAGTGGTAGCGAAACACGGGATGGCCGGCGGCGGCGGCGGCGCGAGCGGTCAGCACTTCCTGCCGGTAGAGCGTGATCTGCTCCACGCCCAGGCCATGCACGTGCACCACCACGGGGGCGTCAGCCCGGCCGGGTGCGGCGGCATGATGAACGGCGTAGGCCGGGATGCCGTCGACGTCGAAGAAGAACGGCGTCTCGGGGGCGGCGGCGCGGCTGGGCGCGGCCTGGTGAACGGGAGCCGGGGAAGCCAGGGGGCACTCCTGCAGGGGGGCCGGAGGGGGTGCAGCGGGGACAAAATGTTACGTGCCCGCTTCCGCCTGTGTCAACGCCTGAACGGTGCCGGAACCCACGGCAGCATCGGGGATTATAACCCATCAAGAGTCCTCCGGGCGGTCCGATGACTGAAAGCACATGCCCGGTCCCGACGCTCCCTTCTGGTTGGTGCTGTCGTTCACCATCGTGGTGCCGCTCGCGGCCACCACGCTGGTGGTGTTGCTGGTACGGCTCGCTCGCCGCTCCCAGCGCAGCTCCACTCGGCTGCGCGCCGGTGAGCTGTTCCGCCTGCTGGGAGGGCGCGTCTCGGGCCGGGTGCCCGCCCGAACACTGCGCCGCGCCGTGTCGCGCGCCGAGCACGAGTCGTTCTGGGACGCCATGGAGGCGCTCACCACCACGCTGCGGCTGGGAGAACGGCTGAAACTGTCGCGGTCATTGAAGCGCAGCGGGCACGTGGCGCACGAGCGCCGGCTGCTGCGTTCGAGCGAGCCGGCGGCGCGCCGCGAACTGTCGGCGCGCCGCCTGGGCTTCCTGCCGAGCGTGGTGTCCCGCCGCGCACTGCGGCGCGCGTTAGTGAAGGGCCCCGCCAACGTGAGCTTCGCCGCCGCGCGCTCCTTGGCGCGCCATCGCGACCTGCGCGCTTTGCGCTGGCTGCTCGAACATCCGGCCGCGGTCTCCTCGCGCCCGCTGCCCGCGCTGTCCGGACTGCTGCGGTCGTTCGGCCCCGCCGCGCGCGCCATGCTGATCGCCGCATTGGAGCAGGGCGTGGCCGAAGCGCGGCTCGAGTGCGCTTGCATCGACGCGCTCAGCACGCAGCGCTGCCGCTCGGCGCGCGGCAGCATCGCCAATCGTTTGAAGAGCCCGCATCTGGAACTGCGCGTGGCGGCCGCGCGCGCGCTGGGGCGTCTGGGCATGGGTGAAGCGATTCCCGCCCTGGCCATGGCGCTGACCGACGAGAGCTGGCCCGTGCGTGCCATGGCCGCACAGGCGCTGGGCCGCTTGTCGGCCACGCCGGCAATCGAGACGCTGGCCGCGTGCGTGAGCGATCGCTCGTGGTGGGTGCGCCATCACGCGGCGTACGCTCTGGCCGCCATCGGCGAAGAGGGCCGCGACGCACTGTGCGAGCTGGCCGTGCGCTCGGACGACCCCTACGCGCGCGAGATGGCGCGCGAGGCGCTGGATCACGGCGACGATGGCGAGGACGTGCGCGAGGCGTAGGCGGTCGTTCACGCGAGCTTGCCTGCCTGCGGGCATTCCTCGACACTCGCGCCATGCCCCACACCCCACCGCGCGATCCGCGAAAGCCGCGCGCGTCCGAATATGTCCGCGAGCGCGCCGGGCGCGAGACCGGCACCAGCGAGCTGCAACGCGTCAAGGATGCCCTCATGTCGCGCGGGTTGTCGCCGCGCAAGCGCTTCGGGCAGAATTTCCTGATCCGCGAGGAACTCTGCGAGCGCATCGTCGAGCATTCGCACCTGCGCGAGGACGACGTCGCGGTCGAGATCGGGCCGGGGGCGGGCGCGCTGACGCTGCGCATCGCCCGGCGTGTGCGTCATCTGATCGCGGTGGAGAAAGACATCGGCCTGGCGCAGTACCTGCGCGAAGAGTGCGGCGATGTGCCGCGCATCACCATCGTCGAGGGCGACTTCCTCGAGTTCGACCTCGCGGCGGCGGCGGCCGAACACGGCGTCGACCGGCTCGTGGTGGTGGGCAATATCCCCTACAACGTCACCACACCGATCCTGGAGCACTTGTTCGCGTCCCAGAAGGTCGTGCGCAGTGCGGTGCTGCTGGTGCAGAAGGAGTACGCCGAGCGCCTGGGGGCGGCCGCCGGCACGCCGGAGTACGGTGCGCTGACGCTGTTCGCGCGCTACCACGCGCTCATGGAGCCGCTCATGACGCTGCGCTCGGGCGCGTTCTGGCCACGGCCCACGGTGGACTCCATGCTGGTGCGCTTCTTCCTGCGCGAGCACCCACCGGTCGACGCGCCCGAAGCGCTGCTGTTCCGCATCATCCGCGCGTCGTTCCAGCAGCGCCGCAAGCAGCTGTTCAGCACGCTCGAGAACGCGCTCGACCTGCCGCGCGAGAAGCTGGAGCGTCTGGGCCGTCAGGCGGGCATCCAGCTCACGCGCCGTGGCGAAACCCTGACGCTCGACGAGTTCGCCCGGCTGGCACGGGCGACGGTGGACCGCGGTATCGAGGAATAGGCGCGCGCACGGACGCGTCTGCCGTCTGCCAGCAGCGCCGCGCTGGCAGCACGGCCGCCCGGCCGCCACCCGGCCGAGCCGGCGGCCGCAGCGGCGCCGCCAAGCCGTCAGCAGGCCGATCGGCCGCCCGCGATCACCACAGCCCGAGCCGGATGAACTTCATCTCGGCGTTCCCCGCGGAGTCGATCGTGGCGCGGAACCGGTAGCCGCCGGTGCCCTCCACGTAATCGCCGCCGTGCGATTCGATGGGCTGGCCCCTGAACGTGCCGGCCATCCACAACAGGTCCTCGCCGTGCACGCGCGGCCGCACCTCGATGCTCTCGCCCGGCGCCAGCGGCGGCACGCGCACCGAGTCGTGCTCGGAGTGCACCCACAGCGCGTCGATGCGGTGGCCGGAGGAGTTCACGACCAGGACGCGCGGGCCTTCGCCCCGACCGCAGCCCGCCACGAATCCGGCGCTCGCAGCCGCGACCGCCAACAAGAAGCACCCCGCGAGCCCTGCGGCCCGCGGGGTGCGATACCACGATGATCTCGACGAGTGCACGAGGATCTCAGGGCTCCACGAACTTGTAGCCCACCTTGTGCACGGCCACGATGAACGGCTTCTCGAAGCCGTCCCCGAGCTTGCTGCGCAGGTTCGAGACGTGCGTGTCGACCGTGCGGGTGGTCACGCCCAGCTCCTCGTCGACGCCCCAGATCTCCTCGAGCAGCTCCTCGCGGCTCACGGTGCGGCCACGGTGCTCGATCAGGTACTTGAGCAGCTCGAACTCCTTGAACGAGAGCGCGACCTGGTTGCCGGTCTTGTAGACCTCGCGCGGCTCGAAGCGGACTTCGACGTCGCCGAACGCGTAGATGGTAGTGGGCGGCGTGCCGTTGTTCATGGGGCCGCGCGCCACCAGGCGCTTCACGCGCGCCATGACTTCCTTGATGCTGAACGGCTTGGTCACATAGTCATCCGCGCCCAGATCGAAGCCCTTCAGCACATCGGCCTCGAAGTTGCGCGCGGTCATGACCAGCACCGGGATGTCCTTGTGCCGCTGGCGCAGTTCCTTCAGTACGGTGAAGCCGTCCTTCTCGGGCAGCATGATGTCCAGCAGCACGGCGTCCGGCTTCTGCTTGAGCGCCATGCGCAGACCTTCTTGCCCGGTCTTCGCGGTGAGGACTTCGTAGCCCTCGTAGCGGAAGTTGTGGGCGAGCCCGTCCAGCATGCCTTCTTCGTCTTCGACGATCAGGATCTTCTTCATGTCCTTCTCCCGGGGCGCATGGCCCCACCGCGAGCGGAACCAGCATGATGCTCGAAGTATCTGACCGCGAGTCACGTGCCGGTTTCACGCCGAAGCGTTATCGGAGCTGCGGCCTCCGTCCCAGATGGGCAGCAGGATGGTGAACGTACTGCCATTCCCGGGCGTGCTATCCACGTCCACCCGGCCATGATGCGCGCGAACCAGCATCTCCACAAGCGACAGGCCCAGCCCCGCGCCCTTCACGTCGTGCACCAGGCCGCTCTCGGCCCGGGCGAACTTCTCGAAGATCCGTTCCTGTTCCTCCGGGGCGATCCCGATGCCGTGGTCCGAAACGGCCAAAGTGACCATGCCGTCACGGGTTCCGACCTCGATCCGGACCTCCTTTCGGTCCTTCGAGTACTTGACGGCGTTGTCGAGCAGGTTCAGCAGGCAGTGGTGGAGCGCCCGGCTGTCCCCCAGCACCTGGGGCAGGGTGTCCGGAAGCTGCACCTCGTACTGGAACCCGGCGTCCTCCAGCCGCAGCCGGAAGCCGTCCATGGCCACGTGCACCACCTCGCGCATGTCGAGCGGGGCGCGATTGAGCGTGTGCTGCCCGGCCTCGAGGCGCGAGAAGTCGAGGATGTTATCGACCAGTTGCGCCAGCCGGTCGCTCTCGCGCGTGATCGTGCGCAGGTACTTGTCGCGCTCGGCCTCGGTGCGGAACCGCCCCAGTTCGATCGTCTCGACCGCGAGCTTGATGACCGCGACCGGCGTCTTGAGTTCATGCGTGACGTTCGAGACGAAACTCGACTTGGCGTTCACCAGTTCGATCTGCCGGAAGATGTAGCGCACGCCCACGAACGTCGAGGCGAGCATGACCAGCGTGAGCAGCCCGATGAACACGACCTCGATCACCACCAGCCGGTCCGCGAACGCCACGGGCGAAGTGGTCGTGGCCGAGACCCGGACGCGATAGCCCTCGAACGGGCCGGTCATCGGCACGTCCCGGGACGTATGGCGAGAAGCGGCTTCGCGCACGTGCGCGACTTCGTGCGCGTCATCGTCGTACACGCTGATCGCCAGATGCCGGGTGGACTCGAGTCCGCCATACATGCGCGGCGTCTGCGGCAACCGGTCCACGACCACGGTGCGCAGGTTCGTGGCGAGGAACGAGCGCGGGTTGAACCACCAGCCGCCGGCGCCGATGGCATAGCCATCCGGTCCGTTGAGCAGCATGGCCGCGAACGGATGCTCGCGGATCCCCGAGGGGTCGTCGCCATAGATGAGCAGCTGGTTGTCGACCACGACCAGCGAATAGCCTTCGAGCTCCTCGAGCGGCACGAACTGCGGCGCCTCGAACAACCGCGCACGCGCGGCGAGCGCCTGGCGGATCTCGTCAGGCGTGCCACCGGTGCGCGACACCGCCTCGGCGGTCACCAGTGCACCGCGCACCTGTTCGACCAGTTCGCGCTCGAACGACTCGATGACTTTTTCCGCGAGGTAGGCGTTGTAGCGGGCGGACTCCGCCTCGACCTGGCGCGCCACCCGCAGCGTCAACCACACGGCGGTGCCCGCCAGCGCCAGCGCGGGGAGCGCGACCGCCAGGATGAGCAACGCCAGCTTCCGCTGCCGGGAGCGGGGCAGGAACGACGGCCGTGGGATACGCATGCAGTACCGTTGAGCGTAGGCGGTTACCACGTCCCGCGCCAAGCGAAGGAACCGTCAACTTGTCGTCCCTGCCGGGGCGTCGCAGGGGGGTCGCACGGGACTTTGCGCGGGGGAGACGAAAACACTTCGGGCCGGCTCGCGTTGGCGAACCGGCCCGGGGCGCTGCACGGGGTGCTCTATCGCACGGCGACCGGCTGCGACGTCATGGCGCGGATCTTCTGGACGACCGCGCGGTCGTTCGAGGTGATCAGCGTCATGCAGCCACGCTCGACGTTGACGACTTCGCGGTGCAGCTTGCCGCTCGCCATCGCGCCGCGCAGCTGCTTGCAGTCATCGCACAGTTTCTTGTCGCTGCCGGCCGAGAGCGCGGCGACCATCTTGTCGTTGCGCTTGGCGACGACCGATTGCAGCGCGTTCACGTCCGACTTGCGGTCAGCGGTGTAGACGATCATCGCGCCGTTCTTGAGCGATACCACCTGCGCCTTGGCGCCGAGCGAACGCACGTCCTGCTCGCAGCTGGACCAGTCCTCGCAGGCCGAGCAGGCCTGCGCAACCGCGCTCATGTGCGCCGAGCACTTCATGCCGGCGACCGCGGCCGTGGCCGTGGCCGTGGCGCTGTTCTTCATGGCCGCGCAGTGCTCCGCGCCGCCCGCCGCACTCGCGGTCGCGGCAGCCGTGCCGCAACTGGCACCGTTCGCCATGGTGGTCTTGCTCGCGCCATGTGCCATGTCGCGCTTGCCGCCGGACATCGCGGCGGTCGTGACCGCCGCGCCCTTGGCGTTGCAGCCCATGGCCGCGGCGACGGCGGCGTTCTTCTCGCACGCGGCGCGCATGGCCGGCGTGCACTGGGCGGCCATCTCGGCGGTGCACTGGCCGTTCATGCCCTTGGCCGCGCTGCTGGCCGCCGTCTTGTTGGCCGCCGTCTTGAAGTTGATGGCCTCGGCCGAGCAACCGCCGTCGGCCGGGACCGAGGGCACCATGCCCTTCGAGGCGACCGCCGCGGTGGCGGTGGTGGAGGTGGTAGTCGCGCCGTGCAGACAGGAAACACCAGCGGCCGACTTGGAGGCGTCGCAGGCGTGAGACGCGGAGACAGCGGAGGCACAGACGAGCATGGCGAGGGCGAGCAGTCTCAGCGACTTCATGGAACCAACCTCCCGGAAGGTGAAGGCGCCGGGCAGGGCTCTTGGGGAGCGTGCCCGAGTCGAACGACCTGCACAGCAGCATCACTGACTACCTAACGAGCATCGGCCAGCCACGCAAAAGCGTGTCACCGGCCCTTGCAGCCCGTGTCACGCATGTGCAAAAAGGGCCCCTGTCTGCGCGGGTCCCGACATCCTCCCACAGACGCCCCCCCGAGTGCTTGCGAAATGCGCGCCCTGGTCCCCGCCGTGGGGAGTGGTTCAGCGCACCCGCAGGTGGTGGCGAGCAGGGCGGCGACCGCTGCCAACCCCAGAACCTCGTGAACCGCGGGGATCCTCCACGGTCGCGAGCAAGCAGCGCGCAAGCCGCCGTTGACGCTCGCGCACGCCACTCCGTAGTGTCCGCTCCTCCCCTATGGTCAAGCGCCGCTCCACCTCGAAGAAACACAACCGCGCGCCGTTCTTCCTCGGCATGGTCGCGGCTGGCGTCCTGCTGCTGTTCGTCGCAGGCGAACTGTTCGCGTGGGCGGCTTCCGACTCCGGCCGCCTCGCGGTCTGGCGCTGGCTGCACGCTGGCGAACGCGCGCATGCCGTGCGCATCGTCGGCAAGCTCATCGAGCAGGGGTTGTCGCGGGCGGGCGTGGCGCGCGATGCGGTCGATTCCAGGATCGAGCCCGGGGATGGCCCCTCGCTCCATTGGAAGGTGACGCTGCCGCAGGACGGCGCGCCCTTGCTGGTGAACCATCTGGTGACGCGTGCCGTGGAGGGTGGCGGTGCGGTGGTGTTGTCGGGCCGCGAGCAGATCGCGGACGATGGCGCCGTCGTGGTGACGATGCGCGTCGGCGTGCCCGGCCGGCCAACACACGAACTCGAGATCGTGCGCCCGGGCCGAACTGACGGCATGGACGCACCGCCCGTGGCCGCGAAGGTGGCGCTCGTGTTGTTCGCCGCGACCGAGGATGAGTCGCTGCTCGTGGCCACCTGCGCACGCACCGAGATCTTCACCGTGGCGGCCACCGCGACCGGAGCGGGCAGGAGCCCGGCACTCAAGGCGGCGCATGCGAACAGGCGCGAGGTCGTGCTGTTCATGCCGATGGAGCCCGAGAACTATCCGCGCGTGAACCCCGGCCCGGTCACGCTGCTCGTCAACATGACACCGGGCCGCATCGAACAGTCGCTGCGCCGCGAGATCGACCTGGCCTCGCCGGTGGTCGCGGTCGCGAACCTCATGGGCTCGTTCGCCACCCAGGACGAATCGTTCATGACGGCGTTCTACCGTGAGACGCGCCGCGCGCACCTGCCGTTCCTGCACATCGGAGCGGTGCCGCGCTCGGTCTGCCGCACGCTCGCCTCACAGGTCGGCGCGGCGTACGACGAGCCCGACGTCCTCATCGACCTCGAGGCGCGGCGCGGCACCGCCAGGACGCTCGATCTGGCCTGGAACGCGGCGCTCGAACGCGCCCGCAAGCGAGGGCGCGCGCTGGTGTTGCTGCGGCTCACCGACCGGAGCGCACCGTGGCTCGACCGCGCATTCGCGGCCAAACGGCTCGAGGGCGTCGAGCTCTCGCCGCTCTCCATGGTCATCCGCCGGCCGACCGCCGCGCACTGATCCGCGCCGAGGGGCCCGGGCCACCACGCTCGTGACCCGGACCACGCCCTGCTTGCTGCCGGCCCTCACCCCGGACGTGGGCTTCGCAGGCGGCCCCCCCGGCGGCGCCCGATGCGGTACCCGGGCAACCCCCCAGCAGGCCATCGCGGCTGGCACTGCCGCGTCGGAAGCGCTTATCCTGCCGCGTTATGCAGGAAGGACAGGACGTCCTCGCCTCGCTGCTGCACGCCAGCGCGCACACGTGGCGACTCTCGGACGGTCGTGGCGCGGTCGCGCGCGGC
>JANMAX010000149.1:0-17355 GCA_031360075.1 bacterium | reverse complement strand
ACGTCGGACTCGTGCTCGATGCCGCGCGACATGGCATTCGTGAGGGGTGACAACCCCCAGTTCACCAGCGACAGCATGGCCAGGATCAATGGCAGTGCGGCCAGGTCCGAGACCTCGCGCACTCCCCAGCCGGGCCCGAAGCGCGCCAGCATGGCGTGCGTGAGTGCCGCCACCAGCCAGAACGCGGCAAACGCGAGGAGTGCGGCGACCGCCAGCCCCTTCCAGATGTGACTCAGCACGTAGTGGCCCATCTCGTGCCCCATCACGAACAGGATCTCGTCCTTGGACATGCCCTTGAGCGTCGTGTCCCACAGCACGATCCGCTGCGACGCACCGAAGCCGCTGACGTAGGCGTTGAGCTTCTTGGTGCGCGTGCTCATGTCGACCTCGTAGACATTCCGCGCCGGGACATCGGCGCGCGCGCCGAGCGCCAGGATGTCCTGCCGGAGCGACTCGTCGTGCAGCGTCGTGAACTTGTTGAACAGGGGGTCGAACACCAGCGGCTGCAGCAGCACACTCGCCAGGGCCACCGGCAGCGTCCCCGAGGCAAGCCACAGCCACCAGCGCCGCGGGCTCGTCTCGACCGCCCGCCATGCCAGCGCCAGCAGCGGCACCACGCCGACCGCGACGACCTGGAACGCCAGCGACTTGCACTGGTCCAGGAACCACGCCGCGAACGTCTGGGTCGAGAACCCGAAGCGCTGTTCGAGCGCGAAGTCCTGATACCACGCGAGCGGGAACAGCAGCGCGAACTGGGCGAGCGAATAGAGCGCGAAGAACACCAGTGTGCGCGCCCAGCGCCCACGGCCCCGACCGAACGCGACGTCCCGCATGCGCTGCGACAACCCGGTGAACATCAGCAACAGTCCGGCGAGCACACCGAGCAGCGGCGATAACAAGTTGAGCGTGACCCGGATGCGCTGGTACGCACGGTTCTCGCTCGTGTATGCCGCGCGCGCTTCGGCCATGTAGTCCCGCGGCGTCACCGCGGGCACGGCCGGTGCCGGAGCCATTGCAGCCGAAGGCGCCGCCCGCAAGCTGTCCGCGACCACCACCGCCATGGTGCTTGCGGGCGCAGTCGCCGCGGCTCCGACGGGCGCCGCGAGCAGCGAGGTCACGAACAGCACGGCAGTCAGATTCGATCGGCACTTCATGTCACCTCCGGGGTCAGGCTCCGGAGACTAAATGGCTTTCAACGATCCTGCATCACTCTGGGGAACCCGTGCCGGCAGCGCCTGTTTCATGGCTGCCCGCGAAACAGTTCTGCAACGCTGAGAGCCCCTCGCTCACGGCACGCCCCGCGAACTCATGCCGTTGTCCCTGTCACCCGCGCACCGTTGCACTCTCACGCGCTACCGCGCGCTCGCAGCACGGCTTGTGTTCTCGCCGCGTTCACCTGCCCTGTGCTTGCGCGCGATGCCGCACGCTGTGCGCGCATGTGCGCCTCGTCATGGACACGCTCGGCCTCGTGCTGGTTGTGCGCGTGACATCATGCCGCGTTCGTCAACGCGCAACCGCACCTCCGGCCTGATCCACCCGCAGCACGCCACGCCAACGCGGCAAGATCCCGGACGCGGCACATGCCCACCGTTCGTGTTGACGGGCGCTTCGCGCGGCTGCGACGTCGCGGCGTATTTTGCCTTGCGCAGTGTCGCCACCAGCACTTCGGGCGCACGCTTGAGCACGGCCTGCAGGTCGCGGGGCCCGGCGTGGTCGATGAGCTGCTGGGCTTCTTCGAACAACTCCTGCAGCTCCCGGTCCGCGGTCAGCAGCCATGCATAGCGGCCAGTTGAGCGCGGCGTGACCTTCGCCGGCGCTTCGCCAGGCAGCGCGACGTTGGGAGCAACCGAAGCGGCGGCGTTCACGATCGTCTGGGCGACCGCGTCCGCGATGCTGGGCAGCATGGAGTCCGGCACGGACTCCGAGCCGCGCTTCGCGGCCGCCGCGGCAACCAAGTGCGAGACGACCTGACGCACCGCATGAGCCCCATCGCAGGCGAGAAGTGGTTCCGCCGACTTCGCTGTTTCGTCCAAGAGCATTAGGACAACTGTCACCGGTGACAATTGGGCCGCAATGTTCGCAATGACTTGCGAGGTTGGCGACGAGACGGCGTTCGAATCGGCAAGCGGGCGGCTCATGCCGAATCACCGTAAGCCAGTGAACGCGAGCGGCGGAGCCTCGCGGCCGGACACCCAGAGCACGCGACTGTCTGGCGTCCCGGAGCACGCGACTGTCTGGCGCCCGGAGGGCGCGACTGTCTGGCGCCCGGAGCACGCGACTGTCTGGCGCCCGGAGGGCGCGACTGTCTGAAAAGATCAAGGGGCCAACCCGCAGGCTGGCCCCTCAGATCGGACTCCAGAGCGGGTCAGGGGGTCGCTCCGAAGCGAAATCGCGACCGACGGGCAGACCGGACGCGGGCGCCGGACGCGCCATGGAACCAGTGGCGGCGGCTGCCCGAACACATAGTGCGCCAGCCGCCGCCGAACCGGAAGACATTTCGCATACTCGAATGCAATTTCGCCCGCCCAAGCTCGGTCACACTCGACCCGGTCGAGGACACGCGCTAGCGGATCACCATCACCGTGCGTGAGGCGCGTGCCGTACCGGCACGCAGCCGGACCAGATAGAGCCCCGGAGCGAGCGCGCGACCCGCGTCGTCCGTGAGGTCCCAGACCAGCGTATTCAGGGGTGAAACGGCACCCGGAATGCGCAACTGGCGCACGCGGCGGCCGGCGACATCGAGCACATCGAGTGCACCAGCGGCCGCAACCGGGAGCGTGAATGCCAGCCTCACGGCTCCACGCGCCGGATTCGGGAACGGCGGCGCGAGCGCCACGGCCGCGCCCGGCATGTTCAGTCCTGCCTCCAGGTTTTCAGCCCGGTCGAACGCGATGCCCTGCGGCGGTAACGTGCACACCAGCGGCGGTGCCACGAGCAAGCCGGTGCCGGTGCTGAACACGCGCACGCCGGGTGAACCAAAGCTCGAGTTGCACGCCCACACCTCGCTGCCGTCGGGCGTCACTTCGGCATCCGCGAGGGTGAATCCACCCGGACTGTAGAGCGTCGCTTCGCGCCGGCCCGTGACCGGGGACCAGCGCACGAGTGATGTGTTGAAGCCGGCGTCGCTGACGATGGCATAGGCGCGTGCGTCGTCGTGCCATGCCAAGTCCAGCACGTCGCCGCCGAGTGAGTCCTCGGAAGCCACGACGGCGCGGGCCGTGAGCGCCGCGGCGTCAAGGCTCACGATGCCGCCGTCGGGTTCGCCATAACGGCCGGCGCAGCCCAGATAGAGCCGCGAGCGCGGCACGTCGAGCACGAACGGCGTCACGGGGTTCGTGCGCGGCAGCAGGATGCCCTGCACCCCCGCGGTGGCGGCGTCGCAGTCGACCAGCGTGTCCGTGCGCGTGTCGATGACCGCGACCAGCGACGAGTCCGTGGGCTGGAAGCCGGCATTCCGGTTGACGCGCTGCAGTGACACGAACAGCAACGGCCCCACCATCAGCAGGCGGTCCATCTCGGGGATGCCATCGGCGTCGGCCAGCCCGGCGAGCGAGATCGTGCCGGTGTGCGCACCGGTGGCGGGGTTCACCACCCAAAGATCGGCGGACTCGTAGCGCGTCACGTAGGCGCGCGTCGCGGACGCGAACGCGATGTCGTACGGGTTCGCGCCGTTGCCGACCGAGAACTGGCGTACGAACGCGTAGCTGCCGCCGTCCATCACCTGGATGTTGTCGGCGCCGAAGCGGTTGACCACGAACACCTGGCCGCTGTACCAGCGCACGCGTGCGTCGGAGTGCACGCTCGCGACATTGCAGGCGAGGGCACGCGTCGCGACATCGATGCCGCTGAACGAGCCGGTCGCGAAGTCCGATTCCACCACGAACGCGCGCGGCGCGGCGTGCAGCGGCGCGACGACCGGGCCAGCGGACAGGAGCACAGCGAGCAAGCCGACATGAAGCGCGGCACGAAAGACGATCGGGGACAAGATATCCTCCAGGGCAGATGACAGTTCACGAGCAATCGGGCGGCAACCGGGAAGCGGGCACGGACTGCAGGTCTGACGCGTTCGACCGCTGCATCCGGACACGGGGTCGCACGGGCGTCACGGACGGCGAGCAGGCGGGCGCGGGGTCAGCGTTCACATCTCAGCGCGAAGCGCGGCCCTCCCCCAGGTCGAATGCCACCGAGCACAACAGCGTGCGCCCGGGCAGCGGGAAGCCGGCGACGTCCTCGGCCAGGCGGTCCCCGAGGTTCCGCCCCTCGGCCAGCACCCGCACGCGGCCGAAGGTCCGGCCGAGCATCGCCCCCACCAGTGTGCGCGACGGCGCGCGGCGGAAGTTGACGCGGTCGAGGAACGTATCGCTCGAGTACTCCACATCGGAGGCGGCACTCCACGGCCCGCGCTGCCACACCAGCCGTGCGAACGACTGGCGCTCGGCGCGCTGGGGCAGCCTCCGGCCGTGGTAGAACGCGATCGGACTGCGGTCGGTGGCCGACAGCCAAGCGGCCGAAGCCGACAGCGTCCAGCCCTGCCAGCCGGCACGCAGCGCCGCCTCCTCGCCGAACAAGCGCGCCGCGCCAACGTTGACCGGGCGCGCACCACGCGGTGAGCTGCGTTCGAACAGGATCATGTCGGTCACATGCGTTGCGTGCCGCGACCAGTCCGCGCTCACATGGAGCACGCCCAGCGTGCCCGCCCACACCACGCCGGCATCCCAGCTCTCGCTGTGCTCGGGCACCAACAGCGGGTTGCCGGTCACGGAGCCATCGATACCGAACAGCTCATCGAACTCCGGCGCCCGCATGGCACGCGACCAGTTGCCGCGCAGCTCGGCGCCCTGCGCGACTCGCAGTCGCGCGCCCACCTGCGGCGCATCCAGCGTGCGGCGCGTGTCGCGCACGCGCAGCGCGCCGGTCGAACGCGTGTCCTGCACGTGCTCGTCCTGGCGGTCCCAGCGCCGCGCGGCGTGCAGCAGCAGGCGGTCCGCGGCCGCATGGAGCTCGGCGGTCAACCATGCCGCGCGCGTGGCGCGCCGGCTCACCGGCGGATCGGGCAGGCCGGCCGTGGGGGCCGCGGGGTCGGCGGCTTCGCCGCGCTGCGCCGCCCCCGCACTCAAGCCCAACCAGCGCCAGCGCGCGGGGGCCGTGCCCTCCAGCGACATGCCGCCGTCGTCAAAGCGCTCATTCGTGTCGACGCGGCCGTAGCCCAACTCCCCGGCGCTGTCGCGCAGGCGCGAGCGCGCCCGCGCGGCGTTCGCGCGCAGCGTGAGTGTCGGCCACGCCGCACCAACCGTGAACCGGGCATCGCCCGCGAGCGTCGTGCGCTCCGATCCGAAGCGTGAGGTGTGTGCCGCCACCGAGCCGGGCCCGGGCACGCCCTGTCCGCGACGGAAGTACTCGGCGTGCGCCGAGCCCTGCAGCCATCCGCTCGGCGCGTAGCGGGCGCGCAGCAGTCCGGATGCCGCATCGAAGCGTGTGTTGTCGCGCCGGCTCAGCGCGTCATCGGCGGGCTCGAGTGGCGTGCCGTTGTCGTCCAGGAACGCGTAGTCGCCGTCACTTCCCTGCCAGCCCCCCATGGCGAGCGCGGACCACGCGCCGCGCTGCGCGCCGGCGCTGCCCTGCACCTCACCCGTGCCATACGAGCCGCGCACCAGCCGCAAGCGGCGCTCGCGGCTGCCCGGCTCGGTCAGCAGGTTCACGACTCCCCCGGGGGTCGGGCTCGCGAACGACACCGGGCTGGCGCCACGGTAGACCTCGATGGACTCGATCGAGCCGGCCGGCACATCGGCCAGGTCGACGATGCCGTTGGCGGCCGACGTCAGCGGCACGCCATCGAGCAGGACCGTGACGTGTCCGGGCGGGGCGCCGCGCAGCGACATGGTGGAGAACGCGCCCAGACCGCCGTACTGCGTGACGCGCACACCCGCGCACTCGGCCAGCACATCGGCGAGTGACGACCCCGCGCGGGTTTCGCGGCCGCTCGTCAGCAGCGTGACGAATGCGGTCGGCGCGCGCCGGCGGGCGCGTTCGAGCGCGGCGCCCTCGCGCGTGGCATCCACGAGAACCGGTGGCAGGATCGCCACCGGCCTCGGGAAGACTGGCGTGCGCGACACGGCGTGAAGCGAGGTGTCGGACGGTTCGGCGACCGCTCCCGAGTCTGGGAACGACGCCGCGTTGTCGCGCACGCACAGCGCAGGGGCAGCGCTGACCGCCGCCCATATGATGAGAGCCTCGAGCATCGATCCGTGGCGTCCTTCGCGCCGCAATCGAAAGGCCCCAGCGCGCGGTGAGAGCATCGCACTGGGGCCGAAAGGCTCGAGTCCAGGGCGCCTGTCACACGAGGCGTCGGGTCCATGGCTCCAAGGCAGGTTTCCTGACTGAGGGCTCCCGGACCGCGTGCCGCGCTCTGGCACTTGCCACCTGCTGCGTGGCAGTCACACAGAGCCGTCGCGTGTTCCGGAGCGCAGCCACCTTCCCAGCTGCCCGAGAGCATCCGGTGGCGTTCGACTGCGCCTCACCCATCACAGTGGCGGGACCGCGCGGGATTCTCACCCGCTTCCCTTTTCCCCCGCATCGTGCGGGGCACCTCGGAGATGTCGCGGGCACCATGCCTGCGGCGGGCTCGCGCGTCAATCGCAAAATTTCACTAAGCGCGAAGCGCGCTGCCGCGAATAACATGGCGCGGGATGCTCGTGCGAACTCTCGCGCTGCCGAGCGCCGGACTCCGAACGCGATCGCACGGCGCGCGCGCGGCGCGCGGTCAGTCGGTGAGCACGCGTCCGCGCGTCTCGACCACGAACGGCAGCAGCAGCAGCCCCACAAGCGGTACCGCGCCGACCCAGAACAGGACCTGGAGTGCGGCGCCGAGCGCACCCGCACCGCGCGCGGCGAGACTGCCGACCACGAACGGCCCGGCCGCCGCGACGATGCGGCCGGCGTTGTAGCAGAAGCCCGCTCCGGTGCCGCGCAGCCGCGTCGGGAACAGCTCGGGCAGGTAGTACGTGAAGCTGCCGAACACGCCGAACACGGTGAGTCCGATGAAGAAGTACATGTAGAGCCGCGTGTGCGGCTCCATGGGCAGGCCGAACGCGGCCATCACGGCGATGCCGGCGCTCAGGAAGTACAGGAAGTACATCGGCCGGCGGCCCAGGTGTTTCGCGAGTGGCACGGTGAACAACGTGCCCAGGAGCCCGCCCAGGTTGAAGCAGTTGGTGGCGAGCGCCTTCCATTCCTCGCCCAGCCGGCGCGCCGCGGCGGGATCCAGTTGCTGCGCGGCGGCCGTGGTCGCCGCGAGCCCGTTGGCCACCAGCGGCATGAACGCATTGCAGCTCCACCACGTGATGAGCGCCACCACCGACATGGCGAGCCCCGACAAAGTCGTCGCGCGGTACTGGTCCGAGAACAGTTCGGCCAGCCGCGGCGGGGCTGCCGCCCGCGCCACGCTCTTCCAGCGTTCGGGTTCCTTCACGAACAGCCGCACCAGGAACGCCACGGCGGCCGGGATGAGCCCGGTGAGGAACACGTAGCGCCACGCGGTCTCGGGCTGCGCGCTCATGTGCACACCCTGGATCTGCCAGGTCACGAACGTCGCCAGGAACAACCCGAGCGGTGACGAGGTGTAGAGGATCGCGCCCGCTTCGACGCGGCGGTGTTCGGGCACGACCTCGGCGACCATGGCCGCACCGGCGGCCCATTCGCCGCCGATGCCGAGACTCGCGATCAGGCGGAAGAACGCCAGCCACGCCAGGTTGGGTGCGAACGCGCACGCCGCGGTGCCGAGCGAGTAGAGCAACATGGTGAACAACAGCGTGCGTGTGCGGCCAAGCGAATCACAGATGCGGCCGAACAGGATACCGCCAACGGCCCAGCCCACCAGCAACAGCGACGTCAGCATGCCGGTGTAGCGGAGCGTGGCGGCCTTGGCTTCGGGGCTGCCGAGCGGCAGGTGCAGCAGTGTCGGCACGCAGTTGGGCGCGACGTAGTTGAACAGCAGTCCGTCGAAGACGTCGAAGCCCCAGCCCAGCCAGGCGGCGAACAACACCGTCCACTGGTAACCGTTCATGTCGAGCAGGCCCTTGCGGGCCAGTGGCGCGGCCGTGGTCATGCGCGGGTCTCGAAGGGGTGGCGCGGATCAGTTGTCGCGGGACCGCCAGCGCGAAGCGGGTGCTGCGGACGTTCTCGAGTGCGGCACGCTAGCATCGCGTTGCCGGAGCGCCAATGGAATTGCGCGCGCCCGCGCTTCAGGCACCGCGCTCGACCAGTTCGCGCGCGCGCTCGAACACGCCATGCCACATGGCGCGCGTCAGCCGCCCGGTCTGCGTGTTCTGCCGGCTCGGGTGGAAGCTCGACAGCAGGACGACCCCTCCCGCCATGACGTGCTCGGCACCGTGCGCGAAGACCGGGCGCTCGCGTGCCGCCAGACGCTCCCATGCCCCGCACGCGCGCAGGTAGCCTTCGTGCGCGATGTGGCCGAGCACGAGCACGACGCGGGCGCGCCTCAGCAGGCGAAGCTCGGCGGCGAGGTAGGGCCGGCAGCGCTCGAGTTCCCGGGGCAGCGGCTTGTTGTCGGGTGGCGCACAGCGGCCGGCGGCCGTGATCCAGCAATCGCGCAACTGCTGGCCATCGTCGCGCGACGCGCTCGTGGGCAGCGCGGCGAAGCCATGGCGATGCAGCGCCTCATACAGCCAGTCGCCGCTCGAGTCACCGGTGAACATGCGGCCGGTCCGATTGGCACCATGTGCTCCGGGCGCCAGGCCGACGACCACCAACCGCGCGGCCGGATCGCCGAACGCCGGCACCGGCTTGCCCCAGTAGGTCTCGTCTTGGTACGCGCGGCGCTTCTCGCGCGCCACGCTCTCGCAATGCGAGCGCAGGCGCGGGCATGCCTCGCACGCCACCACCGCGCGCGTCACCGCGGCCACGCTCCGCCATTTCGGGGCGTTGCCATTCAGCGCGGGCTGCCGCCGGGTCGCGCCTGCCGCCGGCCGGGCCGGAGCGCTGCGGCGGGACGGCGCGCTCACCGCGCTCCCAGCCACGCGACGCGGCGCACCTGCGTGCCGCGCGCATCGCTCAGGCGCGCCCAATAGCAGCCCGGCCGCACGCGCGCGCCATCGTCGCCGCGCCCATCCCACTCGAGCACGGGGGCGTCGCCGACAAGTGCACGCGTCCAGACATGGCGGCCCGACAGATCGACCAGCGTGAGCGAGCTGCCGCCGCGCACCCCCGTCGCGGCGAAGCGCACGCGTCCGGTGGCGGGGTTGGGCGAAACCGCGAGCGTGCTCGTGCACTCGCCCGCGCTCACGCTGCCGCACGTCCCGCTCAGGCGCAGGAGCGTGAAGTCGCCGGCCGCGAGCGTGAGTTCGAGCCGGCGACCGTGCGCGTCCGGTGTCGTCGGCCATGACTCCCAGCCGCCGCTGTCGGTCATGCGCTCGGCGCGCCGCTCGCCGACGAGCTCGAGCGCCACGCTTTGCGCCGCGGCCGAGTCGCGGTTCGCCACGAACAGGTACGGCAAGCCGCCGGCATCGGCGAATGTGCCGAGCGAGACGCGCCCCTCGACCGTTGAGACCAGCGAGTCGGGCGCGAACGCCGTGCCGCCCAGCGGGGTGCCGCCGCTGTGCTCGGTCGACAACCACACCAGACCGGCGAGTGCTTCCCCGAGCGGCTTCAGGCGTAGGTTCAGGACGCGCACCTGATCGTAGTGCGAGGTCCGCTCGCCGGTGCCCCAGCGGATCATGCCCTCGGCCCAGCCCACCGCGGGGTCGGGGTCGGGAGCGGGCGTCCAGTAGGTGAAGTAGCCGATGCCGCGCGAGCCATACGACAGCCACTGTGCCACTTGCCAGCGCAACAGCGCGTCGTCGACCTCGCGATACTCGAGATGCCGGATCACCAGCACGATGCCCCAGAACGGCAGACCGTACTCGCGCGCGACCTGTGCCGTGCCGGCGACGTTATCGATGAACTGCCCGCGATCGCGGCCGACCAGATGATCATAGTGGTCCGTGCACAGCACCGCGGGCTGGGTGGCCTCGATGTAATCGCGCATGTAGCCCAGCCACGCCTCGCGGCTGACGAACGCGCTGCGTCCGATCAGGTTGTTCCATGCCGGATGCAGCGGGTCGTGCGCGCGCAGCAGCCGGAACCATTCGCCGAGCCGCGAGAAGCGCTCGGTACCGGGCTCGTCGCCCAGATAGTAGCCCAGGAACGCGGGCTGGTCGCGATACGCCGTGACGATGGAATCCAGCACCGCCATGGACGAGGGCTCGTGCTCGTGCACGCGATCCAGCCGCTGGTCGAGCAGCAAGTTCTGTACGCCGAGCGGAGCCGAATACTGGAGGCGGCGCAGGTTCTCCGGCACGATGCCCGGATCCTCCCACGCCAGCACGGTGACGTTGAGGCCGGCTTCCGCCAGTTCGGCGTAGCGCGCCGGCGTGGTGGAGTCCGCGGGCGGCGCGACCCAGCCGAACAGCGCGAAACGCGGCAGCGTCACGGTGCCCGGGTGCACCGGCACCTGCACGGCGCACACCGCAACGCTCGCTTGCGCACGATCCCCGGCCGCCGTGGCGTTTGCGAGCAGCGCCACCACCGCCGTGCTCAGCAGCAGGCGCATGCGCACGACACCCTCCCGCGCGCGACCGGCCCGCGGCGCACAACCATGCCACGGAACCCGGACTTCCCTGCACTCTGCAGCCGTTCCACGTTCGTCCTCCCGGCGCAAGTCGCGCGCGACCGGCACCCCGCCGGGGCCGCGCTTGAAACAAACCGGACAATTCCCTAGCTTCCACCGGTGCTCGAACGATTGCGGAGCCTCATCGTCGGTGGCCGGAAGAACCTCTTCGATCCGAAGATCCACCACCAGCTTGCCCTGATCGCGTTCTTCGCTTGGGTCGGCTTGGGCTCCGACGGACTGTCGTCCTCGTCCTACGGTCCCGAGGAAGCGTACCTCGCCCTCGGCTCACACACCCATCTGGCACTGTACCTGACCGTGGCCATGGTGCTCACGGTCTTCCTGATCAGTGCGTCCTACACTCAGATCATCGAGTTGTTCCCGAGCGGCGGCGGCGGCTACCTGGTGGCCACCAAGCTCCTCGGCACGACCCCGGGCATCATCTCGGGCGGCGCGCTGGTGGTCGACTACGTGCTCACGATCGCCATCTCCGTGGCCTCTGGCGTCGACGCCATCTTCTCGTTCCTGCCACCGGACCTGGCGCAGTGGAAGCTGGTATGCGAGATCGTGGTCGTGGGCGGACTCACCGCCCTGAACCTGCGCGGCATCAAGGAGTCCGTGGCGATCCTGATGCCGATCTTCGTGGCGTTCGTGATCACCCATTTCGCGCTCATCCTGTTCGGCATCGGCACGCACCTGCACGACTTCGGCCCCATGCTGAGCGCCACCGTGCAGGACACTCGCGCCGCGTCCCACGAACTCGGCATGTTCGGGCTCATCGGGCTGTTCCTGACCGCCTACTCGCTGGGCGGCGGTACGTTCACCGGTATCGAAGCGGTGTCCAACAGCACCGCGATCCTGCGCGAACCCCGCGTCGAGACCGGCAAGAAGACCATGGCCTACATGGCGATGTCGCTGGCGTTCACGGCCGGCGGCATCCTGCTGTGCTACCTGCTGAATCAGGTCCACCACGAGCCGGGCCGCACGCTGAACGCGTCGCTGTGGACGCAGCTCTCGCAGAGCTGGGCGATCGGCGGCGTCCACGTCGGCGGCTGGGTCGTCGTCTTCACGCTGCTGTCGGAAGGCGCGCTGCTGTTCGTGGCCGCGCAGACCGGCTTCCTCGCCGGCCCCGCCACGCTCGCCGCCATGGCCGTGGACAACTGGGTGCCCAAGCGTTTCGCGCACTTGTCCGAGCGCCTCGTGACGCAGAACGGCATCATCACCATGGGTCTGGCCGCCATCGTGACGCTGACCTACACCCATGGCGCGGTGAAGCTGCTGGTCGTCATGTACTCCATCAACGTGTTCCTGACGTTCACGCTGTCGCAGTTGGGCATGGTGCGGCACTGGTGGGAAGTGCGCCGCACCCAGGCGCATTGGCGCCGGCGCATCGCGCTGGCCGCGATCGGCACCGTGGTCACGGGCGGCATCCTGATCGTGACCGCGGTCATCAAGTTCACGCAGGGCGGCTGGGTGACGCTGGCCGTGACCGGCGCGTTCATCCTGATTTGCATGGCGGTGCGCGCGCATTACCTGCGTGTGCGCGGAGTCTTGAAGAGCCTGGACGACGTGCTCTCCGACCTGCCCATGCCGGAACGCGAACACACGCCCGAACTGGCGCCCGACGGGCCCACGGCCATCGTGCTGGTGGAGTCCTACGCCGGTCTCGGCATCCACACGTTGCTCACCGTGCAGCGCATGTTCCCGCGCCACTTCAAGAACCTGGTCTTCGTCTCGGTCGGCTTGGTGGATTCGGGCCAGTTCAAGGGCACCGAGAGCGTGCAGGCGCTGGAAGCCAAGGTCCAGAAGGACCTGGAGCAATACGTCGAACTGGCCATGAAGATGGGCTACTACAGTGAGTACCGCTTCACGCTCGGCACCGACTTGATCGAGGAACTCGAGCAGATCTGCCATGACCTGCAGAAGGAGTTCCGCCGCTCCATCGTGTTCGCCGGCCAGCTGGTGTTCCAGCGCGAGACCTTGTTCACGCGCACGCTGCACCACGAGACCGCGTTCAGCATCCAGCGCCGGCTGCAGTTCGCCGGCATCCAGGTGATCATCCTGCCCATCCGCGTCTGGGAGCGGCAGAAGTCCACCTGACCGCTGGTCGCCGGCCTGCTGTACGCTGGCCGGCGGCCCGTCACTCGAACTTCTGTGCAGCTGGAACCCGCACCCCGTCCGTCACCAAGGAGTCGCGCCCGCCATGTTCACTCTCGATCTCACCGGCAAGCACGCGTTGGTCCTTGGCGTGGCGAACCACCGGAGCCTCGCGTGGGCCATCGCGCAGCAGTTGCACGTGGCGGGTGCGTCGCTGTGCCTGACCTACGCCGGCGAGCGCCTGAAGGGCGGCGTCGAGGAACTGGCCGCGACCATCCCCGGCACGATCGTGCTGCCGCTTGACGTCACGGACGACGCCCAGATCGACGCGGTGGCGCGCGAGCTGACGCAGCGCTGGGGCTCGATCGAGATGCTCGTGCACGGCGTGGCGTACGCGCAGAAGGAGGATCTCGAGGGCTCGTTCGTGTCCACGTCGCGCGACGGCTTCCGCCTGGCGCTCGAGGTGAGCGCCTATTCGCTGCTCAATGTCACGAACCGCGTCCTGCCGCTGCTCGAGAAGAATCCCAGCGCGATCGTGTCGCTGACCTACCTGGCCGCCGAGCGCGCGGTGCCGTCGTACAACGTCATGGGCAGCGCCAAAGCCGTGCTGGAGCAGGCCACGCGCCAGATGGCGTTCGAGCTGGGCCCGAAGAACATCCGGGTGAATGCCGTGAGCGCGGGCCCCGTGAACACGCTGGCCGCGCGCGGCATCCGCGGCTTCACCGGTCTTTACAAAGAGCACGGCGAGCGCGCGGCATTGAAGCGCAACATCACGCAGGAAGAAGTCGGCAAGGCCGCGCTGTTCCTGCTCACGGACATGTCGAGCGGCACCACCGGCGAAGTGCTCTACGTCGATGCGGGCTACCGCATCATGGGCGTGTAACGCCGCTTCGAACCGAGCGCTGCACGCTCCCGACCGCCCGCGCCCCGTGCGGCGATTCACTCCGGGGGGGCAGCGCCTGCGTGCAATGACCCGGCGGGCGGCGAGGCGGTGGCGCCACCCGGTGTGGCGCCGGCGCGCCGCGGACCGCCGGACGCCGCGCGGCCCCCGGTCGCAAGTCGTTGCGGGAGCCCTGTTCGTGCCCTTTCCCGACGGTGCGGAATATCGCCCGGCCGCTGGCGTACTTCCTGCGTGACTGCACAGGTATCGCGACATCGCAGCGCCAGAACCCGAAAGGAGAGCACCATGAACGCCAGCCGCACGTTCCACCCGGTCGCCGGCGCCCTCGAGCGCAGCGAAGCTTCCAACGCCTCGATGCTCCGCGTCATCGGTGCAGCACTGTTCGGTGCCGCGCTGCTCGCGACGGCCGTCTCCACGTCACGCGCCTCGGACGAAGTCTGGCGCAGCGACGACTGGAACCGCCGCCCGGCGTTCAACACGTGGGCCGACGGCCGCCTGGTCGACGTGCAGCTGCGTGTGGACGGCGAAGCCGCGCCGCTCTTCTTCGCGCCCGGCCACGACGACCGCCGCTACTTCCAGGCGTTCGCCGGCCGCAACTACTCGGTCGTGCTGCGCAACAACACCGATCGCCGGGTCGCCGTGGTGATGGCGGTCGATGGCCTGAACGTGCTGAACGGCGAGATCACCGGCCTGACCTCGAACGAACCCATGTACGTGCTGGACCCCTATGAGTCCGCCACGATCCGCGGCTGGCGCACCTCGATGCAGGAAGTCCGCCGCTTCGTGTTCGTGGATGAACGCCGCAGCTACGCCGAGCGCACCGGCCAGGCCAACTCGGACATGGGCTGGATCCGCGTCGTGACTTTCAATGAACGGCAGCCGTGGCGGCAGACCTGGGGCCGCGTCCGTTCGGGCTACCTCGACAGCGGGCCCAGCGCGGGCGCCCCGCTGCCCGAACTGGCACCCGAAGCGCGCAGCGATGCACGTGAAGAATCGAAGGACGGCGCCCCGGCACCCAGCATGAAGCGCATCGCACCGCAGGCAGAGGACAACATGGTGCGCGGCGAGAAGGAGAACGGCGGCTCGTTCCCCGGCACGGGCTGGGGCGAGCGCAGCAACGACCGCGTCCGTCACACGAACTTCACCCCGAATCCGGTCGCCGTGGACCAGCTGATCTTCCGCTACGAATACGCCTCGGGGCTGCAGGCCCTCGGCATCTACCCAACGCGGCGCTTCCGCAGCCGGCTCTCGGACCGCGATGGCGACATCGGCTTCGCCCGGCCCCCGCGGCGGTAGGCGGGCGACAACCAAGCCGCGGTGAAAGAATGCGGCGATGAACACAGAATGGTGACTGGGGGCGCATCCCCCGGTCACCATTTGTCGCTAGAGTGATCGCGCTGCGCTGAACGCCAGCGGGACAGCGGCCGTCAAAGCTGGCGTCGGAGTACCGCCGATGTCCGCCGCCGGTGCGTCAGGGACCTGGACGGGTCAGGACTCAGCGCACGATGGCGATCTTCACAGTCGGCGACATGCGACCGTCCGGTGAGCTTACCCGCAAGAGGTAGAGGCCCGTGCGCAGATCGCCCGCGACGTCGATCATGACGGCATCGCGGCCCGCGCCCGATGCGACGAACGATCGCCTCAACACCTCGCGACCCTGCAGGTCGTAGACCCTCACTTCAAGCGCGCCGCGGTCTGCGCCCACGACCTCGAACGCAAGCTGCGTGCAGCCGGGGTTGCCGCTCCTCCGTGCGATCGACAACGAAGGACCGCGAGGCTCCCAGCGCGCTTCGGGGCTCGTGACCTGGTAGCGCAGGTCACGGCATTCGCGGCGGATCGCGTACCGAATCACGATGCCTGTGGGTGCGGTGCTGTCGGACCAGACCATCGTCGTATCGCTCGCGGCGCGCAAGCGGGCCACCGGCTTGAACTGCCCATCGCCCTCGGCTCGCAGAACCGCCCACCACGTCTCCGGAGCCGACTCACTCAGCCGCCAGTTCAGGATCGGCCGACCCAACTGGTCGGTGACCGTGGGCACTGAGGAAGTAGCTGTCGTGTGACTGTGCGTCCAGTAGATCCCATTGAAAGGTTCCCACCACACGACCCAGTTGTCGCCGTTCTCGTCGCGGAGGATCTTCGGGTTGACCCCATTGCGAGATCCCTCGATCCGTTCCCCGACGCCGAAACTGGAGTCCGTCGGGAAAGATGCCCACACATAGTATGCCGCGTCGCCGGAGGGTGAGTAGCCGTACCAGGTCAAAGCGGGGCGTGTAGTCCCCTCTGGGCTGAACTGAACATCGTAGGAGAGCAGGCTGCGGTCCGGCGGCAAGCGCATGGCTAGGGTGTCTGGTGCTGTCCACGACCCGTCGGAGTACTCCCTGATCACGATCCGGTCGGTATAGTCCGGCGGGAGGTCAGGAGCACCATCCCAAGCGGCCAACAATCCGCCATCCATCGTCCGAGCCAAGGCCGGTCTGTTCACGAGGACATCGTCGCTCAACTTGACCGGTTCCTCGTGGAACAACGTATCCCTCAGATAGCCCCAGCGCATGCCCGTCTGGAAATCTGAAGACAAGAGAATGGCGGTGCTGCTGTCCACGGCGACCAGCCGCATGCCGCGCCGCCCCGTCATACCGGTCGACCCCATCAGTTGCCAGGCGCCAGGGGCATCGCTTCGGAAGATCCGCAGGACCTCCGGGAAGCCGGGAAGCGAATGATCTTCGTCACGTACCGCTACCCAGCGTCGCGATCCCCAGGCTGTTCCCGAGTACACCAAGGCATCGGCTGCCACCCGCGCGATCGTGTCCGGCGCTGTGACCACGCCATTCAAAACGTCTGCCGTGACCAGGAAGCTGTAGTAGGCGTCGACCCGCGGCAGCGTGGTCTTCCAGACCAGCATCTGGCGGTCCGGAGTCGTCAGAGCCGGCCACATCGTGTAGGCGGGTTCATCCAGGCTCCAACGAATGCTCCAAGTGGAGTCATTCCAGACAAGCCCGTAGGTTCGATGCCCGTAGGTCGGCTCCGGTTGGCCATGATACCCGGTCGCAATCAACTCGATCCGACCATCGCGCGGCGGCTCGAACCGATCGGGAACCATGTAGTCGTGGCCGTTGACCTTGAGCGTGTCGACCGGAGCCCAAGCACGGCCCGGCGGGAGCGCTTTGGTTGCGCTTGCAAAACTGCAGGCGAACACGACGATATAGGTGAGCGTTCCTCTCAAGACCTGCAGTCGGTGTTCGCGTCGTGCATTCATCCGGAACGTACCCCAGCCGTCCGAGTGGGAACCGCATGGCCACCGATGTCCGACGCACACGGGCCAGGAACCCCGACGTGCCAGACCCAGCGCAGGATGGCGATCTTCGTGGCCGGCGACATGCGACCATCCTGTGAGCTTATCCGGATGAGGTAGAGGCCGGTGCGCAGGTCGCCCGCGACGTCGATCGTGACGGCATCGCGGCCTGCGCCCGATGCGACGAACGTGCGCCTCACCACCTCACGACCCTGAAGGTCGTAGACCCTCACCTCGAGCGCGCCGCGGTCTGCGCCCACGACCTCGAACGCAAGCTGCGTGCTGCCCGGGTTGCCGCTCCTCCGTGCGATCGACAACGAAGGACCGCGAGGCTCCCAGCGCGCTTCGGGGCTCGTGACCTGGTAGCGCAGGTCACGGCATTCGCGGCGGATCGCGTACCGAATC
>JANMAX010000118.1:0-11922 GCA_031360075.1 bacterium | reverse complement strand
TTCGACGCGCGCATCTCGACCGAGATGAACGCGCCGCTCGATGACTCCGCGTGCGTGTACTGCGGCAACTGCATCGCGGTATGCCCGACCGGCGCGCTCATGGTGAAGTCAGAATTCGATCTGCGCGCGAAGGACCAGTGGCTCGAAGCGAGGCAGACCGCGACCGATACCATCTGCCCCTACTGTGGCGTGGGTTGCACGCTACGCCTGCACGTGCAGGACGGCCGCTTGGTCAAGGCCACGTCGCCGCTCGACAACGCCATCACGCTCGGCAACTTGTGCATCAAGGGCCGTTTCGGCTGGCAGTTCGTCCAGCCCACGGAGCCTGCGCAGGACAGCAGCGGCGGGAACGGCGGCCGCTGACTCACGACCGGGGCTGCCCGCCACGCCACTCGGTGCCTGTGCATCGGGGGCATGGGGGAACGCTGGTCGCGCTCGCCCAGGATCAGCCTTGCGAGTGGCGCGAGACCAGACGTCGGGGGGCGGAGCGCCGGATCGCACGCCCGCCCCGACGACAGCGTCGCCGACTATTGACCGACGCCGAAGCAATGCATACAGACGGTCCGCAGCTCAACCGCGGGAACAGCCGCCGGGTCCTCTCCTTAACAGCCCTCGTCGCCGCCGGCTGCGTGGCTCCTGCCCGGCGGATCTCCCCGATACGACTTCGTCGTCGCGCCTTGCCAGCGACCACGATGGCTCGCCGATCCACGCACACGACATCCAGGACGCCACACTAGCTGGGCATCACCACGGCATTGTTGTCGAGCGTCACGGCGCCGATGCGGGCGAGCGCGCGACCGGTCAGCGCCGCGCCGTTCTGGAGCGTGACCGACTGGTCGGCGAGGATGGTGCCCTTGAACACCGACTTGGTGCCGAGCGTCGCCGAAGAGCCGACCTGCCAGAAGACGTTCGCAGCCTGCGCACCGCCACTCAGGATCACCGCGCGGCCCGAAGTCACGGTGAGCGCCGAGCCCACCTGGAAGATGAACACGGCGTTGGCATTGCCGCCGGCATCGAGCGTGAGGTCGCCCGACGAGATCTCGAGCGACGATGACGACTTGTAGAGCCCGGGGGTCAGTGTGCGGCCGCCCAAGTTACCGTCGAGCGAGACCGGGTTCGTGGAACGCCCAGCGGCGTCTTCGTAGGCGCGCCCCAGGTCCGCCATCGCGGCGGCGGCCGGTGCATCACCCGCGTGCGTCGAGCCGGTCTTGCTGCCGGGCGGGAATCCGGTCACGGCCGTGCCCGGGCTCACGCCCACATCGCCCTGAAGTGCCGAACTGCCGGTGTTGGTGACGGTCGAACCGCTCAACACGGCGTACGAACGAGCCCGCCCGAGTTCCGGGGCGCTCTGCGCACCGGCCGTGGCTGAGCCCGTGCCCGCACCCTGCTCTTCCGTCTTCGCGTCGGTCGCCGCGGACGAACCGGACTTCGGTGCCGAATTGCAGCCGACCAGTGCCAGCATCAGTACGAACGACGACATTGTGGTCCAGTGACGGGTATGGTTACGCATCGGGTGATCCCCCAGTCGCGGTAGTGTTCATCCGTCGTGAAGTGCGGCTCGAACATGCCATGCCGCAACATGGGGGTCTGAACGCATGAACGGTGCCACCCTGGGCTTGACCGGGGCGCAAGCGTCAGGTCGCTGCGACGACAGCAGCTAGCGGCCACCGGGCTGACGCCGACGCAGCCCGGCGGGGGCAGGGCCACGGCCTTGCACGGCAGGGAGTTCAAGCCCGCACCCAGTTCTTCAATGATTTCCGGGGGCTTGAACCGGCGCAATTCGCGCGCGGCATCCGCCTCCGCCCAGCGCGCCCCGGGGTGAGGCGAAGCGGTGAGCCGCCGGCAGGCTTCGAGCGTCGCGTGGGCCGCACGGCGGGACCGGCGCTCGGCTTGGATTCGCGGGGATGGGGTGTGCGGCGACGGCTTCGCCGCAGCGGCCTTCCGGTCGGCAATGGCCATCAGCGTGGGCCAGACCGGAGCGCGCGCCGCGGCGGTCATGGGATGGCTGAGGGCTCCCGACTCGCGAAACCAGCCCCTTCCGCGTGTATGCCGCCGCGATCCCCAGCTGGCGGTGGTCAGGCGCCTGCGACCGGCGTGCGCCGCGCCAGGAAGGCGATCAGTTCGCGGTTCACCTGCTCGGCATGGGTCCAGGTGACGCCGTGCGGCCCACCCGGCACCATCACCAGGCGCGAGCCTTTGATGAGCTTCGACAACGGAATCGCCGTGGATGCCGCCGGCAGGATCCGGTCGGCATCACCGTGAATGATGAGCGTCGGGATGTCGATGCGTGCGACATCCATGCGGAAGTCGGCGAGCCACGCCGAGACGCTGTCCAGCGTGCCCTTGGGCGACGCGCCCGCGGCGATGTTGAAGCAGTAGCGCACGACCTCGTCGCTCAGCAGCTTGCCGCCCAGCACATCGACGTTGAAGAACTTGGCGAAGAACGCCGACAGGAACGCGAGACGGTCCCTGCTCACCCCGTTCTGCGTGTCCTTGAAGTGCGAACCGTCGACGCCGTCGGGATTATCGGCGCTCTTCAACAGGCAGGGCGTGATGGCCGAAAGGAACACCGCCCGGCTGACGCGATCGCTGCCGTGCAAGCCCAGATATCGCGCCACTTCCCCGCCACCCATCGAGAACCCGACCAGCGCGCAGTCGCGCAGGTCCAGCTTGAGGATGAGCTTGTGGAGGTCTTCGGCAAACGTCCCGTAGTCGTAGCCGACACTTGGCTTGCTGCTCTGCCCGAAACCGCGACGGTCGTACGTGATGACCCGATGCCCCGCGGCCAGAAGTGCGCCGACCTGCTTCTCCCACGACGCACCGCTCAACGGCCAGCCGTGGATCAGCAGCACCGGAGTGCCGGAGCCGTGGTCCTCGTAGTAGAGCTCGATGGGTGTGGCGTTCTCCTGCCCGACGACGATCCTGCTCATGGGGATCTCCCTTGCTGAGTTGCGGGGGGTGCCCGCAGATTGAAGTTCCGGCTTCGCCTTGCAATCCGTGCCAGGCAAGGCGTCCGCCCGCACCGCCGCGCACAGGCCAAGCCAGAGGCGAACGCCGCGCGAAGTGGCCGGTTTGTGAGGACATGCGGCAGCTCGGGGTGCCCGCTTCGCGCTGGCGCTCGGCCCCGGGATTGCCACCGCGGGGAGCTACACTGCAAGGTCCGCGCCGTGCCCCCCAGCCACGGGGTATCGTATCCCGCGACCCGGCTTCCGCTAGACTGGCGAGCCCTGCCGCAAGCACTCCGACCCGTGATCCGAGGCCCCTGCCGTGACCGACCTGAACCCGCACGTGAAGCAGATGGCCGACGAATCCATGGTGCGCACGCTGTCGGCGCAGACGCGTGCGATCTGGCCGCAGGAGTCCAAGCTCATCGAGCGCTACGGGCTCGCGGGCGAGTTGCGCATCCTCGATGCGGGCTGTGGTACCGGCGAGTGCACCGCCCGCCTGGCCGAGATGTTCCCGCGCGCGCACATCCTGGGCGTGGACGTGCTGGACGCCAGCCTCGAACTGGCGCGCCAGCGCTGCGCGGAGTTCGGTGAACGTGTGACGTTCGCGAACCAGAGTATTTTCAACCTGGCAGCGGCCGCCGGCAGCTTCGATCTGGTACTCAATCGCCACGTGCTGCACTCGGTGCCGCACGCCGAGCGCGTCATCGCCGAACTCAAGCGGGTCACCAAGCCCGGGGGCTGGTTGCACTTGATCCCCGAGGACTACGACATGATCCACTTCCAGAACGGCACCCTGGACCCGAGTGTGTTCTGGCACGAGACCCCGCGCGCGTTCGGCGGTTCGACTGGCGTGGACCTGTTCGTGGGGCGCAACACCTACACCGTGCTCCACCGCCTCGGGCTGGCCGACATCTCGGTCGAGTACGTGATCGTCGACACGCTGCGCGTGCCGCGCGAGACATTCGCCGAGATCTTCGTCGCATGGCGCGACGGCTACGCCGAGCCCATCTCCCAGGTGACACGCTTCTCACCCGCCGAAGCCCGCGCGCACTTCGACCAGATGATCGCCGACCTGCGCGACCCCGAGCGCTACGCGGTCTGGATGGTACCGGTGGTGGCGGGCCGAGTGCCGGCCCAAGCCTGACCTCCGGAGGCGGGGGCCGCCGCAACATGAACCGGCCGCAGGCTCATGAATAGTCCGCCCTAGTGTGCCTTTGCGCCCAGGATCTCCGACAGATGTCGATCCAGCGAGGACATGCCGCCCGCGCAGTTGGCCGCCTCGACTCGCGCGACCAATTCGTCGGCCCAGGCCTCTTCCTCGACCTGCTCGGAGACGAACCAGTGCAGCGCGACCTGGGCAGCGTAGTCCTTGTCCGTGAGCGCAGCCTCGTAGGCTCGGTGGATACCGGCGGTGTTGACCTGCTCCATCCCGCGCGCGTGCTGCACGGCTTCGAGCACATCCTTGAACTTCGTCTTCGGCGCCGGGATCGCCACCAACTCGGGCATTGCGCCACGGTCGAGCAGGTGGTCCATGAACTTCTGCGCGTGTTCGCGTTCCTCACCCGACTGCTTGTGGAAGAACTGGGCGAAGCCCTTGAGGTTCCGCTCGGCGCACCACACGGCCAGTGCGGTATAGCCGTGGGCCGCACTCCACTCGTGATTCAACTGACGCTGGATCTCGGCAAGGACGGCAGACTTGATGGGCTGGACCGGCATGTGGGGACTCTCCTTGTAGACGTCGACAACTGCCAAGTTCAAGGCGCGAGAGCCGGACTGTACTCCCGGCGCGTTCGGCCGGGAATCCCGCGTTCGTCGCTGGTGCGCGACCGCTACTCCCCGCCCACCAGCGCGCGTACCCGTGCGTCGAGTTCCGCGGCCGGGGCCGCGGCTCCGGTCCACTGGGCGACGATCCGACCGTCGCGGTCGATCAACCAGGCTGCCGGAATCGATTTCACGCGATACTCCTGCCACGCCGGCTGCTTCGGGGAATCCACCGCCACGGGATAAGTGAACCCCTTGTCTGCGATGAACTTCCTCACCTTGGCGTCCGCCTTCTCATCGATCGACACGCCGAGCACCGTGAGCCCGCGCGCCGAGTAGCGCTCGTGCAGGGTCTGCAACTCGGGCATCGACTTGCGGCAAGGCACGCACCATGTGGCCCAGAAGTCGAGCAACACGACGCGGCCCTTGAGGGACTCCAGGCTCACGGAGCGGCCGGCCAGGTCGGTGAGCGTGAAGCCCGGGGCCTCGCGCGGGAACTCCGGCGGCAGATACGCGAGCGGATCCGACGTGAACTCCTTGGCGCAGTCCTCGGAGCAGAAGCCATAGGACGCCCCTTCGTGCGTTCGTGTCGCCTTCACGGGCTCGGGTTCGGCTTCGCCGTGCCTGACCTTGCACACCATGCAGAGCCCGGTCGCGGCCGCTTCACGCTTCGCGGCCGGCGGGCGATGCTCCTTGTGTTCGCCACCCGCAGTCGCAGGGAACGGCCCCAGTACGCTCAGTACCGCCAGCAGTGCGATGCATCGAAGTGCGCCCCTTGCCATCCTGCCCCCTCTGATCCCTTCAGAATCCGACCGACATCGCCACACCGACACACTCCAGCCACGCCCACACGACCGTGGCAGACAGCCGCTGGTTCGCCCAACTCGCCAGCAAGTGGGTGCGATTGCCATCGTACATGGGCTGCACCGAGAGCCCGCGGCCCAGTTCGATGTTGGCCCCGAACGGCAGGTTCATGCGTTCGTCCCACTCCGACCAGTTGACGCTCGCATAGGGCGACACGCGCAACGCCGGGACATACTTGGCCACGGTGAGGTAGTAAGACTGCGTGCCCGCGGGCGAGCCGATGCGGTCCGAACTCGTGCCGATGAACACGGCCGGGCGCTGCTCTCCCTCGGTGAGCAGGAAGAGCGTGGCGAGCGGGCCGAGTTCCCTGGCGCCCGGGTTCCACTCGAGTCCAAGCTGCAGCCGCGGCACGACGCGGTAGTTGAGCGTGCTGCGCCAGCGTGGACGCGGCAGCGACGTGTCCACCCAACGCTGCGAGAACACCCAGCGTGTGTTGAGGCCGCTCCCCCGGAGCGGCGCGCCCTCACCGGGTCAGCCGCTTCAGGTCGGCGCGCTCGCGGTCGGACGGCGGGCAGCGGGGGCCTCACGGGCCGGCGCCTGGCTCGTGCCGGAGATCCCCGCGGCGGCCGGGGCGGTGGCAGCCGCGCCTTCCACCCCCAACCATGGCGACACCGACAGGACGGTGCACACCGCGAAGCGAAACACCGCGAGCATCGCAGCCGAACGGATCTCAGGTACGTGGCGCATCGCGGTCTCCTGGAGGGGTGCGACCAGCACGATCATCCGCCAACAATGCATGCCCCGCCCGCGCTGTGGCAAGTATTCCGGCGCGGCGGGCGCGACAGGATCGCCCATCCGCCCCTGCGTTCCGCCAACGCTCGCAACCGCCCGGTAACACGGATTGGCCGTTCGTTCACTTGCCAGTCACGGGCTGCGCGCGGTCCCGCCCCTACTGTGCTGCGCAGTCGTGGAAGTCGCTGCACGAAGCCCCTGGCGCCCCCCTCGCACGCTGACTCCGTGGTCGAGGCCGCCAACGCGGGGACGCTGCACTTCCGCGCTGATGTCGCCTCTGGCGGTACTCCAGGCGGGGGTTGGCTGCCCCCGCGCGGTGAATGGCCAGACGTCCCGCTCGTCCACGATGAACAGCGAATCCTCTGTGAGGGAGACACCATGCGTCCTTTCGCGACTGATCGAACCCACCTGCTCCGCTGCGCCGTGCTCGCCCTGGGCTTCGCCGCCCTCGCCACGAGCAATTCCTCGGCGCAGTTGGTGGTCGATGGCAACCTGCTCTTCAACAACAACGCCACCGGAACGCTCGCCGGCCAGTTCGTCGGCGCCCCGACGGCCGCCGTACTCAACTGCCCGCCCGGCTACAACGCGGCCCAACTCGGCACCGTGTCGTTCACGAACAACAAGTACTCGGACCCCTTGCTGCCGAACGCCGCCTACGTCGCGAACCAGATCCCGAACTTCCAGCCGAAGTTCGACAGCCCGGCTTACACCTACGCTCTGACGGTCCCGGCGGACGGCTTCTTCGAGCAGACCTGCTACGTGGGCGCCATCGGCCCCGACAACGACTGGACCCTGGGCTGGACCTACTGGGATTCGACCGGCGCAGGCCGTCAGGACCTGCACCTGCCGAGCATGCCGGACCCGCGTCCGACGGTCGTCCACGCGAATATCATCGCCAACGTGGACCAGTTCTGGGGCGCGGACAGCAACCATGTCGTGCGCGGCCAGTTCCGCATGCAGGGCGGTGCGAACCTCACCATCGCGGCCGGTACGGTCATCTTCGAGGAGCGCGCGACGCTCGGCACGGTCCGCATCGATCGCGGCTCCAAGATCTTCGCGGTCGGCACAAAGGACTCGGTCATCATCATCACGTCGGATGACGCTCCTGGCGCTCAGAATGTCGGTGCGGGTGGCGGCCTGGTCATCAACGGCCGTGCTCGCGTCAACAACGCCAACAGCTGCGCGGGCGACTCGGCTGCGGCCGAGGGCGGCGCCGTGGGCTTCTACGGCGGCGATGACGACCACGACAACTCCGGCATCCTGAAGTACGTCCGCATCGAGTACGCGGGCAAGGAGATCACCCCGAACAACGAGTTGAACACGTTCACGAACAATGCCGTCGGTGACGCCACCGTGTTCGAGTACCTGCAAGCTCACCGTGGCGCGGACGACGGCTTCGAGACGTTCGGCGGCACGGCCCAGGTCAAGCACCTCATCTGCAGTGACGGCCGCGACGACGGCTTCGACTGGCAGCAGGGTTACCGTGGCAAGGCGCAGTTCGTCATCGTGCGCTGCACGCCGCTGTTCGCCCCGTCGGGAACACAGAACGGCGACAAGGGCATCGAAGCCGACAACAACGACGTCACCCCGTTCACCCAACTGGTGTGCGCAGGCCGTTCGAATCCGACGGTCTCGAACTTCACCTTGGTCGGTGACAAGCGCACGGGCCCGACGTTCCCCGGCTCGCCAGCGGGCGTGAACCTGCGCCGTGCCACCGCAGGCGTGGTGATCAACTCGATTGTCACGAACTACAAGACCTCGGGCTTCCAGATCGACACGGATGCCACGTGGACCGCGCACTGCGCGGCCATCCCCACGGGCCCGGCGCTGTTCTGCAGTGCGGCCACGACAGGCGTCAATGTCGGACATGGCTCGGTGTTGATCGCCAACAGCGCCCCGAACCCGTTCCGCACCAACGTGCGCTTCGATTTCGCGCTGCCGCAGGCCGGCAAGGTGACGGTCGAGGTGTACGGCGCGAACGGCCGACTGGTCGACACGCTCGTCAACGGCGAGATGGCGGCTGGCCAGCACTCGGTGACCTGGAACTCTGCAGCCAAGGTCCCGAGCGGGGTCTACTTCTACAAGGTCTTCTCGAACGGTCGCCAGGGCACCGGCAAGATCGTCCGCGTCGACTGAGGTACGGCGGACTGCCATCCGTCGCACGTATCAGGCGCGTCACGACATCACGCTTGGCAACACGACACATCGCGTCCTGATCATCCGGTACGGCAGCGGGGCCCCACGGGCTCCGCTGCCTTCCGGTTGTCAGGGCCTGCAATCTGGACCAGCGGGGGAACGACTCCCCCCGACTTCGGAGGCTGAACGGATGGGCCGTCATGCGCACTCGATCTCGCACCCACGTCTGCCGGCGTGGGCTCTTGCACTCACGTCGCTCGTCATGTTCTCGCTGCTGGCCCTGATACCCGCCAGCGCTTCGGCGTTCGCGACCCTCCAGGGCAAGCTCGTCGCCACGGATACCGGAGAGGCGATCGGATTCGCCGACCTGCTTCTGATTCCCGCGGATACCACGATGCAGAAGATCGGGGCGCTCTCGAACGCCGACGGCACGTTCCTGCTGAAGGCCGCTCCGGGACGGTACACGCTCCAGGTTCGCGCGCTGTCCTATGCGCGCAAACGGATCGAGAACGTCGTGCTCACAGACGGTCAACTGCTGCCGTTCAGCACCACGCTCGAGCCCGAGGCCATCCAACAGAAGGAGATCGTCGTCGAGGCCACGGCCAAGCAGAACACCGATGCCTCCGTGCTGGCAACACGCCGGAAGGCGGCCACGCTGGGTGATGCGGTGAGCGCCGAGCAGATCCGCCGCGCTCCCGACAAGAACGCGTCGGATGTTCTGCGGCGCGTGACCGGCCTGTCGGTGTCCGAGGGCAAGTACGTCTTCGTGCGCGGCATGGGCGAACGGTACAACTCCACCGAGGTCGACGGCGTGCGTGTGGCCAGCCCCGAGCAGGGCAAGCGAGTCGTGCCGATGGACCTGTTTCCCTCGGCGCTGATCGACAACATCGTCGTACAGAAGACATGGTCGGCGGACCGCTCCGGCGAGTTCTCGGGCGGCGACGTACAACTGCACCTCAAGGACTTCCCGGGCAAGCGCGCATGGACCTTCAGCGCGTCCCAGAGCATGAGCTCCGGCACGACCTTCAAGAACCGCCTGAGCTATTCCTCGGGCCGAGCCGATGTGTTCGGCTTCGGCGCCGGCGATCGTGCGCTGCCCGGCGTCGCTGTCCCCGTGAGCCAGGGCCAGAACACCTACTCCGCCTCGGCGTTCAGCAACGTCTGGTCGCCGAAGAACATGAAGACCATACCGAACGGGAACTACGCGGTGACCTACGGCAACGAGGCCAAGGTCTTCGGCCGGCCCATCGGGCTGATCCAGGCGGTCACGCTTTCGCGATCGTTCGATCGACGCAGCGAGGTCGAGCGCTTCGCCAACAGCGAGAACCCGGATGTCGTCACCAGCACCTACAACGGGGAACGTTCGAACGAGTCCGTCCAGTTGGGTGCGAACACCAAGCTCAGCGTGCGGCCGTCTCCGAGCCAGGTCCTCTCACTGCGCGGCATCTACCTGAACAAGGCTGACGACGAAGTCCGCACCTACTCCGGCCGTGACCCCAAGGAGTGGGACCAGGTCGCCTGGCGAGTGAACCGGTTGTCTTACGTGCAGCGCACGCTGCGTTCTGTGGCGCTCGAAGGCAAGCACGAACTTGCGGGCCTCGCGCACACGACATTCGACTGGACGTTCGCGCGCAACGATTCACGCCGCCAGTCCCCCGACAAGCGCGAGACGCGCTACCGGCAGAATCTCGAGACCGACACGCCGGCCTGGGTGCTGGCGCCGGGCATTCGCGAGTACGGCGACCTGCAGGAGAACGGCTGGGGAACCACGGCAAAGGTGACGCTGCCCTACCGTTCCGCCCGGCTTGGCAGCGGCCGTATCGTCGCCGGATACGACCGTCAGTCACGCCGCCGGGAGAACCGTTACCGCATGTTCCGCTTCGCACCCAGCACGTTCGGCGACGCCCCACCCGAGTCGCTCTATCAGGACAACGGCGCGAACCCGCGCAGCGTCTCCGCGTTCCTGGGCTCCGATAACGACAACTACTGGGCGGACCAGTTGGTCGAAGCCTCGTTCGTGAATGCCGACCTGCCGTTGGGCAAGCGCCTGCGCGGCAGCGTGGGCCTGCGTCGCGAGTTCGGCGGCCAGAACATCGAATCGCACGGCCTGATCAACACTAACAACGTGGTCAGGGAGGGCGAGTTCCGTTCGACCGATTGGCTCACCGGTGCCAATCTGACGTTCGCATGGAACGACAAGCTCAACATCCGTGCCGCCGCGAGCCGCACGCTCAACCGCCCCGACATGGACGACCTGTCACCGCAGCAGTTCCAGGAACAGGCCAACGGCAGCACCACGACGGGCAATCCGCTGCTGCGCCGCTCGCTCATCGCCAACTATGACTTGCGCCTGGAAGCGTTCCCGAGCATCGGTGAGGTGTTCGCGGCAGGTTTCTTCTACAAGCGCTTCAACGACCCGATCGAACTGGCGAACTTCCCTGGCGACATCACCAAGCCGGCGAACTCGGACGGCGGCCGGAATCTCGGGGTCGAACTCGAGGCGCGCACCAGCCTGGGACACCTGGCCAGCGCGCTCAGGCCGCTCTCGCTGAACTCCAATCTGTCCTTGGTGCGATCCGAGATCCAGCTCTCGCAGACCACGAACCTCGGGAATGCCCGGCACTCATTGGTCGGCCAGGCGCCCTACATGCTGAATGTCGGGCTCACCTGGGCGTCTCCGTCGGGGCGCAGCGAGCTCAGCGTGCTGACGTCCTCGGTCGGCCGCCGTCTCAAGGAGCTCAAGGTCACGGACGGTGTCGGATTCACGCAGAAGCGCAGTAATCGTGAGTTCGATGCGCTGACGACGCTCGATGCCGCCGCCACGCTCACACCGTTCAGCGGCGTGCGGCTCAAGCTCGCCGCCGGCAATCTGCTCGATTCCGCGGTGCGCGAACTCGAGGGCACGGTCGAGTCGCGACGCTTCAAGACCGGCCGGACGTTCAGCGTCTCGCTGACGCTGGGGTCGTGATGGCACGCCATCGCGACTTCGTGACGTTCGGTGTGGCGGTGCTGCTGCTGGCGGGCAGCTGGATCGCCGTGGCGAACTCCACCGGCGCCAGCACCCCGGCGGCGGCCCCCAAACGTCTCGTCTCGATCAAGGACTCGCCCGGCTACCAGCCTCTGGTCGACCCGGACTCCCTTGCCGAGAAGCTCGGGCGACGGCCGAGTGCACCGTATTTGGCCATGCCGTTCACGGGTGGTGCCCGTTCCCTCGACGGGCTCGGCCGCGCGATCTGCGGCGCGCTCCACCGCGACACCCCGGACTCCCTGTTGAGCTTGTGCCTCCAGTCGGAGGAGTTCCGGCTCATCCTGTGGCCCGAGTTCCCGCACAGCCGCCCGGCGACCGGGCTGGTGTGGACCGACGCGTGGCAGGTGCTGTCTGGCCGGCTGAACGGCGGCTCTACGGCGTTCGCCCGTGACTTCGGCGGGCGCGCCTACACACTGCTTGCCGTCGAACGCACCGCCACCACCGTCGCCTACA
>JANMAX010000210.1:0-16248 GCA_031360075.1 bacterium | reverse complement strand
GAGTCCGCACGGTCCGCGGCAAGGGCTTGGCGTTCGAGGTTGGCTCGTGACTCGCTCACTCGTCACCCGGCTGACGGTGCTGGAACAGCTCACCGTGATCGGCGCCATCCTCGCGTTCGGCGTGTTGTCCCTGTGGGTGACGGGCCGGGTGCTCAAGCGCGAGCGCCAGGCGTTCGTGACCACGACCGCGCAGCGGCTGGCGGCGTCGTATGTGGAGGATCTCGCAGAGGAACCCGACACTCTCACGGTGGCCCGCGGGGTGATCGAAGACGGTCGCGAGGTGGGCGTGCAGATCGAGGTTCATGATTCACGCGGGCGGTTGCTGGCGTCTTCGTTCACGACACCTTCCGCCAGGCTCGAAGAAGCACCCGCTGCCGCGCCGGATGTTCCTCCACATCAGACGGGCATCAGCTTCACCGCCGGAGCGGTCAACGCGCTCGGCGCCCGGATAGATGCGCGCGTCACCGATATCGCGCGACAGGCCAGCCTGTCGGCGCTGGCGCGTTCGCTCCTGATCGCAGCGCTCCCCATCGTGGCGATCAGCCTGCTGATCGGTCGCTTCATGGTGTCGCGCGCACTACGGCCGCTGTCGGTCATGGCCGATCGTGCCGCGGGCCTTGCGGTGGAGAACAAGCCGCGCTCACTGGGCACGCGTTCGGGGCTGCGTGAAGTGGATTATCTGGCCGAGTCATTCGACCGGTTGCTCGAGCGGCTCGACGACGCCATCCGGTCGGAGCGCCGGCTCACCGCCGACGCTTCGCATGAACTGCGCACACCGCTCACGGTCATGAGCGGCGAACTGGACCTGCTGGCCGAACGCACCGCCGCCGATTCCCCTGCCGCCGACGGCGTGCGGCGATGCAGCCAGCAGGTTGGAGCGATGCGCGAACTCGTCGAAGCGATACTGCTGCTTCATCGCTCGGGCGAGACCGGGGCGCACCAGGACAGCGCCGTGGTGTTGCTGAACCTCGGCGACCTGGCGAGGGAGACACTGGCCGACGTGCTGCCGCAGTACCCCGGTCGCGAGGGCGATGTCCACCTGCTGGCGCCCGACGAAGTGCTCGTGCGCGGCCACGTCGCGCTGCTCACCAGCGCACTTCGCAATCTGCTCGACAATGCCCTCAAGTTCACACGCCTGGGCGACCGCGTCGAAGTGCGCCTGACCGAAGCATCAGGCCAGGCGCGGCTGGTCGTTGATGACCAGGGGGCAGGCGTGATCGAAGCCGAACGCGAGCGCGTCTTCGACCCGTTCTTCCGGAGCGCCCGAGCCGGCGTGAGCCAGATGGGGTCCGGGCTTGGGCTACCCATCCTGAGACGGGTCGCCCGTGCGCACGGCGGCGACGTCGAACTGTCCTCGTCACACCTGGGCGGGGCGCGGTTCGCACTGGTGCTCCCGCTGCCCATTGGGCCGGCCCCTACGAACCTTCCTGGAAGTCCGTGATCACCTTCACGGCCTCGTCCTTCACCTGCGTGGCGAGTGCGACGCCCTGCGCCAGCTTGCCGCTCGCTCCCAGTGTCTGAGCCTCCGCCCACTGGATGCGCATGCGGTCGAGCGCGGCGGTGGCGGCGTCGAACTTGTCGCGGCCGGGCATGCCCGCGGGCGGCTGGCCGAAGTCGTCGAGCTTCTTGTCGAGCGCGGCCAAGGCACCGGGCACGATGCTGCCCAGCTGCTTCCAGTCGCCCTCGAGCTGCGTGCGTAACCCGGGCAGCGACTCGGCCAGCGTCTTGATGCGCGAGCTCAGGTCTTTGGCCGCTTGAACCACCGTGGCGATCTCACCCTTGGCGAGCGCCTCGTGCGCACTCGTGAACGCGGCCGAGATCTCGGTGTTTTGGTCGGGCGCCAGGTTCTTCACGTCCTCGACGATCCTGGCGTACTCCGCCTCGGCGGCGGCCAGCGCGGTCGCCGCACCCTTCCTGGCACCACCGCAGCCGGGGGCAGCGAGCATCGCGATCAGCAGGAACGGCAGCAGGCGCAGCATGGACTTGAGCATCAGCGGACCTCCGTGGCGTCTCAGCACGTCCCGGGGCAGCGGGACACCAACTCCCTCCCGAATAATCAGCAGATCGGCGGGCGGACTATAGCGCTCCGGGCGGGCCCGGGCGCGGGGTGGCGTGAGGCATCCGCCACGCTACCCCTACGCCAGCGGCGGCAGGTCGTCCACGTCGCTGAGGCCGGCACCAGGAGTGCGCGGGCGCGCGTGGTACTCAAGCGCGAAGCCCAGCGCCCGCGCGATGCTCTCGGCCCGGCCCAGTGTGATGCCGTGGTAGTCCGAGTGTTCGTCGCGTGACACCTGCGACTCGTGCACGTCCATCCGACGCGCCAGTTCGCGCTGGGTGATCCCGGCGGCAATGCGCAGCCCGATCAGGTGCTTTCCCAGCGCCCGGATCCCCTGGGCCGCGCCGATGTCGCCGCGCTTCAGCCGCTCGTAGTACTCGACATCATCGACCATGCCCATATGGAACGTGCGCATGGGTTCATGCAGCTTGGCTACTTGCTCAGCGGTGTAACCCCGGGCGGCCAAGTCCCTCTCGGACTCGATGAACGCTTCCTCACGCAGGCGAATCAGTTCTTTCGTGTCCTTGTACTCGCGGTCCGTCTTGATCATGGCACCACCTCGTCCCTCACCAGCTTCACGATCCCCTTCCGGATGAAGTTCGGGCGGGACAGGCGGAACGCGTCGGGAAACTCGAGCGCCTCGCCGAGCTCATTCCGGATGCCGGACTTGAGTCCGGGGAAGTGCGGGTAGAGCTCCACCCGGTAGCGTTCCCACATCGGGAGCTTTGGCAGGTACTCTCCTTCCACGGGGCATCGGTCCTCGTGTGCCCACTTCCACACGCCGCTCGGATCGACCGCGTGCAGGCGCGATTGGAGCCGGCCCGACAAGAAGTCGTCGAGGTCGCAGCGGAAGTACCCATCGATGTCCCCCGGATGGGACTTGGTCTCGACAAACGAGCCGTCCACGAAGACCTCCTCGATGCCGACCGCCCAGAGTTTCGGAACCAGCACGCCGAGATTCTCCACGAGCTCAGCACGCCACCGGCGATCCCAACCGATGGGGACATGCTTCGGCCCGAGGACCAGCACGCTCTGCATCAGCTCCGCCAGGGTCGCGGAGTGGTCGCCAACAGGCAGGACACCATCAGCCGTGAACTCCGGGATCGGCGCCACGGTGTACTCCAGACGGGGCGGTCTCGTCGCGGGCGCACAACAAACATAGCAGACTTTACTTATTTGTCAAGCATACGCTAAAACGATTGCATTGAACATCTTGGATCCGCAGCACGTTCCAAGGAGTCGCGGATCACACCAGCGAACTACCCGAAGAAAGCACCGTACTCGTCAGCCTCAACTTCCTCGACAAGGGCCGCGAGAGACCGCATTGGGCGATCGAGCTGGTAGGCGTGCCACTTCATGTCGCGCCGCATCCAGTACAGCTTCCAGCGCTTCTCGCGCGCGGCGTACTTGAACCGAGCGCAGCCCTGCGCTGTCCAGTTCTCCCCGCCGCGCCAGGGGGCGCGCCTCTCGATGATGGTCACCGTGTGCCGCTCCACGGTGTAGTCGAGTCGCAGTTCGGCGGCGAGATGCGCCGGCGACTTCCGACGGCAAAGCTCTCCGACCGTGGCATCGATCGCGGCGAGTTGGACCTCACTGAAGGCCATCTTGCCCCTCCCCCACAAGCATGACGTCGCGGAACCAGCAGAGAACACAGACTGACTCGCCCGCTCTCACGACAGCCGGCTGGCTCACTTCGCCGGCTTCCAGGTCATCGTCGGTTTCTGCTTCTGCATGACGCAGTCGAGTCGATCGTGCGGCGAGAGGCAACGACAGCCTGCGGTTCGCGGAGCGTTCATCACGCACTCGCGACTGCGTGTGCTGAATGTGACTCCTGGCACCGGGGGATCACCCCAACCGGACGCCGACCCCCGGCTCCTCGATGAATCGCCGCGCACAGGATCGCCTCCAGCGACGCCAGGGGAAGTTGCTCCGCCCAACGCGTGTACTTCCCGCGTCCCAGCACAGCCAGTATGCGCACGGACACCTGAGTCACCATCGCGCGCCTCCACTCTGCTCGCGGCACGTCACAATGAGCGTCACACTCGTCAAATCGTGTACCACCCGAGCGCGGGTCACGGATCAACCGCACAAACCAGCAACCGTCACCGTACACCCGCAGCCAGGCGGCACTCGAGCCAAGCGCCGTTCAGGCTCCCGGCTTCCAGATCATCGCCAGTTTCTTCTTCCGCATGGCGCAGTCCCGCAGATACAGGTTGATGAGCGTCTGGTAAGGGATCCCGAGCTGCTCGGAGATGGCCTTGAAGTACACCAGCGACGACTCATCCAACCGGATCGTGACGGACTTCTTGACGCGATTGACGTAGGGATTGGGGATCCCCTTCGAGAAGTCGTAATGCTTTCTCATGAGCTGAGCCCTTCGCTGTAGAGCCGCCGTTCCAACCGGTTGGCTGGCCGAGCCGAGACGATACGAACAACGGCGTCCTTTTCCCGATAGCAATGCACAACGACCAGGATGCGCGCGGACGAACCGAATCCCAGGAGCACGAAACGCTCCTCGTCATGAGAGTGGTCGGGATCCGAGACGAGCACGCCCCGCGGGTCCACGAACACCGCCACTGCCTCGAAGAAGCCGACACGGTGCTTCAGCTGGTTCGCCGCTTCTTTCTCTGGGTCCCACTCGAACGCCAGTTCGGGTGTGCGTATATTGTACGTACGTCGCACGGACACGTCAATGCCCCCGCGGGCTTGGCCGTAAGCGGGACCGGCCGGTCTGCGGGGGCGGGTGAACCAAGCGAACAGTAGCGAGAAGAGGCCATCACAACCGCTGAGCCCAAGACACAATCCCTCAGGTCGTGACTCGGAGCGCTAGGGCGGAGCCTCTGGCGACGACTGTCCACCCCGTTCACCCTACCCGCGTCGCGCCCACCACGCCGATCGGCATGCGCACGATCACGTCGGTGCCCACAGCGGGTTCGCCCATTCGGCCGCAAGAGGCAGGTTCATCCTTGCAGGTGATATGCAAGTAGTTATATAATTCGGCCATGGTGGACAAGCCGCTTCTGTGGCTCGGCTCTGCCCTCGATGACTTGCGCGAGTTTCCGGCGCGTGTTCGGCGTTTGGCCGGATACCAGCTCGGGCTGGTCCAGCACGGACTGCCGCCGGACGACTGGAAGCCGCTTACGACCGTGGGATCTGGAGTCCTCGAGATCCGCATTCACACGCACCAGGAACATCGCGTGCTCTACCTGGCTCGGTTTCCCGAAGCCGTCTATGTGCTTCATGCATTCGAGAAGCGTCAGCAGCGCACCTCGCGCGACGACCTCGACATCGCCCGCAAGCGGCTCTCGGAACTAATCGCGCGCCGCGGCAGAAGAGAGGACCACTAGATGGCCATCCGCGTTCGTCGGTCATCCGGCAACGTCTTCGCGGACCTCGGCTTCCCCCCGGAGGAGGCCGAGCACCTGCGCGTTCGCGCCGATCTCATGGTCCAACTCACAAAGCTGCTTCACCGCCGGGGCCTCACCCAGTCGCAGAGCGCGCACATGCTCGGCGTGAGCCAGCCGCGCGTCAGCGACCTCACGCGCGGCAAGATCGACCGGTTCAGTATCGATACGCTGGTCGAGATGCTCGGACGTGCGGGGATCCGTGTGGCGTTCACGACCACGAAGCGACGCCGGCGCGTGGCCTAGCAGGTAGGTGCCGGCCTCACCCCACCCGCGTCGCGCCCACCACGCCGATCGGCATGTGTACGATCACATCCGTCCCATGTGCCAGCACGCCGAGTGCCTTGCGCACGCTCTCGGGGGCGTCGAGCAGCAATCGCCGGGCGGCATCGCACGCGTCTTGCGACACCCCGCAGCGCGCGCACGCATCGAGTAACGAGCGCCCGGCGTCGAGTTCGGCGAGCGGCTGGTCGTGCCAGTCGTAGCGCAGACCGGCGGCGGTGAGCACGTCGCCCCATCCCGTGGGGGTCAGCAGCGTCACGGGGCACGGCGCCAACATCTCCTCCATCGCGTGCACCACGCGGTCCACGCCCGGCTCTCCAGTCGCCATCACGTCGCACACGGCCACGCGACCGCCGCGGCGCAGCACGCGGCGCATCTCGGCGGCGGCGCGGGCGGGCTCTCGGAACAGGCGCGCGGCATGACGGCAAGCGATCAGCTCGAACGCACCCTCGCGAAACGGCAGGGCGCATGCATCGGCGGCCGCGCGTGGCGGCACCAGACGCTGCGCGCGGCGCGCCTCGAGCCCAGCCAGGCGCAGCATCGCGGGCGACAGGTCGCATAGCACGACGCGCTTCACGAACGGACCGGCCGCGCGCGCCATGGCACCGGGGCCGCAGCCCAGGTCCAGCAGCGTCTCGTCGGCCACGGGATTCAGGCGCTCCAGCACGCGGTCGCGCGTCTGACCCTGCGCCAGCTCGGGCCACAGCGCGTAGCTGGTGGCGCGTTCGTCGAACGCCACACGCAGCTCGCGCAACGACATCAACCGCCGCCCGCGCCCACCGGCGCGCTGCCTTCCTGGTAGGTCCTCATGATGCCGTCCAGGACGCTCTTGGGTGGCCGCACCTGATCCAGCTTCAACGATGCCAGCGGCTCGTCGATCAGCTTGATCTCGTCGTCGAACCGGTGCGCCTTGGTGTTCACGTACAGCAGGCCGGTGATCAGCTTGTCGTCGTTGCGCGCGTCGCGCAGCGTCTGCATCGCGGCATCGGCGTTGGTCGGATCGTAGTCAGCGGCCAGCTTCTTCAACACGATCCTCGAGCCGTCCGGCATGTCGACCTCGCGCGTCGTGCCGGGCTCGTACTCGACCGTGATGTCTTCGAAGTACGGGACGTAATCGATGTCGTGCAGCGGCGCGTCGTGCTCTTTGACGGCGGCATACGACTTGGTGCTGCCCTCGTGATCGGCGAACGTCACACACGGGCTGATCACGTCGATCACGGCCGTGCCGGGATGGGCGAACGCCGCCTTCAGCAGCGGCCGCAGCTGCTTCTGGTCGCCGCTGAACGAACGCGCCACGAACCCACAGCCGAGCTCGATGGCGAGCGCGCACAGGTCGATCGGCCGCATGTAGTTGGTCTTGCCGCCCTTCTGCGTGCTGCCGATGTCCGCGGTGGCGCTGAACTGGCCCTTGGTGAGCCCGTACACGCCGTTGTTCTCGACGATGTACACCATGGGCACGTTGCGCCGTACCAGATGGCAGAACTGACCCAGCCCGATGCTCGCCGTGTCGCCATCGCCGGAGACACCGATCAGCAGCAACTCACGATTGGCGGCGTGCACGCCGGTGGCCACGCTGGGCATGCGGCCGTGCACGGCGTTGAAGCCGTGCGAATGGCCCAGGAAGTAGGCGGGCGTCTTGCTGCTGCAACCGATGCCCGACAGTTTGGCCACCCGGTGCGGCTCGAGCCCGGCTTCGTACGCGGCCTGGATGATGCCGCCGGTGATGGCGTTGTGCCCGCAGCCCGGGCACAGCGTGGTCTTGCTGCCGTCGTAATCGGCCTTCAGCAGGCCGATGCGATTGACGGGCTGGCCCGAGGCGGGCGGTGTCGTGCCGGCGGTCATTGAATGTCCTCGCGGCCGCGGGCCGCAATGAGTCGGCTGGGTGTGTCGTGCATGCGCGCCATCACTTGGTCACCCCCTGTGCCACGCCTTCGTGCGCCAGCACGCCGTCGGTGACGCTCTGCGCGTCCAACGGCATGCCGTCGTAGTGCAGCACGGACTTGATGCTAGCGGCCCGCGTGGGCTGCTCGATACGGATGCGCTCGCCCATCTGGCCGTCGCGATTCTGCTCGACCACATAAACGCGAGGGTGTGCGGCAATGAACGCCGCGACGTCGGCATGCAGCGGCAGCGCGCGCACGCGCAGATACGACGCCTTCACACCCGCGGCCGCCAGCTGCGACTGTGCTTCGAGTATGGCCCAGTGCGACGAGCCGAACGCGATCAGTCCGATTTCGGAGCCGGGCACGAGCACGGCCTCCGGCCGTGGCACCAGCGTGCGCGCCGTCTCCATCTTGCGCTTGAGCCTATCCATATTGCGCACGTAGGCGGCCGGATCTTCCGTGTAGCGCGCGCCCTCGTCGTGACCCGAGCCGCGCGTGAAGTACGTCCCCTTCCAGTCCTTGGTGCCGGGCAGCGTGCGGTACGGGATGGCATCGCCGTCGACGTCGCGGTAGCGCTCGAACTTGGCCAGTTTCGCGAGTGCGGCATCGTCCAGCACCTTGCCGCGGTCCCATGGCTTGTCGGGGTACACGAACGGGTCGCTCATCCAGTTGTTCATGCCGAGGTCGAGGTCGGACAGCACGAACAGCGGAGTCTGCAGGCGCTCAGCCAGATCGAAGGCAGCTAAAGCGAACTCGTAGCACTCGCCCACCGAACCCGGCAGCAGCACGGGGAACTGCGTGTCGCCGTGGCTCAGGCCGTAGACGAACGCCAGGTCCGACTGCGCGGTGCGCGTCGGCAGGCCGGTGCTGGGCCCGACGCGCTGGATGTCCCAGAACACACCCGGGATCTCGGTGTAGTAGCCATAACCGCAGAACTCGGCCATGAGCGAGATGCCGGGGCCCGACGTGCTCGTCATGCTGCGAGCCCCTGCCCAGCCCGCGCCCAGCACCATGCCGGCGGCGGCGATCTCGTCCTCGGCCTGCACGACGGCGAACGTGCCCTTGCCCGTCACCGGGTCGCGGCGATGGCGCTCGAGGAAGCCGATGAGCGACTCGACCAGCGAACTGGACGGCGTGATGGGATACCACGTCACCACGGTCACGCCGGCGAACATCGATCCCAGGGCCGCGGCGGTGTTGCCGTCGATCAGGATCTTGCCGGCGGTCGCATGCATGCGCGCCACCTTATAGGGGTCGCGCTTGGGCAAGTGCTCGCGAGCGTAGGCCATACCGGCCTGCACGGCGGCCAGGTTCAGCGCCATGGCCTTGGGCTTCTTGCCCAACTGCGCTTGCAGCGCCTTGTCGACTTCGGCGGAATCGATGCCCAGCAGTTCGGCGAGCACACCCACGTAGAGCATGTTCACCACCAGCCGGCGCAGCTTCACGTCGGTGGTGATGGGCTCGATCAACTTGGCGTACGGCACGCGATACACGATGCGGTCATCGGGCAGCGGCGGCACGTCGGGCAGCTTGATGGCGTCGTTGATCACGATGACGCCGCCCGGCCCCATGCCGGCCACGTCGGCCGCCGCGGTCTCGGGGTTCATGACCACGACGATCTCGTGGTACGCGCGGCGCGCCACCCAGCCGTCCTTTGAAGCCCGGATGGTGAACCACGTGGGCAGACCCGCGATGTTCGACGGGAACAGGTTCTTGCCGCTCACCGGGATGCCCATCTGGAAGATGGACCGGAGCAGCACATTATTAGCGGTCTGGCTGCCGGAGCCATTGACCGTTGCGACGTTGATGCTGAAGTCGTTGACGATGTTGGGCATGGTGCTGCGAACGTTACGTTTGGCCCCGCGGGGGGTCAAATGTGCGGACGACCCCCCGCGGGCCCTTCCCCCGAGGGCTCACTGCACGCGGATGATCCGCTTGGTCAGTGACTTGTCCCCGAAGCGCAGCACCGCGAAGTACACGCCCGGCTCGGTGCGCTGACCGGCTGAGTTGCGGCCATCCCACTGCACATGCTGCACGCCGGCTGGCATCGCACCCTGCTGCAGCGTCCTCACCAGACGGCCCTGCACGTCCATCACACCCAGTTCCACCATGCCGTCACGCGGCAGGGCGAACGACAGCATCGCCTCGGCGCGGCTCGGATTGAGCGTCACCGGCGAGAATTCCAGCGACATCCCGGCGGACGGCACGGTCAGGAACTCCTCCGCGCCGATCGGCGCGATCGAGATCGGCGCCGGCCCGAGCACCGACGAACCGTTCAGGATCACGAGGCCGTCCATGTCGACGCGAACACCGACCGAGGCCGGGTTGCGCGTGCCGAGCACCTGCACGGACACCGAGTGCTGCCGGCCGGCGGACAGGTTGTTGGCAACGAACGCCACCATCGCCAGCCGCGTCGTCGGCGAATACAGGTCGATCGTGACCGGAATGCCCCTGTCGATGCTCACCGAGGCACGGCCGCGATCGGGGCCCATGGTCGCGATCCACGCGATGCTGCCGGGGATCGTGAACGTCAAGCGGTTCGGCAGGTCGACCTTGCTGCGGTTGTTGGTGCTGAAGCGCACCGAACCGCCATAGGCACCCGCGACGTTGGCGTTGGTCCACGTGCCGCTGAACTTCAGTTGCGTGTTGGTCTGATCCAGCGGCGTCAGGCTGAGCGCCGCCGCGGTCGCCCACGGGCTCGCCGCTGCGCCGTTCATGGCACGGACACGGAACTGGTAGTTCTTGGGCGCTGCGGCCGTGCCCATGGCCAGCGACACGACCGTGCTGGTGGCCGAACCCGGCGGAGCCGAGACGGCGACCCACGCGCCACCGTTGCTGCTCTGCTGAAGTTCGTATTCCGTCAGCGCACCGGCGCTTGCGGCCCAGGACAACCGCACCGGGATCGCGCTGTTCAGGAGTGCGGCACCGTTGAGCACGCTGAGCGGGTTGCCGCCCGGCAGCGACGGGACCGGCACCCCTGGCGTGGTCGGGACTTGGCCGATGACACCGACACCACTCAACACGATGCTCAGGTCGGTGGTGTTGGCCGCGTCGCACGCCAGGCTGATGTTCGCCTGACGCAGGCCCAGCGCCTGCGGGACGAAGCGGAGGTTGAGAGTCACGCTGCCTCCGGCAGCGAGAGTCGCGGGCACGACGCCGGTGAAGCTGAAATCGGCGGGGTTCAGGCCGGCGATGTAGATGCGCGAGATGCTCATGGTGCCCGTACCGGTGTTGCGGAACGTCACCACCTGAGCGGCACTCGTGCTGGCCGGCTGCGCGGACACTTCTCCGAACGCCAGGCTCGCCGGCGCGATGCTTGCTGCCGGACGCAACGGCTCGGCGGGAGACGCACAAGGAGTGGACGGGCCCCCGATGACCCCGAGGCCGGTCTCCTGGATGGTCAGCTCGACCAGCGCCAGCGGCTGACGGCCAAGCCACACGGCGCGCGACTCGGCCGCCGTGAACACCGTGCCCGCCGCATCGACACCACCGCACAGGCTGAGCATGTCGGCTGCACTCAGGCCCGTGTAGGTCGCGGTCCAGCGCGTCGAACCAGGCGCGTCATAGGCGATGCTGCCGTCCAGCGTGAAGCCGGCGCGCAGATCACGACGACCATTGAGCTCGAACAACGCCCCGGCCGAGAGGAACCGATGCTGCACCTGCTCGATCGGGATCGGCTGGCCCGCCGCGGACATGGCCGAGCCGTGCACGACCACCGTGCCCGGAGCGGTCGCAATGCCGCGCTCGGCGACCACGTTCGAGACCGTGATCTGCTCGGCGAGACCGGCGGCGTTGGTGATGCGCACGACGTCACCGGGGCGCAGGTCGGGCGTCAGCACGCTCCAGCACGCGCCGCCCGGATGGTTCACTTCGGCGAGGCCGTCGACATCGCTGTTGATGGACGCCGACTGGATCTTGAGCCCACCGCGGAACAGCGCGAACACGTACGGACCTTCGGCGGCCGGATAGCCGCTGGCCGAGACGAAGTCACGCGACGGGTACGCGCTCAACGAGCGTCCGCCGACCGGCGGGTCGTTCGCGACCACAGCGGGTGCACCGGCCGACTGTGCCGAGCGGTTGTTCGCGGAATCCAATGCATCGACCGTGTACGAGTACGTCGCGGTCGCGAGCGCCACGTCGGTGTAGCGGAGTGTTGTGCCGTTCAGGTCCGCGATCTTGACACCGTCGCGATAGACGGCGTAACCGGCAACGCCGACGTTGTCGCTGGACGCAGCCCAGCCAATCGTGACGTCACGGCCGTGCAAGTCGGGCGACACGGTGGCGACCACCGCAGTGGGCACCGAGGGCGCCGTCACATCGGCCAGCGCGACGACGCTCGCCTGCACCGCCGGCGACTTCGCCGAACGATTGCTGGCGGCATCCACGGCATCGATCGCGTAAGTATAGGTCCCTACAGGACGGCCGGCGTCGATGTAGGTCGTCGCCGGCGGCAGGACCGTGGCGATGAGCACGTTGTCGCGATAGACGCCATAGCTCGCCAGGCTGATGTTGTCCGTGCTCGCGGTCCACGACAGCGAGACATCACTGGCGCTGGCCACGGCCACCAGGTTCGAGGGCACGGTCGGCGGGATGTTGTCGGGCTGCACACTGCCACCGGCGTCCGAGGGCGCCGAGGGGTTGCCGTACGGATTGCCAAGTCCGGCGACGATCTGCTGTTCCGGCGTCGCGCCCACGCCACGCGCGGTGGCATGGTCGTAAGCCACCACGTAGTAGTCGTGCAGGCCCGCGGGCGGCGCCATATCCAGGAACGTCGGCGCGGTCGCGCCGACCTGGGCGATCGACTGGCCGTCGCGGAAGACGCGGTAGTACGCCACCGACCAGTCGTCCGTCGACGGCAGCCACGACAGGCGCTGGGCATTCGCGCCCGCCGCAATGCTGCTGAAGCCCTGCGGTGCCGTGGGCGGCGTGGTGTCGAGCGGCTCCATGGCGACCAGGCAACCCGGCATCGTGCCGGGCGCATTGCCGGCGCTGTTCTCGTAGATGGTCGCTTCGTTCAGCAGCGCCGGGTTCGCACCCAGCCAGTGGATGCGCGGCTCGGCCTGATCGAACGTATTGCCCGTGGTGACGCTGACGCCACCGCGCAGGCGGGCAATGTCGTCCCCGTCGAGCCCGGCGTAGCGCGCGGTCCACATGATGCCGCCCGGGTTGTTGCCGGCGTCGTAGCTCAGCGAACCGTCCACGCCGAAACCGGCGCGCAGCGTCCGCCTGCCGTTGAAGTCGAAGCGGTCGTTGCGGGCCACCATGCGCTGCTCGAGATGGTCGAGCGGGATGGGCATGCCGTCCTGACCGATCGCACTGCCGTGGATCTCGGCGCTGCCCTCGTTGGCGAGCGTGGCCGGGTCGTCGTCACGCACGATGACCGTGGTGAATACAGTGACACCCGAGACGTGCGTCTGGTCGGCGGTACGGATGCTGCCATCGGGACGGCGCGCAATGGTGCGCACGATGTCGCCATAGCGCACGTCCGGCGTCGCACCGTCCCAGCACGAGCCACCCGGGTGGTTCACCTCGACGATGCCGCCGCTGGGGATCTGGTTCATGGAGCTCGAGATGACGCGGCCGTCACGGATGAGCAGCACGTCGACCCGGTCGTCGGCCAGGAAGCCGTCGACCGAGATGAAGTCACGCGTCGGGAAGATGATCATGGTGGTCGGCAATACCGGCGGCTCATTGGCCGGCTGGTTGGGGTCCGGCTGTGCCACGGTCACGACGCTGACGCCGAGTGACCGGTTCGAGCGGTTGCCCACGTCATCCGCCGCATCGACTGTGTAGATGTGGGTGCCCGGCGGCACGCTGTTCTCGACGAAACGAGCAGGTGCGGGCGCGAAACCATCGGGGTTCTGCACGTTCGCCACCGCGACGCCGTCGCGGTACACGCCGTAGGACACCACGCCGACGTTGTCCGTGCTCGGGGTCCAGCTCAGCGTGACGGTGTTGAAGTTGCTGACCGGGCCCACCAGGTTCGTGGGATCGCTCGGCGGGATCAACTCGCTGCCCGGCAGAGGCGGCAGCACTTCGAGCGGTGCGTTGCATCCGGCCATGGGGCCGCCCGAGGCGGCCGCGCCGTGCTCGACGATGGTCACCGAAGTCAGGCTGCTCAAGTCCATGCAACGTGAATCAGCGCCCAGCGCGCGAGACATGTCGGCCGGGCTCAGACTCGAGAACGTCGCGGTCCAATGGAAGTCGCCAGGGGCGTCGTAGCGGATGATGCCATCGCTGGGCGCGCGCAGCGTGCGGCGGCCGTTGACGTCGAACAGGTCGCCGGGGCTCAGCAGGCGGCACTCGATGGAACCGACGGGCAGCGGAGCGCCCGCACCGTCCTGTGCGCTGCCATGCACCTGGAGCGTCGTGGCGTCGATCTGCACCGGCCGGTGCACGCGCAGGTTCGTGAGCGTCATGGCGTCCGAGCGGCCGGCATTCGGGCCCGAGACCACGTCGATCTGGACGGTGTCGAACGCACGCAGGTCCGGCGTGACGCTGAACCAGCACCCGCCACCCGGATGGTTCACCTCGACGATGCCACCCGAGGGAGCCAGCGGGTTCGCGGGATCGGTCGTGCGGATGGTGCCGTCCGGGTGGATGACCTTGATGATGACGCGGTCCAGATCGTTGTAGCCCTCGGCCGAGATGAAGTCGCGCGACGGGAAGGCATTGATCAACACCGGCGCGACGGGCGGATTGCTCACCTGGGCGGATGCCGGCAGGGCCGTCACCAGGAGCGCCGAGGTGAGCAGCCACGGGCGGAACAGGCAGCGCAGTGCGAACGTGGAGGGCATGGGCCGACCTCGGAGAGCGAGAGAGCGATCGTGACCGGGACGCGATCACGCCGTGGGGATGGGCCGGGGGAGAGCCCGGGCCCGGCGATGTCTGCACCGCCATGGGGGAGAGTTCATGGCGGCCTGCACCGGGACTTCATACTGGACACAATCGTAGAATTGACCGTGCCGGAATGCCAAGGGAGAAGTCTCAATGGGTAGCATATCCATGACGAAGTTCGGTCCGTGACGTGCAATGTGCATCGACGCCGAACAGGCGCACCGGCAGCGGCCGAAGTGGCCCCCGCTGCTCGCGGTGATTCCGCCACGAACCGCGCCCAGTCGTCCGCTCGCGTCGCGGTGCGAGCACGCGCTCCCCCGCCCAGCACCCACGCACCGCGCGTGCTCGCGCCTGAACGGGGCGGCCGGCATCACCGCTCGTTTCGGGGCCACTCCGAGGCGCCTGTCCGGCCCTGCTTGACCCCCCGGCCGATTCGCTTAGTGTTCCCGTCATGACCACCACGCTCGAACGCCACGAACCCGCCCCGATTGTCCTCGGCGCTGCCCAGCGCTGGCTGGCGCCGGTGCGCGAGAAGCTCAGCGAGAACTTCCTCTCGGCCTATATCACCGGTGGAGCGCTGCACGAGGGCTTCGACCCCGGCCAGCGTCACGTGAACGTGCTGGTGGTGACCCAGGACCTGCCTTCGGGCCATCTGGACGCCACGGCCTCGGTGATCCCCCACGCCAGCAAACCCCCGCACGTCGACCCGATGTTCTTGACCATGCAGCAGGTGCAGCGCTCATTGGACGTCTTCCCGATCGAGTGGCTGGACCTGAAGGAGCGGCACTGGGTGCTCGAAGGCGTCGATATGTTCGACTCGATCGAGGTGCCCCAGACGTACTTGCGACTGCAAGTCGAACAGGAACTGCGTGGCAAGCACTTGCGGCTGGTGCAGGAGTACCTGACCGGCGCGGCACACCCCGAACGTCTGCACGCCGCGCTGGCGCGTCTGGCGAGCGGGTTCCACACGCTGTTCCGTGCGCTCGTGCGCCTGCATGGCGAAGCCGCACCGACCAGCCTGGAGCGCACCATCGGTCGCGTCGCCGAGATCTACGACTTGGACGCCAGTGCGTTGAGCGGCGCGCACCGCATGCGTGCCCAGCGCAAGCATCCCGGCGGCGACGAGACCCGTGCGACTTATAGAGCGTTCCTGGCCCAGGTCGAGCGGCTGGTGGCGGCCGTCGACGGATTGCGCGTTTCATGATCGCCTGGCGCGCACACGCGCGCCGGGGGGTGCTCGCGGTCGTGCTGGCGGCGGCCGTGGTGGCGCTGCCGGCGTGGGCGCAGAGCGGCCCCGCGGGCCCGGCCGCATCGGGCACGGCCGCGTCCGCACCCCAGCCCGGCTCAGGCGTGGGATCCGGCACGGGCTCCGCGGCCGAGTCCGGGCGCGCCGCGATTCCCGCGGCCACCGGCTTCGTCAACGACCAAGCCGGGGTCATGGGCGAGGCGCGCAGCGCGCAACTGGAAGCCTTCCTGGACCAGTTGCACACCAAGACGGGCGTGCAGTTCGCCGTGCTCACCGTGACCACGACCGCTCCGGAGGAGCCGTCCAGCTACAAGACGCGCGTCTTCCAGCAGTGGGGCATCGGCGACGCCGAGCGCAAGGACGGCCTGTTGCTGCTGGTGGCGATGGCAGAGCGCAAACTGGTGTTCGAGACCGGCTACGGACTCGAGGGTACGCTGCCCGATGGCTGGCAGTCGCGCATGCTTCGCGACCTCGCCAGCCCGCGCTTCCGCGCCGGCGAGCCCGCCGAGGGCATCACCGCCGCGGTACTCGCCGCCTCAC